>JAZOOE010000265.1:0-7028 GCA_045654865.1 Acutalibacteraceae bacterium | reverse complement strand
ACGGTTCGGATTATTGCCGTCACCCTAAGCGGAAGCTTTCGCTTCTGTGATGGAATTAATGCTTCACATCAGTGAAATTACTGCGCAGTAATATTGCTGCGCAGTGATATATTTCACAGAGTAAAATGTGGTGGGACAGAGGTGTGCATTATAAATAATACACTTCTTTGACGTATGATATATTTGCCGATTGCAAATATATCGGGGCCTGCGGGCGGCATTTTAACAGAGTGAGGCGGAAGAGCCGTCAGGCTCCCGAAGCCTTTGTGAAGCAAAAAATATAACTTACCGCAGGTGAATATAACTGCCCGTAAGGGGCAATATAACTCATTCCCCGTGAATGAATATAACGTCATAATTTCCCTCGGGAATTATGATACGAGAGGAGTGGAATAATGGGTTACAGATCCGACCGTACAGCCGAGGATATCAAAAGAGAAATTACCGCTCTCGTAAGAGAGCTTAAGGATCCCAGAGTTAATTCTCTTATGCTTACCGTTGTAAGAGTAGAGGTGGCTCACGATCTTTCGTTCGTTAAGGCATACGTAAGCTCTCTCAGCGGCATAAAGGATGCCGAGGAGGCTTGCAAGGCACTCAACGGCAACGCAAAGGGCTTCATCAGAAAGGAATTGGGTGCTCGCATATCAATAAGAAAGATTCCCGATGTCCGTTTTGTAGCCGATGACTCAATAGAAAAAGGTATTGAAATGTTCAGCAAGCTGAACAAGATCAAAGGTAAATCAAATGACGAAGCTGACTCATAAGGAAGCCTTCAGGCTTCTTGAAGATACTGATGATATATTGCTCATAACTCACCGCAACCCCGACGGAGATGCGGTGGGAAGTGTCTTTGCTATGTATAACGTTCTCAGAGAAATGGGAAAGAACGTAAGATGTATGCTGGATAACGTTTCTGATGCACTTTCGATTCCCGTCTGTGATGAGGCGTTTTCTGATTTCGAGCCCCGCTTTGTTATCAGCGTTGACCTTGCCGATAACAAGCTTATGACCTCGGATGTATATTCCTTATATTCCGATAAGGTATTTCTGAGCATAGATCACCACGCGGTGAACACACCCTATGCCGAAAATCTGCTGCTTGATTCCTCTGCGTCTGCCGCATGCGAGGTAATTTATGATATGCTCGTAAGCGCAGGTCAGGAGATTTCACAGAAGACTGCCGAGGCCTTGTATCTGGGAATTTCCACCGATACGGGCTGCTTCAGATATTCAAACACCACCGCAAAAACTCTTGAGACCGCCGCAAGGCTCGTTGCCAAGGGGATAAATAACGGTGAAATAAACAAACGGGTTTTTGAGACGAAGACAAAGGAATATTTCCGCTTTGAATCACTTGCCACCTCGTCTATGAGAACCTATCTTGACGGGAAATGCGCGGTGATCACCCTTACTCAGGATATGTTCAGACGTACGGGGGTGCCCGAATCCGATACACACAGCATTTCGGGACTTCCCCGACAGATTGAGGGTGTGCTCATCGGTATTGTCATCAAGGAGAAAAAGGAAGGCGGATATAAAATATCCGTTCGTTCAAATGCACCTGCAAGTGCTGCAGCTGTCTGCGAGTGCTTCGGCGGCGGAGGACACCGTCTTGCCGCAGGCTGTGAGATAGCAGGAAGCCTCGGTGAGGTTACAAATAAATTATTAAAAGCTGTTCAAGAGGAATTGGAGAAAATATGAACGGATTTGCTGTTATAAATAAGGCGGAGGGTATAACCTCCTTTAAGGCTGCCGCTTCACTCAGACGTATATTTTCGGAGAAGAAGACGGGGCACACGGGTACCCTTGATCCTATGGCAACGGGTGTGCTTCCCGTGGCTTTGGGTAAAGCCACCAGATTTATAGATTTTCTCCCCTCCTCTGAAAAGGCTTACGTGGCAAGATTCCGCTTCGGTACGGTTACCGATACCCTTGATATTACGGGTACGGTGCTTGAATCGAAGCAGGTGAACGTATCGCGCAGTGAGGTCGAGGCGGTGCTTGGCTGCTTCAGAGGCGATATTATGCAGCTGCCTCCTATGTATTCCGCAATTTCCAAAAATGGCGTAAGGCTTTATGAGCTTGCCCGACAGGGAATTGAGGTTGAAAGAGAAAAAAGAGCTGTAAGCATAAAAAAGCTGGAGCTTACGGCTTATGAAAATGACGGCGAGTTTGAAATAGAGGTTCTTTGCTCCAAGGGAACATATATCAGGTCCCTTATTGCTGATATAGGCGAGAAAACGGGTGCAGGTGCTGTTATGACGGCGCTTAACAGAACCCTGTCAAACGGCTTTTACATTGATGAGGCAAGGACGATCGAGGAAATAGAAAAAGAGGGTGCTGCCGCTCTTATGAGCATTGATCACCCCTTTATGAGTCTTCCGGGCGTTGAGATAAGCTCTGCTCAGGCAAGGCGCTTTTCCAACGGCGGAGAGCTTGCGAGTGACAGACTGCACACGGAAATAAAGCCGTCCTTATACAGAGTCTATTCCCCCGAAAAAGCTTTTTTAGGCTTGGGCGAGATCAGGGAAGACGATATTTCCACACTTTGGGCAAAAAGGGTTGTCGGTAATGATTGATATTAACTCAAAGAAAAAATATGCATTGGCGCTGGGATATTTTGACGGTCTTCACAAGGCGCATATCGCCGTGCTCAACGAGGCGGTGAAGCTTGCCGACGAGGGCTTTGTGCCTGCCGTTATGCTTTTTGACGAGCATCCGAAAAAGGTGCTCTGCGGTATGGATGTGCCCGCTCTTCTGCTTAAAAGCAGACGCGACAGCATTATTGACGCTATGGGACTTGAGCGGATCTCCGTTTCCTTTTCCGAAATAAAGGATATGTCTCCCCGCGAGTTCATCGAGGAGATCGTTGTGGGAAAGGCCCGCGCGGGTGCCGTGGTATGCGGATATAATTACCGCTTCGGAAAAAATGCCTCGGGCGATGCGGACGAGCTTAAAAGGCTGTGCCGTGAGCTTGGAGTAAAGGTAGTTGAATGTGAAAAATATCTGTCCGACGGCGAGGAGGTAAGCTCCACCGCAGTCAGAAGAGCAATAAGCATGGGCGATATGGAAAGCGCGCACAGAATGCTCGGCTTCCCCTACGGCTTTTGCGCAGAGGTATTTTCAGGCGATAAAAGAGGCAGACTTCTCGGTGCGCCTACAATAAACCAATATATTCCCGAGGGACTTGCCGTTCCGCTTTTCGGCGTGTATGCATCAAAGGTATTTATCGGCTCACGGGAATACCTTGGTGTTACAAATATCGGCAACCGCCCCACCTTTGACGGTACGGGTGTCAGAAGTGAGACCTATATAATAGATTACTCAGGGGATCTTTACGGTAAAATGATTGAAATTCAGTTGTTTTCCTTTATAAGAGAAGAGAAAAGATTTTCTGATGCCGATGCGCTGAAACGGCAGATTTCTCTTGACGTAACAGCGGCTGAAGCATTTTTTTGTAAAAATTGAAAAAAACAAAAAAAATTCAAAAAAAGTGTTGACAAACACAAAAAGATAGTCTATAATAACATCCGTTGCCCCGACCATTAACCAAAAGTCGGCGGGAAAGTAGTTGGCGGGATAGCTCAGTTGGCTAGAGCATTCGGTTCATACCCGAAGTGTCGTTGGTTCAAATCCTACTCCCGCTACCAAATATGGCCCGGTGGTCAAGCGGTCAAGACACCGCCCTTTCACGGCGGTAACACGAGTTCGATTCTCGTCCGGGTCACCAAAAATCCTGAATGCGAAAGCGTTCAGGATTTTTACTTTTTACCTTTTCACTATTCACTCTTCACTAAAAATACATTCAGGATTTTCGGAAGGTAAAAGGTAAGAGGTAATAGTGAAGAAGTGAAGATTACAAATTTCAGGTGAAGATAGGTATGAGCAACAGTCCCTTGATAGAAAAATCAAAAGCTTTTGCGTAAGAAATAATTAAGGTTTGCTACTTTATAAAACAGACAAAAAAGGAAACTGTTCTTTGTAATCAGCTTCTCAGAAGCAATATCACTCGCCTGGGGGGCGAATAAAACTGCCTAGTGTCCTTACGAACACTCGGCTAAGCGTTCAGGATTTTTACTTTTTACCTTTTCACTCTTCACTCTTTACTAAAAATACATTCAGGATTTTCGGAAGGTAAAAGGTAAGAGGTAATAGTGAAGAAGAGAAAACTGTCTATCGACATCAAAAAGCCGTAATGTAAAAAAATGATAAGTGTCATTGGTTAAAATGTATAAATAATTTAAAAAATCATCCGTGAGCAAATGCTATGAAAAACGAAGAAAAACGGAGCATTTGCGAGCTTTTGTATTGATAACTTAAATTTATCAAAAAAAGTGTTGACTTTGTATTTTTGTTGTGGTAACATTACCACTGTTGAATTAAAGAATTAATTTTTACAGGAGGTTTCAATTATGTCAACTTATATGGCTAATCCCCAGACTGTTGAACGCAATTGGTACGTTCTTGATGCAGAAGGCAAAACTCTCGGCGCTCTCGCTGTTGAGGCTGCTGTTCTTCTTCGCGGCAAGCATAAGGTTACTTTCACTCCTCATGTTGACTGTGGCGATAACGTAATCATCATCAACGCTTCCAAGGTTGTTCTTACAGGTAAGAAGCTCGATCAGAAAATGTACTATCATCACACAGGTTATATCGGCAACATGAAGAAGGTTAAGTATAGCACTCTCATTAAGTCCAAGCCCGTTTTCGTTGTAGAAAAGGCTGTTAAGGGTATGCTTGCTTCCAACTCCATCGGCAGAGCTGCATTTAACCGTTTACACGTTTACGCAGGCGCAGAGCATCCCCACGCTGCTCAGAAGCCCGCTGTAAGAGAATTTTAAGAAAGGGAGGCAAACTTAAATGTACGAAGGAAATCCTTATTTCTACGGCACAGGTAGAAGAAAGAAGTCAGTTGCTCGTGTTCGCGTATATCCCGGCACAGGCAAGATTGTTATCAACGACAGAGAGATCGACAACTATTTCGGTCTTGAAACTCTCAAGCTCCTCGTTCGTCAGCCTCTCGTTCTTACAGAGACAGCTGAAAAGTTCGACGTTATCTGTAAAGTACAGGGCGGCGGCGTAACAGGCCAGGCAGGTGCTATCCGTCACGGTCTTTCCAGAGCTCTTCTTCAGTATGATGAGAATCTTCGTCCTCTCCTCAAGAAGGCAGGTTTCTTAACAAGAGATCCCAGAATGAAGGAAAGAAAGAAGTACGGTCTCAAGGGCGCTCGTCGTGCACCTCAGTTCTCAAAGAGATAAATTGCATCAACAATTTTCAGTATCCCGATATGTATTTATCGGGATGCTTTTTTTATCCTCTTTTTTGTTTGTATAAGTCAAAAAACATTTGCATTGGGGCTGTAGTGTGCTATAATCGGTGTGTTGACTGTGAGATTGATAATGTCGGATGTAAATTTTAATGTTTTGCCGTTCTCCGTTACTTTTTACTTCCCGAAAATTCTGACAGCGGATTATGTGAAGAGTGAATAGTGAAGAGGTAAGAAGTAAAAATTCTGACTTCTGAGTTATCAGAATTTTTGAAAAGGAGGAGTTGAAATTGTCTTCTGTTCGCGGTTCATTGACGGAAGGATCTATATGGAAAACTATGCTGTTATTTGCCCTTCCCGTATTTTTAAGTAATCTTTTTCAACAGCTTTACAATACCTTTGATGCCTGGTGTGTGGGAAATTTCATAGATGATAATGCGCTGGCTGCGGTAAGCTCATCGGGCAGCCTTATTTTTATGATGGTAAGCTTCTTCAACGGTCTGGCGATGGGCGCCGGAGTTATTATAGCCCGTTCCTTTGGCGCAAAGGATTATGATGAAATGTCAAAAACCATTCATACGGCTATTGCTCTGGGACTTGTTACGGGCATATTTCTTACCTTTGCAGGTGTTTATCTTACGCCGCATATTCTTGTTATTATGGGAACGCCGTCAGAGGTTCTGCCTCAGTCTGTAGAATATTTCCGTTTTTATTTTATGGGTGCAATTTTTACGGTGATGTATAATATTTTTGTCGGAATTCTGCACGCAGTGGGGGACAGCAGACATCCTCTTTATTATCTTATATTTTCAACCCTTGTAAATATAGGTCTTGATATGCTTTTTGTGGCGTATTTAGGCTGGGGTGTGGGCTCTGCGGCGGGTGCAACAACTATTTCTCAGGGTATAAGCGCACTGCTTTGCTTTATTCTGCTCATCCGCAGTGATACCCCTTACCGTGTTAAAATCAGAAAAATCCGTTTTCATAAAAAGCATCTTATTGAAATTCTCCGATACGGAATTCCGTCAGGGGTTCAGAACAGCGTAATTTCCGTTGCCAACGTCTTTGTGCAGACGAATATAAACAGCTTCGGCAAGGCTGCTATGGCAGGCTGCGGCTCATATTCAAAGCTTGAGGGCTTTGCATTTCTTCCCGTCACCTGCTTTACGCAGGCGCTTTCCACCTTTGTCGGACAAAATCTCGGGGCAAAAAAATACCCGAGAGTGAAAAAGGGTGTTGCCTTCGGTGTCGTTTGCAGCTGCATTATGGCAGAAATAATAGGCTTGCTCAGCTATATCTTTGCACCGCAGCTTATAGACTTCTTCAGTGATTCTGAGGCTGCTGTTGCTTCGGGGGCTGAGCATATGCGGACTATCTGTCTTTTTTATTGTCTGCTTGCCTTTTCTCATTGTATTGCAGGTGTTCTGCGCGGTGCGGGAAAAGCAACGGTGCCTATGTATACGATGCTCGCTTGCTGGTGTCTGTTCCGCGTAAGCTATATTTTTGTAGCGCTGAAATATGTAAATGAGCTTACCACCGTTTCATGGGCATATCCCATAACGTGGACACTCAGCAGTATAATTTTTCTGATATATTTCCTGAGAGCGGATTGGATGCACGGCTTTGAAAAGGAAAGAGAAAAGGTGACAAAAAAAAGAAGCCTTTTCTGAACTGATATAATTGGAGGGACTCGGGGCGGCTTAATGCCTGTCCGAGTCCCTTGATTCAATTCAGTTTTATCGGAATCACCTTTTCGAGCTT
>JAZOOE010000264.1:0-17193 GCA_045654865.1 Acutalibacteraceae bacterium | reverse complement strand
AGGTCATCTTTGCCACCACCACGCCCGTCAGCGAAAAAAATAAATATAATCAGAATTCGGACATAATAAGATTCAACGAGCTTATTGTTCCCGTTTTCAGAGAAAAGGGCATAATTATCAACGATCTTTATTCACTTATTGCCTCTGATATTGATGGCTTTATCAGTGAGGATACTATCCATCTTTCTCCCGAGGGTATTGAAGCGGCGGCACGTCAGGTAAGTGAAATCATAAAAGCCGTCGCAGAGAATACAGAGGAATAGACTATGGAGCTTCACAGTATAAAAGCCATAAAAGAGATAAGAGAGATAAGAGAGATATTACATAATTCACGCTATGCGGTGTTCTTCGGCGGTGCGGGAGTTTCCACGGAAAGCGGAATTCCCGATTTCAGAGGAGCGGGCGGTCTTTACAGTACTCAATCCAACGAATACTATCTCAGCAAGAGCTGTCTTGAAAACGAGCCTGAGAAATTCTTTGAGTTTTACAGAAGGAATATGATATTCCCCGAGGCACAGCCCAATACAACTCACAAGGTATTGGCAGAGCTTGAGAAAAAAGGTATTATCAAAGCTGTAATCACACAGAACATAGACGGACTTCATCAGGCGGCAGGCTCAAAATACGTTATAGAGCTTCACGGCACCGTAAGCAGATGCTACTGCTCGTTATGCCGCAGACACTTTGTCCCCGAGGTGATAAACGACGGAGACGGTGTACCCGTATGTGAATTCTGCGGCGGCATAATTCGTCCCGAGGTAACCCTTTACGAGGAGGCTCTTGACGGATATTCCATGCTTGATGCACAGAGTCACGTTAATTCGGCAGATGTGCTCATAGTGGGCGGAACGTCTCTGAGAGTCTACCCCGCGGCAGGCTTTGTGGAGGAATTTTCGGGCAAGCACCTGATAATAGTCAATATGAGCCCCACCCCTTTCGACGATAAAGCCGAATACGTAATAAGAGCCTCACTTTCCGAGGTGTTTGAAAAGCTTTTATAAGAAAAAATCTTACCAAGTTCGGGGGGTATAGGTGGTTCTTGTTCAATAAGCTTGCATCATTCAATGAGGGCATTGTGCAAACATAAAAAGAGGAAGGACTCAGCCTTTTATCGGGTTGAGTCCTTTTTGTATGTGTTATTGTACGTTTTCCGCGGCGGCTGCCGTTTGATTTTCTGTGTCTTCTGCTGATAATGCATCGGCGCGTTTTTTCAGCTCCTCCATAATGAAGGCGTGCTTTTCGTCGGAATAATCCCAGAAGAAGATATAGGGAATGCTCATTAAGAGATAGCCTGCCATATCAAAGGCAAGACCGATTATCATACACTTTACTCTGACGTCGGGGATGAACAGAACGTCCCAGTCCGAGGTAAAGCCCACTCTGTAGAACATCAGAGGGATAATAAGGCTGATAAGAGCGGAAAGCGGTCCCGTAAACCAGCCGACAACACCCTGATAGGCTTCAAAGCGTTCTCCCGAAATATACATCTGATAGTCACTGATTCTGATATCCATATCCTCGGATGCAAGCTCGATTGCAGATTTCAGGGCATCACGAAGACAGATGCCGATAAACAGCACAAGTCCGCAGAGCATCGGAGAATCGCCGAGGAATAAGAAAGCAAGAATAAATATGCCGCTTGAGGCAAACATGATCATCTGCTTAAAAACAAACAATGTCTTGAACTGGAATCTTTTTCTTATCCAGGGGGCAAGGAACGCACCCGGGTTTCCTACGAAGGCAATGGCATTTTCGGCAACCGCGAAGAAGAAACCGGTCTCTCTCCAGGTGTATATAAGCATTATCTGTCCTATGCCTATCATGCCGTTTCCGAGAGAGTCAAGAAGTGCGGATGCCTGCTTTATCCACAGGTACTTGTTCTTCATAATACCGTCGATACAATCCCAGAAGGAATAGTACTTTTTCTTGTCAAGAGGCGGTGCGGGGATGCGTTCTTTTATCTTCCAGAGTCCCGAATACATCATTACAATGCTGAGACCCAAGGCTATGGGAATGATATATTGGAAAGTGCCGCGGTCTCTTATGCCGTTTACGAAGAACATACCCGAAACCGTGGGGATAACCATAGTCATTATTGAGCGCAGCAGGTGGCTGAGCTTTACGGGCCAGCAGCGGATTATCATTCTTTCGTGTCCGTTGGGGCTTATGTTGTCGGCGATCTGCTGAGGTGCCCCCGTAAATCCGAACATTCCGAAAAGCTGGAACAGCACGTAAAGCTTCCATACACGGTCGATAAGAGGCTGTTCATAGAGAGGTAATTCGCATATCAGTATTACCATTATTACGCATTGTACGATGTTTGCATAAGCGAAAACCTTGTATCTGCCGAGTTTAGGAATGAGCTTTTTCTTGATGATAATACATCTGAAGCCGCCCCATCCGGATACGAACATGTGAATGCCAAAAATTTTAAGTATACTGTATAAATTCAGTCCCTGCCATTTTGTGTTCATAAAGCTGACAAAGCTTTCGGGAAAAGGAATTATCTTTGTCATATCAAAAATAAGAAGGATAAGTCCCAGTGCCGCTACCGACAGATACAGGGCAAAATATTTTTTCTCCGTCTTTTTCGGCAGGATTCCGAGATTCGCATCAATACCCATATTGAGCATACTCCACAGATATCCCGAAATAAGGAAGAATGCATTTATTGCGGAGAAGGTAAGAATCGGTATTTCATAATAGTAGGCTACAAGATAACAGCCCGTACCGAAGGAAAGGAATCCGAGAAGATGTTGTGCGGAGTAGTTACCGCCTACGGCAAGAAATATGGAAAGATATTCCTTGTAGGGAACGTATTTTCCTTCTGCAGGGGTATTCCAATGGTCTCTGAATTCACCGATAAAATTGCCTGCCTTCTGCCTGAACGGAATTTTGTTTTCAGTTGATTTACTCATTTTTTACCCCTCCTTTGCCGCTTCGTTATCAAGTCTTATTTTTTCTGCCTTTGCTTCATCAAGTGTCTTTCCGTATTCGGGGGTGACCGCAACGTGGAAGAGCACCTTGAGCACGTTTTTCGGAAGCCAGCTTTCTCCCGTTTCGAGAGCTTCTTCATTTTCTGCTCCCATAAATACTGCCTTTATGCCCGTGCAGGAGAAAAAGGCATAATCGTCAATCTGCTTTACGGATGCGGGAATATACATTACGGGTGAAATGCTTGAGCAGTAGCTGAAGGCATCCGCGCCGATGGATTCAAGACCCTCGGGGAGCCATACCGTCCACATACCGCCGCAACCGAAAAATGCCATATCACCTATTGTTTTAAGTGTTGACGGGAAGGTCAGGTGAACAAGGGAGCCGTTTTTATAAAAGCTGTAGCTGCCCACGTTTTCAACACCCTCGGGGATAACATAGGTGTCGGGAGCATCTGTCAGTCCCTGCTCCTGCTGCCACGCACCGTTTTCAATGGGGTGAAGAATAAGGGTTTTCATATCCTTTGTATAAAGGACTCCGTCAACGGACGTAAAGTGCTCATTCTCCTCATCCACAAATACTGCCTTGAGCTTTTTGCAGTAATAGAATGCGGAATCGGATATGTATTCCACGTCCTTACCGATATAAATAAATTCAACGTATTCGTCGCTTACCACAGTAAAATCACCTACGGCAATAACGGGCTTTGATAAATCGGGGTTTTCTCCGTTGGCATCCCTTACATAATCGATTTTAAGCTCGGCGGTGTCGGAATTTCCGTTGAAGCCGAAAAATTCCCAGCCCGAAAGCCCGGTGACGTCTGCTATGCTTTCGCTTTCTCTGAATTCATAGGTATCTCTTGCAATAGAGAAAAAGGTAAATGACACAGACACGCCGATGAACACAACGAGCACGGCTATAAAAATACACTTTTTCCAGGTCGCCAAAAAAACTCCTCCTTTTAATGCTTTAAATCAATTCTACCACAGAGGACTTTTTCTTATCAAGATGCATATCAATTCTTTTTTTAATATTCTGTAAATATTATCCCTTTTGTTTTTTCGTATTGTAATTTTTTTCACCCCTTTCAGAAGCATATATTCCGGCGGTGTAAAATACAGATGTAAAAAACGAAAGAGAGAATTAACGATGGAAAACAAATTTTTTTATCTTACAAATGAAGACGGAACAAAAACTGAGTGTGAGCTGCTTTTTACCTTTGAGCTGACGTCAACGGAAAAAAAATATGCGGTTTTTGCCGATGCTCAGACGGATTTATTCGGAAATATCCCCATAAGCGTTTATTGTCTCGTTTCCCGCGGAAGCCGCACCTATCTTGAGGGCGACTGCTCCGATTATGAATTATCCGTGGCTCAATATCTGCTTGAAAATAAAATGGCTGTAAAGTATAATTAAAAAAACGGAAATATGCGAAAGAATAAGAAAAGGATGTTTTATTATGGTTGATTATGACGGAAGAATTTGTGAGCCCGTGACGGATGCCGTGGGCGAAAGTGAAGGCAAAAAGGCTGAAAGCCTCGAATTTCCTCCTCTTCATTCAAAAAAGCAGGATATCCGTCTTTTCGGATGCGTTGACACCTGTTACGTGCTGGCAGACGGAAAGCTTTATAATACAAAGGATGGACTGACGCTTCTTGACGAGGGTAGACTGAAGCTTTTTGACGAGAATGGAATGTCGATTCTTGCCGAGAACGTAAAATGCGTTGCGGGCGGCAAGGGCTGTTATGCATATGCGGATTTTTCCGGAAAGGCTCACCTTGTGGTGAAAAACAAGCCCTCCGACGTCTTTGACGGGCTTTGCGATATTAAGCAGGTCTATTCCGACGGAAAAACCAACTTCTATCTTCTTGATTCCGCAGGAAAGGTGTATGCCTACAATACTCTTGCTCCCCGTTCAAGAATGGTTTTCGATAAGCTTCTTGTGTCCTTTGAGGATTATACCGAAACTCTTTGTCCCTCCGCTCTTTTCTCAAATCGCAAAAAGGCCGTTAATGAAAAGAACTGGGCGGAAAGCTGGGTTAAGGAAACGAAATATTATAAGGATGCCGTAATTCAGTACGGTGAAAAGAACGTGGGCATCAAGGTTTATGACAGCAGTAAAACCGGAGATGACCATCAGTCTATAATTTCTGTAAGCTTTTCCGTTTTCACTCTTAAGGAGGAGAGCATTCCTCCCGTGACGCTGTGCGATAAGACTATGTATTCCGTGACGGAGGATAAGCCTCAGTACGTTGCGGGCGGCTTCTTTACCACGGCCGATGACGTTGAGCTGTTTATCAACTGCGACGTGAAAAAGGTAGTTTTTGACTCTCAGCCAAGCATGGTCGGTCTGTCCAGAATTTTTGCCGCAGGCACTGTAAAGGAAATGACTCAGAAGCCGAGAATTATAAATAAAGGTCTGAGACTTCTTCCCGACTCAAGCGTAAACGTGTTTGACAACACCTGCTACAGCTGGAAGCCCACGTCCTTCCCCATAAAAAACGTTTGCGATATAGCAATTTTCGGAGACTCGAACAATAAGGCTGCCATATCTAAGACAAACGGCGAAATTATCGTTCTGCCCTATGAAAGTCTGCTTAAATTCTCCGCAGGCAGAGTCGAAATTTTACGGCTTATCTGAAAAATAACCGAATAGAGAAAAAAGCCCCCCTTCTGAAAATGGGGGGCTTTTGTTTTATATTAAAATAAAGAGTTTTATCCGCATAAAAATTAATGACAGCAAAATCTATTCGGATAAAGCTTTGGTTTTTCAAAAAAATAAAAAATTAAGAGGTGCTGAAAATGGACAAAAACAAAATAATGCTTGCATTGAGAAGAGAGAGTCCTCTGATTTCCTCAGAGGAATGTGAAAGAAGAGCTGAGCGCATTCTTTTGGAAACAGACGAAAGAGTGAGAGTAAACGTTGAGGAATGGGCAGACTCAAAGCCTCTTTCTGACGTAAGAGCGGGAAAATACGGAATCAGCCTTATTATGGGAATCCGCGAGGACAATGCCTTTTATCCCGCATGGGAGGCTCTTCACGATGCTTTAAGAGATCCCGAAAACGCTGATATGTACGTGTGGAGATTTGTGGTATGAGTAATAACAACAGCTTCTCCTCAACAATGTACTCGGGGCTTTCCAACGATGCGCTTTATTCAATGTTCAGAATGTCGGAATGGTCTTCCCTCAGCGAAAATCAGAAAACTCAGCTTTGTCAGGAGGTAGTCAACCGCGATTGTGCGGCTTTGGGAATGACGAGCGCTCCCACCGTCAGCTTTGACAGATCAATGTCATCTGCAACCCTCGGCACTCAGAGCGGCAGCTCCATAAAGCTCAACGGCAGTGCCTTCCTTGACGGAAAAATCGAAAGAAGCGTAAACGGCGAGGTCATCACCGCTGAGATAAGAGATAACAATATGCTTGCCTTGCAGACCTTGTTTCACGAAAACCAGCATGCCTATCAGAATCAGGTGATAAATGACGAAATAGCTCCGCAGAATGAAGCCGCCGCAATTCAGTATAAGGCAAACGATTTCACCGTATCAGGGGTGGACACCGAAAACGGCAAGGAAAAGGGGCTTCAGTATCTTTACGGCGAGACTTCCGGAAATGCAGGCTACTTTATGTATTACTTCCAGAGCACGGAAAGAGACGCTCACTTTATCGGTGAGAAAAAGGCTGACTACGTAAAAGAGTATCTCAGCACAAAATACGGAAACGAGCAGTCCTTTGATGCGTACACGGCCCGTATTCAGAATAACGGCTATAACGCTATGCTTGAAAGAGCAAAGGCGGAGTTCAACAACGAGAACGTTGAAAAGGAAATCAACAATACTCTTATGAATAACTACTACGGCACAAATCTTCCCGTCAGTCCCGAAATCAAGGCGGCTGTTGAAAAGGAAATGGCTCTTTCCTATAAGGAATTCGTCAGAATGTCAAAGGAAGAGGAGAACGCAATCCTTGAGGATAAGAATGAGGGCATTGAGGCTGATAAGTCGGGACTTTTCTCCGATTTCCTGAACACCGCTTCATCACCTCCCGATAACAGCCTCGGAGCACAGTCGGGCTCAGCGGGAAACGGTCTTTCGGAGCACGGGGCTCAGACTACGGGCAGTGAGCCGTCGGCTTCCGCTGAAAATGACGTCGGCACGCAGGCAGATTCAGGTGACGGCAACGATAATTCGGGCGGTCTTAACGATTCAGACGGTATCGATTTATAAAAATAATAATTGAAAAGAGGAAAAACGTATGGCTATTGATTGGGCAAACTTAAAGGTTTCAAAGGCAGAAGCGGATGCAACTCTCAGAGATTCCGTAAATAAATTCTATGAGCATGAGAAGAACAACCCCGAGGTTTCTCCCGAGGAGGGTATTGAAGCAACCGCAAAGATGGCAGACGGCTATCTTAACTATATGGACAACTTCGACGAGGCTCAGGCGGCTGAGCCCTCACAGGCTAACGACGGGCTCAACGCAGGCTCAGAGTGCGGAACGGAAGGCGGAATGAACGGCGGTATGGACGGCGGAGCGGGGGAATAAAAAATGAGCAGCTATAACGAATATACATTTGCTGAGCTTGGTATTTCTGCTCCCGCGGCAGCTGCGGTGGCGGCGGCTCCTCACGAAAAGAAGAGAATTGTCCGCTTTGACGACGTAGAGATCAAAAGAATCTACGGTGATATTTACGGGGATGAGCAAAGAAGAACCTCAACTCTTCCCGACAATTCAAAAATTATAGCTTATCTTCCCGGAACAAACGGAAAGTATATAAGACTTACGGAGAAGATGCTTTCAAGACATCTGCTTGCTCTGGGCGGAATCGGCTGCGGCAAGACAAACACCATCTACTTCTGCGTTGACGGCATAATCAAGCAGATGACCGAGGACGATATACTGATCGTTTTTGACTCAAAGGGTGACTTCTATGAGCGCTTCGGCAATAATACACGCTCCCTTGTTGTGGGAGACGATGAGTTTTATCCCGTTAAGGCATATTGGAACGTATTCAGCGAGCTTATAGACAGTGACGGCAATCTGCTTGATGACAAAAAGCTTAAGATCAGAGTTTACGAGATACTTGATTATCTTTCAAAGGATGTTGAAAACAAGAATCAGCCTTTTTTCTCCATAGCGCCTCAGGACGTTATCGCGATGGTAATAATTGCCTTTTGCCGTGAGGCAAGACGTACGGGCGACTATTCGGGACTCAATAACGCCGAGCTTGTTAGCTTTTTTGACCGTGCTACAGCCAAGGAGCTTGATCAGCTCTTCCATCGTCCCGGAAACGAGGATTTCCATTCCGCAAAAAACTATTACGGTGATCCCAACAAGGATCTGACAGCTCAGGCTCTCGGCGTGCTCGGCACCGTCAAGGTAATTCTCAGAAAGAGCTTTATCGGCCCCTTTGCAGGGGGTGAGGGCAAGAGCTTCGGTATGTCAAGCCTTGTCAGAAGAAAGGGCGGGCTTACGGTATTCATTGAATATGATCTGAATTACGGCGAGGTTTTGGGACCTATGTACGGACTTCTCCTTGATATGGCTATCAAGGAGGGACTGGGCGGCAGAGCCTCCCGACGCGGTAACGTTTACATCGTAATTGACGAAATGAGACTCGCAGGTGAGCTCAAGCGCATTTCTGATGCGCTCAACTTCGGAAGAAGCCAGAACGTAAAGATCATAGCAGGTGTTCAGAATATAAATCAGCTTTACGACGTTTACGGCGAGCAGAACGGCAAGTCAATAGCCTCGGGCTTTATGAATACCCTTTGCTTTCAGACCTATGACGCCGATACGAGAAAGTATCTTGCAGACAGATCGGGAGAAACCTATGACAATCTTTCCTTTGTATCTGCCAACGCACCCTGCAACATACAAAGGGCAGGCAAGGTCATAGAGGACTGGGATATTCTCAGTCTTGACGTGGGTGAGGCGTTTGCGACCTTTTCGGGCTTTGCGCCCTTCAGATTCCGTTTCAAAGAATTCGGAGTCTGAGAAAAATATAAAATTTATCAGGCGGGGGGCAACAGCCTTCGCATAAAAGGAGACGTTTATATGGCAACAAGAGGACAGCTTCAGCGCGTATGCGATGAGGAAAACAGAAAAAGAAGAGTTGATATCCCCCGTGAAGCGGTGAATTCATCGATCTTCTGCAATAATACCACGGGCGGCTTTTCCGTAATCGGAAGCTCCGTTCATAAGGATAACGTTGTGCTTGATTATGTAACGGCACGTCTGAGAGCGGGAATAAGACCTGTGGTGATAATTTCAAATTCTGACGGTCTTGAAAGAAAGCTTATTCAGTACGTAAGAACGGCGGGGGGCACTCTTGCAGTTGAATCTCCCTCTTACAGAGATTACAGCATTTTCAGCGGAATGACAGATTCCGATATCGTTCAGTGTGTGGTTCAGGCATCAAGAATATTCGTGGTTGAGACCGCAGGGCTCGTTCCTTATCTGTGGGCATTTCTGACAGTTATGAGAGCCTGCGCTATCCCCGTGAGCCTTCACTCTATGATAAAGCTTTCCAACAGCAAGAATTCGGATATTATGGAAATTGCAAGAGCAAAGGGAGTTCGTGAGGATTATATTGACACTCTGAAAAACAGCGTAGCGGCTCTTGACAACCTCAGAACTATTCTGAATTTTATTGCGGATTCGGTGCAGAGCTTTGCCGATCCCTCAAAGGATTCGGGAAGAAGCCTTACAAGGCTTCTGAACAACACCGCAGAAAGCCGTGATATTATCTTTATCCGTCCCGTTGCAAAGAACCCCGAGCTTATAAGCTTTATTCTCGGAGTGGAGCTTCAGGCATTTGTGGGAAGAAGCGGACTTTTCGTGTTTGATAATGTGAATGTGGAATGTGAGAAGATGAAGACGGTTATCGAAAGCTTCAGAAGCTCACCCGACAGCATTGTGGGAGAATGCATCGCGAAGCCCTCTGCCGTTGTGGATGATATCACTCAGATAATCCCCGACAGCTCATTTGTGTTGTTCCCCGGAGGAATTTCCCCCTCGGTGCTGCACAGCATACTGACTCTCTTCGGCCCTTACGTTGAGCATAACGTTCAGGAGACCTTCACAAGAGAGGCATTTCACCTTTTCGGAAACAAAGCATTTGTGATTGCAAGAACACAAAGGGACAGAATAATGGTCAGTGATATGAACGGTGCGGCGGCTCTTCTCGGAGGAGACAAGGGCGTGACGCTGACAATTGCAAGAAATTTAACAGGAATATTTGAAGGGATGAATACAAATGGAGCACTTACGAGAAGAAGATAACAAAATATTCGGAGCCATCACAGAAAGCAAGTCCCCCTTAAAGGAAACACGTCCTGCGCCCTCAAAGAGCACCCGCTCGGCGCAATTAAAGGAGACACGCCCGTCTCCCGAAAAGGACGTATATCCGTCACCCACGGAGAGTACCCGCTCGGCGCCCTCAAAGAGCACCCGCTCGGCGCCCTCAAAAAGCACACAGCCGGCGCCCTTAAAGAGCTCGCAGCCGGCACCCTTAAAGAGCTCGCAGCCGGCACCCTCAAAGAGCACCCGCTCGGCGCCCTCAAAGAGCACACAGCCGGCACCCTCAAAGAGCTCGCAGCCGGTACCCTCAAAGAGCACACAGCCGGCGCAGTCGGGTACGGGGGATTTCAGATGCGAAAAAACAAGCGATAAATATGATTTTACGGGCAGTGCTGCCCGATTCGGCGGTGCCGGAGGATTTTCGCTGAGAGATTTTTTCAGGAGCATTTCTCCTGAAAATTGGGTGGACATTTTCTGTCTGCCCATCACCTGTGTCGGTATTCTTTTTATAATAACAGAGTTTCAGGCTGTAACAGAGGCTTTATTCAGCCTTTTATATCCCGTCATCGAGGCGGCTGTGTTTATTCTCGGCGTTGCTGTGATCGGTGTGGTGCTGTGGCTGATGATAAGAAGAAGACGAAGATATTACCGTTGGTAAGGGAGAGAATAAAATGGGCAGACGAATTTTTATTTACGTTATGATCTGGACTGCGGTTTTTCTGCTTCTGAGTGTCATATCCTTGATAAAATACAAGGACGTGCTCTTAGCGGGGCTTGAAAATACCTTTTCCGAATACATAGTCGGGTTGGTAATCATAGGCGTTCTGGGTATTGCCATTACGGCGGCTCTGAGGAGGTAAGGCAATGAGAAGCTTATCTGAGCTTATTAAGGCGGATGCGCTTTCCTTTGAGGAAAAGACGGATCTCGTGTTATCGCTTATAGAATATATAGATATGGGCTACACCATTCCCGTTTCAAGTAAGGCCTACGCCGTGACGGATAACGGCAATATTGCTTTTCTTGAGTCGGATAATGAATGTGTGTTTGCCTCTCCCGAATTTTTTTCCGCCGACGGGACTTCTCTTCGGGACAGACAATGGTTTACGCTGGGACTTGTTACCTATTATATTTTCTACGGGAAGATCTATTACGAGGAGAAGGGAATTTCCTTTGCGGATATTCTCTCTCCCCATAAAATATTGCAGGATCATCTCATCGACGACGGACTTTTCAACGGAATGCTCAGTGCTTTGACCTCCTTTGATGCCCGCCGCCGTGAGGAGGGCATCGCACTGTTTTTCTCATATCTCAGAGAAAAGCACATAAGCCGCTTGCAGGTGAATTACGTCTGCCGCGGGGAGTGCGTACGTGCTGATGAGCTTAATATAAACGGCGTCTTGATGAAATATCCCGAAAATGATATAATAAGAGGGAACAACGGTAAAAGATACAAGGTATCCCGAAGACTGTTTATTCCGTTCAGACTTGTCCCGAAAAAATATACTCTTGAGGTTGAGGAGATCATCTTCCGTGACGGCAGTGATGACAGACGGTCATCACGGAGCTGCTTATTGTTTGACGTCGATCAGCTGTAAGAGAGAAAAAAATAATGAAAGGTCACTGCTTATGAGTTTTTATAATATTGAAAGAATACAGATAAGAGATAATATTTCAGCAGAGCTTGATAAGGCAAAGGGACTTCTGAGGCTTTACGGCTCGGGACGGGTTGATTCATCTTCGCTTTTCGGTGCCTTCCCCGGATATAATTTCCCCGAGAAATTAAAACGTGTTGAGGTGTGCGGAGAGAATATTACGATTTGCGCTGATTGCTTTTACGGCTTCAGAGCTCTTGAAGCCGTATTTCTCTGTGGTGTTACCCGTATTGAAAACGGCGCGTTCTTCGGCTGTGAGGCTCTGAAAAGAGCGGAGCTTTTCTCAGGCCTTGAAGAAATCGGAAGAGGAGCCTTTGAAGGCTGTGCTTCTCTTCGGAGCATCTGTCTGCCCCACACGGTAAGCTATATGGGAGAATCAGCCTTCGCCTGTTGCGGCTCGCTTCTGACCGCAGAGCTGTCCTCGGCTCTTGAAAAGGTGCCTTCGCGGGCATTTTTCCTATGCGGTGCTCTTGAGTGTGTAAGGCTCCCGCAGGGTGTAAAAGAGCTTGCGCCACAGTGCTTTTCAGGCTGTTTCGCCTTGAAGACCGTCTTTTTGCCTGCAACGCTTCAAAGGACGGAGGGTGCAGGACTTTTTCAGAATAAAAGCATAGAGGACATATATTATGCCGGCACGAAGGAGAGCCTTGATGCCTTTATTGCCCCCGAGATGAAAAGCTGCGGACTGAGTCTCACTGCGGCTCATATACATTGCCGTGCCGCGGCTCAGAGCATTACTAAAATCGTGCTCACAGGGGGGCCCTGCGGCGGAAAAACGGCAGCGCTTCAGAGATTGAAAAAATATTATACAGCAGAGGGCTATGCGGTTGTGATAATTCCCGAAACGGCAACCGAGCTTATTTCAGCGGGAATAAACGCCGTAACGCTGGGAAGTGTTTCTGAATTTCAGAAAAGCGTTATTCACAATCAGCTGAGAAAGGAAGAGCACGTAAAGGATATTATAAGTAAGCTCTACAGCGATAAGGTGCTCGTTATCTGCGACAGAGGCGCCGTTGACAATATGGCATATCTCGCCCCCCACCGACAGAAAGAGGTGCTTGAATATGCGGGGGCGGAAAAATCGGAGCTGCTTGGCAGATATGATGCGGTTTTCCAGCTTCTGAGCACGGCAAACGGCGCGCCGGAGTTTTACACCACAGCAAATAACTCTGCGCGAAGCGAAACTCCCGAGGATGCACTTATGCTGGATGAAAGAATCACGGAGGAGTGGAGCGGTCATCCCTATTTCAGAATTTTAGATAACTCCACGGATTTCGACGGCAAAATTTCAAGGCTCATAACGGAAATAAACCGATTCCTTGCAGAGAAAAAATAAGCAAAAATATGAATTCTGATAAGTGAGGCTTCGGACGCAAAAAGAGGTAATACGGGACATCCGTATTACCTCTCATTTGTTTGTCGTGGGTAATGGCGCTGTTAAAAATTGCTTTCGTCTGTTTTTTTGACAGCGTGCTTATTTGTACTGATATACTCTTACGTAATCAACGATGAAATCAGCCGTGTCGCCGGGCTCCATGCTCATCTTGCCCGTGCCGTGACGGTCTGCGTGAGCAATACCGTTGTCGCCCGCAACCTCACAGGAAACAAGCAGCCATTCGGGGTTCTGGCTTACGCCGCCTGCGCTTGTTCTGCACGTCTCAACGCCGTTGATATAGAAGATGTATTCATTCTCGTTCCACTCAACGCCGTAGGTGTTATATTCCTCATAGGGGTTGTTTGCATAATATTTGCCGAGACCAACGCCTACCATCTCTTCGCCGTAGCCGTCATAGATAACGCCCGTCTGTACGCAGTCACCGTAGCCGAGTCCCTCATCCTTATAGAACATTGACTCAAATACGTCAACCTCTGTTCCGTCGATGCCTGTGCCGTCAACCTTTGTAACGCCGCCGTTCATCATCCAGAATGCAGACCACATACCCGTGGACTTGGGAAGAATACAGCTGATTTCAAAATAGCCGTACTTGAATTCGTGAAGTCCCTGAGTTGAAATACATGCATTGTACCAGCCTTCCTTATAGGGCTTGTAGTCTCTGCCCTCAAACCAGTCTGCATAAGCCTCGGGAATGGGAAGTCCCTCTTCGAAATAAGCTGTTGTGATAATGAGATTACCGTTTTCAACGGCAACCATATCCTCGTGCCAATAGCCGCCCTTTCTTTCGGTTACCCACCATTCTGTCTGCCACTTGGTTTTGTCAAGCTCTGTGCCCTCAAATTCATCTGACCACACAAGCTCAAAACGCTCCTCAAGACCGAGATCCTGACCGGCAGGTGTAGCAGGCAATCCTATCTGATTGGGAAGTGAGGGGGAAATCATCATAAGTAATGCAACAATTGCTCTGATAAGTGCTCTGAACATAAACTTTATCCTCCTGATATTTGATATATTCAGTATATCAAAGGTGCCGCATTTTTGTCAATGAAGTTTTTTGTTGACATAACGGGGTATGTGAAATAAAATATAAGAAGACTCGTGCGGCGGGGCGTTTTTCGTGATCCCCGTCGGTAAATTTCCCATACGAGGCGGATTAACAGCCCTTTCCTCTTTTGCGGGTGCTTCTCCCGCATACGGCTTTTTTATAACTTTGATTGATTGGTGAATTATGACTTACATTGCGGGACAGATAGTAGGTATTCTTGTTACCGTTACGGTAATAATTATACAGCAGCTTAAAAAAAGAACGTGGATATTATGGGCGTCGGTGTTTGTGAACATCCTCGGAGCACTGAACGTTTTATTGCTTGACGGCTTCGGTTCGGGTGTTACCGTAAACTTCGTTGCAATTCTTCAGATTCTTGTGTCCTTGTGGCACGAAAAGAAGAATACGACGGAATCGGTGCCGGAGAGAATAATCTTTTTCGTGCTCTACGTGGGTGTGGGCGTGATGAGCTATACCTCACCTTTGGATATTCTTGCAATTCTTGCGGCAGTTTTCTATATGATCGCGATTTCTCAGAAAAACGAACAGAGAATCCGTCTTTTCCTGCTTGCAAATATGACCTCGTGGACAATATATCACGGAATACTGCGTTCAACGGGAATCTTCGCTCAGCTTGCGGGCATCGTTTCCGCAGTAATTGCCCTTTACCGTTACCGTAAAAAAGAAAAAAATACACAGTAAGCAAAAAGAGGCAGTAAAAAAGCGAAGACCGTATAAAACTATATAGCACAAGGGGTTCTGCAGACTTAATAACCTGCAGAACCCCATAAATTTATCCGAAAATTAAAAACCGGTAAAATTTTTGTACCTCTGTGAATTCCGAACAGGATTCATCTTGTTTCGGGTAATTCCTTTAAGTGTGCCGTGGAGTTGATATAGTCAAAAATTATATCTCCGTATTTATTCGTGCCGGGCTTATAGAATATGATTTTTGTAACGCCTGTATTTGAAAAATTGATGTCAAAGGCAGGCACCTCTTTAAGTCCCATAAGATAAAATACAACGTGGGTTATGAATGCCGCGTGGGACACAACGCAGATTTTTTCCTTGTTTGCGTGGTGTGAGCGCAGATATTCCACTGTCTTCTCAGCTCTTATATAATGGTCTGCATCATCGTCGTGCTCGGAATAGTAAAGTATTTCCGTATCCTCGGGGAGGTCGGGTGCCAGATGGGTGTCGGGATTGATGGCATAAAGCTCCTCCCACGTGGCGCCGTGATAAGCTCTGCCCATTCCGTTTTCCGTAAGCAGGGGAAGGATTCTTAATTTCTGACGGTTTTTCTGTGCATTTATAACCTCTGTTGCAGTTCTTTGGGCACGGAAGAGAGCGCTGGAATACACGTAATCGAAATCAGTATCTGCAAGATACTGTCCCAGTGCCTTTGCCTGAGAGACACCGAGCTGAGTAAGATAGGGATCCGCCATATCCTGAATCGTGGGTGTTTCGCGGACTGCAATTCCTGCATTGGTATTGCTCTGCCCGTGTCGGATGAGATATATTTCAAGCTCAACTACGTTCTTTTCCTGTTCCATATAACTTAATTCCTTCTGTTTTATTTCAGGTAAATTATACAGAAAGAAAAAAACTATGTCAAATAAATCTGCGCAAATTCTTGTTGAGCTTTTTGCTTAAATGACGCACGGAGAGGAAAACTATTGTCCATACGGCAAAGAAGGAGACCGCAAAAATAACGGTAAACGTCAGAATTACGTTGACGCTGAAGGGAATCCACGTGTTTACAAGATAACACAGCACGTAAACCGCATAAAGAGAAGCAAAATGACAGGCAAGGGATTTCGGCAGAGCCCAGTGCTCTATCTGATTGAAAACCGTAGCGCCAGCCTGAACAAAGGCAAGAATATAGGTTGAAGCCACCATAATCAGTATCTGCATACCGCTGAGAGCGGAAATCTCTTCAAACAGAGAAATGATAAAAATTATCAGAGCCGCAGTAACAGGACCGAGACCTGAGAACATAAGCCCTCTTTTAATAAACTCTTTTACATAGATATTCATATTATAAACCTAACCTTTCTCTGACTGCCTTTACCTGTCGGCGGGAAACGTAATCCGTAAGCCCGTTTGTAAAGGTAACCTTCAGGGTGCCTGAAACGGAGCAGTCAAATTTTCTGATTTTTCTGATGTTGCCTATAGCAGACTGATTGAGCCTTACGAAATCAGAGGACAGCTTCTCCTCTGCCATATAAAGTCTTTCCTTTATGAAGAATTTATCATTTTGGGTAAAAACCGCCACCTTTTCATTTTCAACCGCCAAAAGGATAATTTCAGAAAAGCTTACCTTATATATCTCACCGTTTTTATAGCAAAGGAGTATATTCTCCTCTGAAATGAGATTTTCTATATCTTCAATAAGCTGCCTTTTTTCTTTTATGTAGATATCAATTCTTTCTTCCTGTGTTTTGTCGACAAAAACATTCAGCTTCAAAATATCATCCTCCTTTCATTGCCGATTATAGCAATAAAAAAATTCCTGTAAAGTCTTTTTCGGTATACGGCAGAAATTGTCGGATATGCGGTACAAAAAACAACCCGTGAAGGCTCATTGTCGGTCTCCACGGGTTATTGCGTAAATTATTAATTTTATCTGTTGCGGGCGCGCTTCTCCGAAAACCGAATTCTCATCGCTTTACCACTTGTTTTCTACGTATTCGCAGAAGGCGTACATATCCTTTATCTCAAGCACCTTGCCGTCATCAAGAACTACGGTGCCGTTCCACAGTCCGTGCACCTGATGGGTGTGCATTCTTGCAAGATTAAGCACGTTGGTGTCGGAGTGATGGTCATAGAAGGGTGTCATTGTAAGGTTGAAGCGACCGTCCTCGGA
>JAZOOE010000263.1:0-9201 GCA_045654865.1 Acutalibacteraceae bacterium | reverse complement strand
ATCCTTTGTGTGCATCCCCGAAAGGTAGCCGTAGCTCTCCTCAAAGCCAAGCTCGAAGCGGTCAGCCTCGCCCTTTTCCTGCATCTCGGTCATAAGCTCACCGATATACTTGAAGCCTGTGAGCACGTTTCTGACCTCTGCACCGTGGCTTTCGGCAACAGCCGTTGCCATTTCGGTTGAAACGATGGATTTTATAATAACGGGCTTTTCACAAAGAGTGCCCTTTGCCTTTTTCTGAGAAAGAATATAATCAACAAGCAGACAGCCCACGTCGTTACCCGTAAGAAGCTTGTATTCACCGTCTGTGAGCACTGCAATTCCCACACGATCACAGTCGGGATCGGTAGCAAGCAGAAGATCTGCCTTATTCTCTTCGGCAAGCACCAACGCCTCGTTGAAGGCATCTCTTATTTCGGGATTGGGATAGGGGCAGGTGGGGAATTTTCCGTCGGGCAGCTCCTGAGTGGGAACCACCGTCACGTTTTTGATACCCATCATTGAAAGAATCTTTCTTACAGGCTTATTGCCCGTTCCGTTAAGAGGAGTATAGATAACGGAGAGATCTGACTCCCCTGCGATTTCGGGATTTATGCTTCTTGAAAGCACAAGCTCAAAATATTTATCAAGGAAGCTGTCCTCAATATATTCGATCATACCGCTTTCAGCCGCCTCGTCAAAATCAACCGTTCTTACGTCGGCAAACATATCGCATTTATTGATATAGCCCAGCGTTCTTTCGGCCGCCTCGTCGGTCATCTGATAGCCTCTTTCGTCATAGCACTTATAGCCGTTATACTTTGAGGGGTTATGGCTTGCTGTGATGACGATACCCGATGAACAGCCAAGCTCCTTTACGGCGTAAGCCACAATGGGCGTGGGAGTAAGCTGCTTGAATATATAAGACTTTATTCCGTTGGCGGCAAGCACAGCTGCGGCGGCACGGGCAAATTTATCTGAGTTTATTCTTGAGTCATAGCCGATAACCACGGAGGGCTTTTCGAATGCCTCGTTGAGATAGTTGCTCAGTCCCTGCGTTGCCTGAGAAACGGTGTAGACGTTCATTCTGTTGGTGCCGGCGCCGAGAACTCCTCTGAGTCCGCCGGTACCGAATGCAAGATTCTGCCAGAAGCGGTCAAGAATCTCCTTTTCGTTTCCCTCAATTGCTTTAAGCTCATCAAGAACCTCTTTTTCTGTAGCCTTTTCGCACCAGAGCTTATAGAGTGCGTTTATATCATTCATCGGAATTACCGCCTTTCGCATACGTATACATTATATAATTATATACGCGATCAAGGTAAAATACAAGAGAAAAAAGACGCAGGCGAAAAAAAAGCGGGAGCATTCCAAAGAAATAAATGCAGGGACTCCGGACTGAAAAAACCTGCACGAAGCCCCGTAAGCTGCCGAAGGCAATACCACCCGACGCAGCCGAATACCACTGCGAAGCAATATAACCTGCCTATGGCGAATAAAACTGCCGAGTGTCCTTACGAACACCCGGCGAAACCGACTTATATTTTTATAATAACGTTTTTCTTGTTGCAAAGATATGCAATAAGAGTCAGAAGCACAGCCATAGCCGCAACGATAACAGCGGCAACGGGAGCCGCAGCGCTCTTGAAGAAGTCGCCGCCTGCAACGGTGATACCGCCTACAAGTCCGAATTCAAGGCAGTACATAAGTATGGGATTCTTGCCCCACCACATAAAGGGATCAAAGGAGAGCTTATAGAAGGAGAAAAGCTCAACTATAAGGAAGGCAAGAAGTGCGACAAATACCGTCACGATTACAAAGGAGGGGCTGACACTGCCCTTGTTTATAGCCATAAAGGCGGAATTTGCACCGATCCATGAGGCGCCCTCGGGAAGTGTGGCGAAAATGCCCGCAACAACAGCCGCAGCAGGAATTGCATACAAGCCCACGGATATAAAGAAATTCTTTTTGCTCTTCATATAGATGTCTGAGAATGCAAGGAAGATTATGAGCATTGCACCCCATGCAAAGCCGCCTATAAAGCCGCCGTCAGCAACGCAGTCGACAAGCTCACGGTTATTTGCAAACTGATCGTTTGCAAGATCGCCCGAATGGAAAAGTCCGAAAAGACCGAGAACCGCGAAGCCGCCCGCAAGTCTGATAATATTCTCATACTTACCCTCAATAAGAGCAAAGGGCAGAGCCACAAGACCTGCAAAGCCGATATGGTGAAGCACCAGCCAATGTCCGAGGCTTGAGCCCGAAGCACCGCTGACGAGCATTACGAAATTCACCAAAGCCACGCCTATACCGTAAATGCCGAAGGCTGTCACAAACCATGAAAGGAATTTACCCAGGGGGGCAGATATCTTTTTCAGCTTGATTGCCTTGAAAAGCAGAATAAGTATCGAAAACACAAGCACAACTGCTGTGGGAATAACAAAGGTAAGATTGAAGCCCTCCATATTCCCGTCAAGAATATCGTTGATACCGTTCATAACCACACCGATACCGACGATCATCAGATTTCTTTTTACGAAATGGATTATTGCCTTTTTTCTGCCGTCTCTTTCAATTCGTCTTCTCAGAGACGGAAGATATGTAAGACCGATTGCAAGAATAAACATAGGAGCCACAATATCCGAAACTGCGAGGTTGGGAAGAATATAGTATGCACTCTCATCGGGTGCGTGATGGCTTATTGTGGATGCCCCCCCCAAGCCTGCAAAATTTGCCATAAACTGGAATATTATCATTGAAAATATTACGATTCCTCTGAATCTGTCTATAGTATAATTTCTTGTCATAACCTTTCTCCTTTCAAAAATCATAATTTAGCTTACCGATAAATTTTGATAAGTAACAGGTAACTAAGAAGAGTGAAAGTGCCTATGTCGGAAGGGCTTCGCCCTTGATTGTAATACAGAAGCAAAGCGGAACAAGACGCATCTCAGTCTTCCTTACTTCTTCATTATTCAATTTTACTTTTTACTTAAAGCAAAATTTGACAGCAAAAAACGACTAAATTATGATTTCATTCTGACAATGTCACGATATGAGATAAGCTCTACACCATGGGCGTTGAGGTACTTCTCAGTTTCGGGATCCTTCATCAGCTGATATTCCCACACTCTCTGCCACCAGTTGCCCGTAATCCCTTTCAGCTCGTCACTTTCAAGGGCGGGATGCACAAATGTTTCAGTTATTCCCTCGGGAATATCCGTCCATATCTCAAGAATTCTCTTTCTGTAGCTTTCATAGGAATCCTTGGGCATTACACCCCAATCGGGGAAAAGAAGATAGTCGGGCATAATAACACCGTATTTTTTGCCCCATAATTTTGAGATCTTGGTGCAGGCGGCATAAGCAAAATAGGGCACACCGCGAGGACATATGCGCTTATCGTGCTCAAGGAACATTCTGTATGCATAGCCATAGTCACCGCAAAGACGGAGAGTCATTTTAAGAAGTGAAAATCTGCCTGTAAGATGACCGTAAAGAGAGCCCATGTGGTTATCCACATGAGAGGGCTTCATTCCCCAGCTGTGAGCAAGGTCGATCTGTGCCCTTGCCTCTGCCTCAAGCTCCTCATATTTACCGTGACGTCCCACGTCCTTGGCACTGCGCCACATAAATCCCTCCTCGTCAACAAGGCTTTTGCCTGCTGTCAGAGGCTTCCAGCGGTAATCCTTCCATTCTGCCGTCATAGTCAGATGAACGCCTATTGCATACTGAGGATTTTCAATAGAAAAATCAACCGCCGCCTTTGCCGTGGGGCAAGGCATCATTATCGTTGCGGATTTAAGTCTGCCTGAACGGAAAAGATCAAAAACCGCTTCATTAGCACTGTTACACATACCGAAGTCATCGGCATTTACCAAAAGATATTTTCCCATCGGGAACACCTCCCTATATTTATATTTTAATTTTACCATAACTTCCCCAATATTTCAACTTTTGCTTGAATAATTTTGTAGAACATTCATAATTAATCTGTAATCAGTCAAAATTTTGACGCCTTTCAAAGCCGAAACGCCGAAAAGCGCTGAAAGGGCTTGATTTCAGGCATGGTTCGGATTACTACCGTCACCCTAAATCAAAATCAGAGCTTAATAAAACAAAAAAAGGAAAAACCCGACGTAAAGCCGGGTTTTTCCTTTTTGGGGAAGAGAAAATAAATAAAAGGAATAATCAAAATAACGCAAATTTCTTTGCACACATATAATAACACAAGGAGTTTACCTTTGGTGGATATATTTATTAATATTTTATTAATAAATTCCAAGTTTTCGCAAACTTCTGCAACATTTCGTTAACCAACTATTTACATTTTTCTGCCGCAAAGCTATTATCAATCAGCCTTTACCTGAGACTGCTGCTTGAGATATGCATTTATAAAGCCGTCGATCTCGCCGTCCATAACAGCGTTGATATTACCGTTTTCAAAGCCTGTTCTGTGGTCCTTTGCAAGGGTATAGGGCATAAACACGTAGGAGCGGATCTGTGAACCCCAGCCGATCTCCTTCTGAACACCCTTGATGTCCTCGATTCTTTCAAGATGCTCTCTTTCCTTGATCTCGATAAGCTTGGACTTGAGCATTCTCATACAAACCTCTCTGTTCTGATGCTGGCTTCTTTCAACCTGACAGGAAACAACGATTCCCGTGGGGTTATGGATAAGACGAACGGCAGATGATGTCTTGTTGACCTTCTGTCCGCCGGCACCCGATGCGCGGTATACCTCCATGGTAATATCCTCTTCACGGATCTCAACCTCAATGGTATCATCGATTTCGGGCATAACCTCAAGAGAAGCAAATGAAGTGTGTCTTCTTCCCGATGAGTCAAAGGGAGAAACACGGACAAGTCTGTGAACGCCCATTTCGCTCTTGAGATAGCCGTATGCATTGTCGCCCTCAATAACAACAACAGCGGACTTGAGTCCTGCCTCGTCGCCGTCAAGGAAGTCAACGGTTGTGAACTTGAAGCCGTGCTTCGTTGCCCACTGACCGTACATTCTGAAAAGCATCTGACACCAATCCTGAGCCTCGGTGCCGC
Source organism: Acutalibacteraceae bacterium (assembly GCA_045654865.1). Lineage (GTDB taxonomy): Bacteria > Bacillota > Clostridia > Oscillospirales > Acutalibacteraceae > RUG806. Next base: position 4,170 of record JAZOOE010000263.1, on the reverse strand, counting down.
CTGCGCCCGCATGGAAGGTAAGGATTGCGTTATTGTTATCATACTGACCGGAAAGCAGAGTTTCAAGAGTCATATTCTCGATGGTTGTCTTTACTCTTTCAACACCCTCGGTGCATTCATCAAGCATACTCTCGTCCTCTTCCTCATTGCTCATTTCAATAAGAGTGAGAGTATCGTCGTAATCCGCAACCAGATCCTCATACTTCTTTACCTTATTCTTAAGTCCTGCAAGCTTCTGCAGAATCTTATTTGAATTTGCAACGTCATTCCAGAAGGATTCCTCAGCCGTCATTTTGTCAAGCTCGGCAATTTCTGTTTTAAGCGCATCTATGCTCAGAGCCTCCTTGAGCTCTTTAAGGGGAGTTTCCTGCTCAAGAAGAGCAAGTCTTAATTCTTCATACTGAAGCATATATTTCACCTCATATAAACCTGATTTTTTTACATACATAAGATATTATATTAAAATCTCCCTTTTTTGTCAAACATTTTAATATAAATAATTTTACGGCATATTATTTTTTTATTGAATTTTTAAGCAATATCCTATAGAATATAGATAAATATTTATTTACGGAGTTGTTCTATGCGTTATAAAAGCTGTAACTGTGTTCACTGTGACAGTATTTTCACCGAGACCTCTGACGTTGTTGTTTGCCCCTTGTGCGGCTCACCTCATCACAGAGAATGCTGGAAGCAGACGGGAAAATGCGCCAACGAGGAAAAGCACGGTGAAAATTTTGAATGGATATATCCCGAGCATTTAAGGGAAAAAAAGGAAGCAAAAAAGCCTGCGGCAAAATCCACTACTTATAAATTCCGCAACGGAGAAAACGTGGTTATCTGCCCTCATTGCAATACTCTCAACTATGCAAACGATGCACTTTGCTTAAAATGCAGAAATCCTCTGCACAATGATATAGGAGCGCCCGAAATGCCCGAAACGGGTATACCCGCGGGTGCGTCACGGGAAAATTTCTCTGATGCAAATAATTTCAACCGTCAGGAGGAAGAATTTATTTTTTATCAGAGATTCGGCGGTCTTCGCCCCGATACCCTCGTCAGCGGTATTCCCGCGGCTGAGCTTGCTCAGTATATCGGAGAAAACAAGTCGGGCATATATATAAGAAGATTTGCGGCAGCAGAGCGCTTCGGCAAAAAATTATCCTTTTCAATCTGTGCCTTCATCTTCGGACCTCTCTGGTTCTTATACAGAAAAATGTATAAGGAGGGGCTTATCTATATTGTAATAAGTCTGATTCTCGGACTGACGGCGGGCATCTGTGCGCTGACACAGCCTGCAAAGGATATGTATTCCGAGGCAGCAGTGCTTTATGAGCAGCTTTACAATGAAGAAATAAGCGTTTCGGAATTCAACGAGGCGCTGACGGCACTTGAGGAGAAATATAAGAACGTAGTGCCCTCCGAGGAGGATAGCCTGAAGGTTGCGGGCGGTTATATAGTAACCGCGGCGTCCTTTGCCATGCTTATCGGAATGTCTCTTTTTGCAAACCACCTGTATCTGAAAAAGATAAAGAAGGACGTATTGGCAATAAGAGAGGAATGCACGGATATGCCGGGCTATATGCGCACCCTCAGAGAAAGAGGCGGAGTTTCCGTCGGCGGTGCGATCATAGGCATTATCGGTCATCTGCTCGTATATATCCTCCAGCTTCTCCCCTCTTACCTTATCTTATTCGGAGTAATGTAAAAAATACAGATCACGGAATTCCTGCCAACGGGGATACTCCTTCCCGTCCTATGGGGAATTCCGTTTTTTTCGGAGGTTAAAATGTCACTTAAAAAAAACGACGTTATAGAGCTTGAAATTACGGGCTTCTCCTCAGAGGGAAGCGGTGTGGGACATTTTGACGGTCAGGCGGTATTTGTAAACGGAGCCGCCGCAGGAGATACCGTCAGCTGTATCATCATCAAGGCAAAGAAGAATTATGCCATCGGAAAGCTTCAGCATATATTAAAGGCATCAAAGGACAGAGTCATTCCCGATTGCCCCGTTTTTCCCCGTTGCGGAGGCTGTCAGTACAGACATATCTCCTACCCTGCGGAGCTTGAAATAAAAACCGCTAAGGTTCGGGATGCGTTCAGACGTATCGGTCATCTTGAAATCGTGCCCGAGAGCGCCGTGGGCGCTCAAAGCCCCGACAGATACAGAAACAAGGCGCAATACCCCGTTGAAACGGCGGGGGGCAGACTTCTTGCAGGCTTTTATGCGCCCTTTTCTCACAGAGTTATTGACTGCAAAAACTGTCTTTTACAGCCCGAGGATTTTTCCGTTATTCTCAAAACCGTTGCAAGATGGTGCGAGAAATATAAGATCCCCTCATACGATGAAAGAAGCGGTAAGGGACTTCTCAGACACGTTTACATAAGAAAAGGCTTCTCCACGGGAGAGCTTATGGTGTGCCTCGTTATAAACGGCGACAAGATCTTCAAAAGGGACGAGCTTATAAGCGCACTGACAAAAGCCGATCCCGCCATAAAAACCATTGTGCTCAACCATAACACCGAGGATACGAACGTAATTATGGGAAAGACTCAGACGGTTATATACGGCAAGGGCTATATTGAGGATATTCTCTGCGGAAAGCGCTTCAGAATCTCTCCCCTCTCCTTCTATCAGGTCAATCACGATCAAGCTGAAAGGCTTTATAATCAGGCGGCAGAGTTTGCAATCACCCCCGACACAAAGGTGCTTCTTGATATGTACTGCGGTGCCGGCACAATAGGCCTTACCATGGCAGACAAGGTAGAAAGTCTTATCGGTGTTGAAATTGTCCCCGAGGCTATCGAGGATGCAAAAATCAACGCAGGGCTTTGCGGTGCCGAAAACGCCCGCTTTATATGCGCAGACGCTGCGGCTGCTGCAAAAACCCTTGAGGAAGAGGGCATAAAGCCGGACACGGTAATTCTCGATCCCCCGAGAAAGGGCTGTGACAGAGAGCTTCTTGAAACCGTTGTAAAAATGAACCCCGACCGCATGGTCTACGTATCCTGTGACCCTGCAACCCTTGCCCGCGACCTTGAGATTTTAGAGGCAAACGGCTATAAAACACAGACTGCTGTTCCCTTTGATTTATTCCCCCGAACCGTACACGTAGAGTGTTGTGCGCTGCTTTGCCGCGCAGAACACTCAGCGATATAAATTCCTTCCGGAATTTGCGATATATCTCCGCTGCGATATATTACTTCGTAATGCGATATGTCCTTTTAGGACACGCAAAGGAATTTATATCATATCGCAACCGAACACAGTGAGGTTATCTCGCATTTAATAAATATCTCGCACGAGCAAAGCGAGCATATCGCAAAAGGAGAACACAAATGGCAGATAAAACAATCAAAGAATTGTCAGTAGAACTGACTGTTGAGATTACGTCAATTTGCGATACAATCAAAGGCAGATCGGTATTTACAAATCAGATAATGCGCTCATGTTCCTCGATTGGTGCAAATTCATATGAAGCAAAATACGCACAAAGTAAAGCTGATTTTATAAATAAAATGGAGATTGCTTTAAAAGAATGCTATGAAACTGAATATTGGCTTGAAATACTGCATAAAGTAAATTCATTGGATACTGATACATATAACAGATTATCAATGAAATGCGGAACAATAAGAAAAAAGTTAATTGCATCAATCAACACCGTAAAAAACGGTAAAAGAGATTCAACACCTCAAAAATGCATAATTACCACTCCACTTCAGCATCATTCAGACAACAGATATGCTTTTATAAATGAATTAGAAAAATTTTTTCAGGAGCATAAATTATTTCTGTATGTATCAACCGCCCTCAAAGAATACAACTTAAGGGCACAAGGCAAAACATATACATCCTCAGATCACTGCAAAGCATTAATTTTATCAAAACTAAGCAACCGGCAAAAATGGTATCGAATAGAAAACAATTCAAGTATTATTCAAAAAATATTCTTTGATTATGATTGCCAAAAAATATTAAACTGCAGTGAACGATACTTTATTGAACAAATAAAAAGGATTAAATGCGGCAGTCAGGTAACAGACAGGGATTTCAGTAATCTTCATCAAAATTTAAGAGTATTACTATCAATAGAAAAGCGTTATGGAAGCATTGATTCATTTTTACTCTCTGAGCCTGCATACAAAATCGTTGAAAAATTATCTTCA
>JAZOOE010000262.1:0-6342 GCA_045654865.1 Acutalibacteraceae bacterium | reverse complement strand
CATCAATATCCGAAAGTCCCTTTTTCATCGCCTGCTTTGCCTTTTTTGCCATAGCCGCGGCATCGCTTGTGCTCTTCATTTCCTTTCGGAGCACGTCTATCTCTGCAAGCAGCACGTTTGCCTCTCGTCTTGCCTTTTCCGTTATCTTGAGAGCCTCGCCTCTTGCCTTTTCATATTCCTTTTCACGAAGCTTCTCAAGCTCTGCAAGCTTCTGATCTATACCGGCAAGCTTCTGCTCATACTCACGGCGGATGCTCTCGGTCTCTCTCTTTTCCTTTTCCATAGAGAGTCTTGACTCCTCCAATGAGTCCACCACGTTTTCAAAGCGGATATTTTCTGAGGAGACGAATTCATTTGCTCTTGCAATAAGCTCGGAATCTATACCAAGACGCTCCGAAATTGCAAAAGCGTTTGAACGGCCGGGGATACCCGTAAGAAGCCTGTAGGTGGGACGAAGAGAATTAACGTCAAACTCACAGCTGCCGTTTTCAACCCTCGGAGTCTCAAGAGCATAGGCCTTGAGCTCCGCATAGTGAGTGGTTGCAGCAATCTTTGCGCCGTTTATATGAAGCCTCTCAAGAATTGCAATTGCAAGCGCCGCTCCCTCAACGGGATCGGTGCCGGCTCCCAGCTCGTCTATGAGCACAAGGCTTTCATCGTCGGCATTTTCAAGTATATTTACAATATTCACCATGTGCGAGGAGAAGGTGGAAAGGGATTGTTCAATGCTCTGCTCGTCACCGATATCGGCAAAAATTTTCTTGAATACGCATATTCTTGAGCCGTCGAAAGCGGGAATAAGAAGTCCCGAGCAAGCCATAAGAGTCAGAAGTCCCACCGTTTTGATTGAAACGGTTTTACCGCCCGTATTGGGACCTGTAATTACAAGCGTGTCGAATTTGTCTCCGAGAGATATATCCGTCGGAACAACCTTCTGCGGATCAAGAAGAGGATGTCTTGCCTTTTTCAGCTCGACTATACCCTGCGTATTGAGCACGGGAAGGCTTGCCTTCATTTTATACGCAAGCTGAGCCTTTGCAAATATCAGATTCAGCTCAACAAGAGTCTCATAATTGAGCTTGACGGTCTCTGCGTATTCGCCTACAGCCGCCGAAAGCTCTGCAAGTATTCTCTCGATCTCTTCTCTTTCCTTGCCTCTGAGCACTCTGATATCGTTGTTTGCATCGACAACCGCCATAGGCTCAATGAACACCGTAGCTCCCGAACCCGAGGTATCGTGAACAAGTCCCGGAACGTCTGCTCTGTGTTCATTCTTGACGGGAACCACGAATCTGCCGTTTCTCTGAGTTATTATTGCTTCCTGCAAAAATTTCTGATAGTGAGTGCTTCTTATGATGCCCTCAAGCTTCTCTCTTATTGCCTGAGACTTGTTACGGATGCTTCTTCTTATATCACTGAGCTCCTTTGAAGCATTATCCGCCATTTCCTCATCGCTGAGAATGCTGTAGAAAATGCTGTTTTCAAGGGTGCGGTTGGGACAAAGAGAGGAGAAAAACACGTCGAGACAGCTTTCTGCCGTGGGCTGTGAAAATCTCCATTCGTAAAGGGAGCGGATAACTCTTAAAACCTCACCCGCGTCAAGCAGCTCTCTCATTGTAAGCACACCGCCTGCGGCGGCTCTGGAGAGTGCCGAATTTACATTTTTGACCGCACCGAAGGAGGGACCGCCCACCTTTGCCAGCAGTCTGTATGCGGCATCCGTCTGATTTATAAGCGCCTGAGCATCATAAAGCACCGTGGCGGGAGTAAGCCCCAACGCCAGCTCCTTGCTGTCGTCTATGGATGCCAGCTCCGCTAATCTCTCCAGCACCTTATCAAACTCAAGAGCCTTTATATGTCTTTGTTCTGTCATTTATACCACCAAGTAAATCATAATTTAGCTGTCGCTAAATTATTCAAATGAATAATGAATAATGAAGTCGCTTTGCTAATGAATAATGAATAATTATGGAAGGCTTTCGCCTTGTTCCGCTGACGCTCTATTTAAAATGCCGACCGCAGATCCCGAAATTATTCATTTTTCATTATTTATCATTCATTGTTCAAATGAATAGTGAATAATGAAGTCGCTTTGCTAATGAATAATGAATAATTATGGAAGGCTTTCGCCTTGTTCCGCTGACGCTCTATTTAAAATGCCGACCGCAGGTCCCGAAATTATTCATTTTTCATTATTCATCATTCATTATTCATTGAAATCATAATTTAACGGCTTTCGCCGTTAAATTATGATTTATACTTCTGTTCCGCCGAAGGGACGGATTGCCAATACATAACAGGCACCCTCACCGAATACTGCCTCAAGGCTTTCCTTGTATTCATTGAGAAGCTCGTTGGGTACAAATGCCTGAATGGTTCCCGCAAAGCCGCCGCCGTGAACACGCCATGCGCCCTTGCCCTTTAAGATAACCTCACTGACAGCAAGAGCTAAAGACACGGGCTGTGAAAGAGGAGCTGAGGAGGAAAATACGTTCTGGTTATACATATATGAGGAATAGCCTGATGCTATCGTCATAGCCTTGAAGGTGTCAAAATCGCCGTTTTTAAGAGCCTCGGCTTCCTTTTCAACTCTCTTGTTGTCCTCAAAGAAATGAATTGCTCTGAGAAGAGGACGCTCGCCAAGCTTTTCCTTGATGCCCGCAACATTTGAAAGCACATCGTTTTCGGTAATCTCGCGAAGGCAGCTCTTTCCGAAATATCCGGCAACGGCCTCCATTTCTCTTCTGATTGCGGCATAGTCATCGGTAAGGTCAGCATGGTCAGCTCTCGTATCAACGATGCAAAGAGCATGTCCGCAGGATGCGAAATCGAAATCAACAGGTGTGATAACGGGTGTTTCGGGATCCTTGAAATCGATCTGAACAAAGGAGCCCACGGAGCAAGCCATCTGATCCATAAGTCCGCAGGGCTTTCCGAAGAATTTATTTTCGGCATACTGAGCAATTTTTGCAATTTCAACGGGAGAAACCTTGCCGTCATTATAAAGATAGCTGAGCATCGTACCTACAAGCACCTCGAATGAAGCGGAGGAGGACATGCCGGAGCCCTTGAGAACGTTGTTTACGGTAACGCAATCGATACCGCCTATGTTATAGCCCAGCTCCTTGAATCTTGCGGCAACGCCTCTTACGAGGGATGCACTCTTTTCCGCCTCCTTCATCTGAGGCTCAAGTATGTTTATATCAATAATATCACCGGGATAGTTTTCGGAATAAACGCGGATGAAGTGATCGTCCGTCTTTACTGCACAGGCAACCGCATCAAGATTGATAGCGGCAGCAAGCACCTGACCGTGGTTGTGGTCGGTATGATTTCCGCATACCTCAGTTCTGCCGGGAGCAGAGAAGAATCTTATATCCTCTCTGTCACCGAACTGCTTTTCAAAAAGATGTGTTATATGAAGAAATCTTGCTCTTGCCTTTTCCGTTTCAGTGCCGTAAAGACGTGCAAGTCTTTCATCAAAGCCGCCTGAGGTTATTTCGTTTCTTATTGTATTGAGGTTTGCCATTATATTTCATTTCCTTTCGGTTTATTTTTTTTATCATCATTTCCCTTGAACCTTACCGTGATTCCGAGAAAGGCTCTCAGCACCAGAAGACAGGCGCCCGTAAACACAAGAAGCGCTATCATAGGCACGAAGAAATCCGCGGAGAACGGATCATATACGTTATTTCCTATAAAGGAATAGGATATCAGCTTCGGCACGTAAGCGGCAACGGAAACTACCATATACCGCAGGAAGGGATATTCAATGGAGCCGTAAAAATGGCTGATGGTATTTATGGGAAGAGAGGGCACCATTCTCAGTGCCAGCAGAATCACCGGATTCGCCTTTCCGCCCTCGTCGATGGCATTAAGAATATCAGGATATTTTTTCAACGCAAAATTCAGCGTTCCCTCGCCCATTTCATAGCCCGTATAATATCTGAAAGCAAAGGTGAAAGCCATTCCGAAAAGATTTATGAAGAATGACTGATAGGGAGGAAACACCATCGCAGTTATTATAAAAATCATCGGATAAGGATACATCATAGACAGGCTTCTCAGAAGAAACAGCAGAAAGATGACCACAAATATCAGCCATCTGCTCTGAAGTGCCGCAACGCGCATCTCAAAATCCTGAAGCACAAACAGATATTCGTCATACTTTTCTCTGACGGAATCTATCTGTAAAAGACACAGTATCACAACCAGCACCGCCGCAACACAAAAGGAGAACACGGCAGATAACAGAAGTACCCGTGATATGGTCTTTTGTTTTTTTACCCGTTTTGTCACATAAATCACCATTTTTCAGTATACACCAAATAAATTCAGCGGTCAACATTTAATATTTTTCTTATTATAATAAAAAACAACCTTTTCCCCCTCTTTAGGGGCAGAAGAATTATTTTTCGCCGATATAATTGTATTGCACAACGGCTCTTATTATGATAAAATCAGAAATATTCAGGAGGTTGAAAATTATGAATATTGTAATCCTTGACAGCGTAACTGCAAACCCCGGAGATCTCAGCTGGGATTTTCTAAAAAAATACGGAGAGCTGACAGTTTACGACCGCTCCCCCGTCCCTACCATTGAGGAAAGAGCAAAGGATGCGGATATAGTCATTCTCAATAAGACTCCCATGAGCCGTGAAACCGTATCAAAGCTCCCCCGCCTTAAAATGATCGCTCTTCTTGCAACGGGCTATAACATCATTGACTGCGACGTCTGCGACGAGCAGGGAATCTGCGTTGTGAACATTCCCTCCTACTCCGCATCTGCGGTGGCTCAGCAGACATTTGCGTTTATTCTCGAATACGCCAACCGCATAGCGCTTCACTCCGACTCCGTTTTGTCCGGTGAATGGGCAAACTATCCCGATTTCTGCTATCAGTTAGCACCCCTCAAGGAGCTTCTTGACAAGACCATCGGTATTGTCGGCTACGGCAAGATAGGCAGACGCGTTGCCGAAATTGCCAAAGCCTTCGAAATGAACGTGCTTGTAAATACCGCTCATCCCGAAAAATACGCGGGCGAGGACATTAACTTCGTTGACAGGGATACGCTTCTCTCTCAGTCTGATATCGTCACTATCCACTGTCCCCTGACTCCCGAAACAGAAAAAATGGTAAACCGTGAGTTCATAGGCAAAATGAAGGACGGTGCATTCCTTGTAAACACCTCACGCGGCGGTGAAATAGACGAAGAGGCTCTCAAGGAGGCTCTTGATTCGGGTAAATTATCGGGTGCAGGTGTAGATGTTCTTTCCGTTGAGCCTCCCGTTCCCGAAAACCCTCTGTTCCACACGAAAAACATCTATATCACTCCCCACATCGCATGGGCATCCTACGACACGAGAGTAAGACTTATGCAGATTCTTGAGCAAAACGTAAAGGCCTTCTGCGACGGTGCTCCCGTTAACGTGGTAAACAACCCCCGTATGTAGTTAATTTGCAGTAATTATTTTTGGTTTTGCTTTTGATTTTATTGTACTTGCCCAAACTTTTAAAAGTGGGTGAAAAATTTAACAAAGTGCTTGAAAAATCGGAAAATTTGTATATAATATATGGTGGAAAATTAAGGAACAAAAGTTTCTGAAAAAATTGGAGGAAATTAATTATGTCAGTTAAAGTTGCAATTAATGGTTTCGGCAGAATCGGTCGTCTTGCATTCCGTCAGATGTTCGGTGCAGAAGGCTACGAAATAGTAGCTATCAACGACCTCACAAAGCCCTCAATGCTTGCTAACCTTCTCAAGTACGATACTGCTCAGGGCGGTTACTGCGGCAGAATCGGCGAAGGCCTTCACACTGTTGAGGCTGACGACGAAGCAGGTACAATCACTGTTGACGGCAAGACTCTTAAAATCTACGCTATGGCTAACGCTGCTGAGCTTCCCTGGGGCGAAATCGGTGTTGACGTAGTTCTCGAGTGCACAGGCTTCTACTGCTCAAAGGAAAAGAGCATGGCTCACATCAACGCAGGTGCAAAGAAGGTTGTTATCTCCGCTCCCGCTGACAAGGAAACAAAGACTGTTGTTTTCTCAGTTAACGAAGATACTCTTACAGCTGATGATCAGATCATCTCCGCTGCTTCCTGCACAACAAACTGCCTCGCTCCCATGGCTAAGGCTCTTAACGATTATGCTGCTATCCAGAGCGGTATCATGAGCACAATCCACGCTTACACAGGCGATCAGATGATCCTTGACGGTCCCCACAGAAAGGGCGACATGAGAAGAGCAAGAGCCGGTGCTGCTAACATCGTTCCCAACTCAACAGGTGCTGCAAAGGCTATCGGTCTTGTTATCCCCGAGCTCAACGGCAAGCTTATCGG
>JAZOOE010000261.1:0-5464 GCA_045654865.1 Acutalibacteraceae bacterium | reverse complement strand
ATTATGCTTGAAGCGGCAAAAACGCTGGAAGGCAACGGATAATGGATACACCTGTAGTTGATTTCATTAAAAAATACAATAATGAGCAGTTTGTAAGACTTCACGTGCCCGGTCACAAGGGCAATGAAAATCCCCTTGATGTAACGGAAATCAAGGGGGCAGACGTGCTTTATCACGAGGACGGAATTCTCGGCAGGAGTCAGTATAATGCCTCCGTGATATTCGGCACCGAAAAGACCGTTTATTCGGCTGAGGGCTCATCCCTCGGAATAAGGGCAATGCTTGCACTTATAAAAATGTTTGCAGAAAAAACGGGAAGACGTCCCGTTATTGCCGCAGGAAGAAATGCACATAAGGTTTTTATGACCTGTAGTGCTCTTCTTGATATTGAAATCAGATGGATTTATCCTGACAATAAAGAAAGTATTGTTTCTGCTGTAATTACTCCCGAAAAGCTGAGAAGCTTTCTTGAAGAATGTAAAGAAAAGCCCGTTGCGGTGTATATCACAAGTCCCGACTATATAGGAAATGTTGCTGATATAAAAGGTCTTTCTGAGGTATGCCGAGAGTTCGGCGTGCTTCTTGCGGTTGATAATGCCCACGGAGCGTATCTTCGTTTTCTCAGAGAGGATATTCATCCCATAAGCCTCGGTGCCGATATGTGCTGTGATTCTGCACACAAAACCCTTCCCGTGCTGACGGGGGGAGCTTATCTTCACATTTCCGTCGAGGCACCGCAGTATTTAGCCGCAAATGCCGAAAAGGCAATGGCACTTTTTGCTTCAACAAGCCCTTCTTACCTGATACTTTATTCTCTTGACAAGGTAAACAGAAGCCTTGTTGAGGGCTACGGTGACAGAATAAGAGAAACGGCAGAAAGAGTTTCTTCACTTAAAAGGCTTCTTCAGGAAAATGGCTATGTGCTTTCGGGTAACGAGGCACTGAAAATTGCCGTTCGTACAAAGGAATACGGCTATGAGGGAACGGAATTTTCTGAAATTCTGAGAAAACATAAGCTTGAATGTGAGTTTTCGGATCCTGATTTCGTGGTTATGATGATAACACCCGAAAACAGTGAAGAGGAGCTTTTGCAGCTTGAAAAGGTGCTTATATCAATTCCGAAAAGGGAGAAAATTGAGGGTGAAATGCCCGTAATTTCCCCTTGTGAGAGTGTTCTCGGAGTACGGGAGGCACTTTTTAAGGCTTCGGAAAAGGTAAGCATTAATGAGGCGCAGGGCAGGATACTGGCTTCCCCTTCAGTCAGCTGTCCGCCTGCAATTCCCATTGCAATATGCGGTGAAAGATTAACGGAAAATGCCGTCAGTGCCTTCAGGTATTACGGTATTTCGGAAATAGACGTTATAACGGAGTAAATTATGGTAAAGCACATTATTTTATGGAACTTAAAGGATGAATTTTCCCCCGAGGAAAAGGAGAGAATAAAGGCGGGAATCAAGGAAGGACTTGAGGGACTTCAGGGCAAAATTAAAGGACTTGTTGACATTAAGGTCAACACAGAGGGACTTTCCACGTCAACTGCTGATTTAATGCTTGATTCAACCTTTGAAAGTGAGGAAGCACTGAAATTCTATGCTTCACATCCTCTTCATCAGGAGGTTGCAAATACAAGGGTCCGACCCTTTACAGCTCATCGCAGCTGCCTTGATTTTGAAGTATAATACGATAATAAATAATTAAGGTCACAAGCTGATTTTTTAGCTTGTGACCTCAGTTTTTTTGTAGTAGCTCACTGCAATAAAAATATTGATCCGTCGGGGACTTCTGCTTCCGTAAATAAGTGGTAGACAATGGAATCTGCGGCTTTGAAGATAATTCTGTCGGTGTTCACTTCAAATACATATCGCCTTTCTTCGGCATCACTTGTAAGAATCAGCAGGTCTCCCTCATAAGTGAATGTACCGCATTCCACGAAGGAGCTGTAGGGGGATACAAAGAGACTAAATGTACCGTCATCGTAAAGATGAAGACATCTGTCAATAAACGAACTTGTTTCAGTTATCTGAGTGTAGGTATGGGTAATTTCAGGCGCGGGCAGATTAACTGTTGCCCCTATGTAAGCGTTGATTTTGCTGATGTCTTCGGTGTAGCTCTTTGATGTTTCAATTGCGATAAGCCATCCCGTGGTTGTATTATCATCTGTTTTATATACGCCTTCTCGGAGGTTTATATGAAGAGTATCGCCGTATATCTGCAGGAATTCAACATCAAAGCTGCTCAGATTATTGGGGGCTGTGACATAAATCAGCAGAAGCGTGCTCTCATCAAAAAATGTGGAGTTTTCGGTAAACCATGCATCCTTATATTGATTAAATGAAATTCCCGTGTAATCTGACAAAGCATCAAAATCCATTGTATTTTTGAAATAATCATAAAAATCATTAAATCCGGCAATACTGTCAATTTTAATAGTGGGATACGTTTTTATGCGGTTATAATTTACGGGCATAAATGCACCGAACTGTATTATTTTATTAAGATTTTCACCCGTGGTGTCAACGGGGAATAGCCATTTTGAAAAGTTGAGGTATTCTTCGGGATAGGGATTGTCCTTATTTTCCTCAATAAAACTTTCAACATCATCCTGCCTTATATCAATGAACTCACCTGCAGAGCCGTTGGGCGCGCAAAGATAAATATACATAGGCACGGTGTCGGTGCCGCTACCGCCGATTGTAAGGGAGAATCTCTCGTCTATGCTATAGCTTCTGATGTAAAGTCCGCTTCCTGTTTCAACGTATGCAAAGCCTTCAAAATCTGACCAGGAAAGCTCCTTTCCTTTTTTTGAAAGGCTTATTACGTCTTCGAGAGTGAGTAATTTCTTTTCACTGCTGCCTACGGGGTTTTTCCCTATGAAAAAGATTGTTTTTGCCTCGTAGCTTTTACCGTCTGTAGTGCGGAATGTGGTAGTGAAGCGGTATTCTCCGTCAGGAAGAGTTATGGGACAGAAATAGGTGTTTTCTTCCGTTGTGCCTGCTTTCAATAAATATGACGGCAGAAAGAATACGAAATTTTCAGGAAAGGGAATTTCCTCATATAAGCCCTCATCGGTGAAACGCTCAAGGGAGTACATCTCACCGTATTCAACGTCAAAATCTCTTTCATTGTGCCAGGTTGTCTTGAAATTAACTCCGCCTTCGATTTTTTCAATTTCATCGATATTTACGTATATTCCTTCCATTCCCGTTACGTAGTTGCTCATTGAAAAGAACCTTTCAAGCACCTCGGGATTTCTTATGGAATAGGTGTATGATTTGCGAAGCTTTCCGTTGAAGTAGTTATTGACGTATAGAACTGAAAAGCTTTCGTCGATGTTGATTGTTATTTCGTCGTTTATTTCAATTCTGAAGGCAGGGGTGAAGCTTTTTTCAACAGGATTTTTATCTATACGCACCTTTTTGATTTCGGAAAGCTCAGGGCTTGTATCCTCGGTGGTGTAGATATGACCGTTGCCTATGAATATCTGAATTTTTTCAACGTCACTGAATATACCGTCGAAGCCGGTGATATCGTCTATTCTCATACCGTCGGGATTTGTCATAAAGCAGACGGAAAGTATGATGCTGACGATGAGAGCTATTATAATGAGCCATATAGTGGGCTTTTTGTAGGAGAGAATATTTTTTATTCTTGATTTTACATCTGTTTCACCGAAGGCAAGGGGACAGGCGGTTATAATGCGCCTTGGAGCAGAGCAGCTTATAAGTGCTTCGGAATAGCTCTTTTTTACGTCAGCTCCCTGATTTTTCAGCACTCTTTCATCGCATGCGGCTTCAATGTCACGGCACAAGAATATATATGCCGCCCACATAAGGGGATTGAACCAATAAACCGAGAGTATGAGAAAGCCCAGAGGCTTCCACAGGTGGTCAAGGCGCTTCAGGTGCGCTTTTTCGTGGGCAACAATAAGAGAAATATCTGCTTCGGGGGTATCGGAGGGTATGAAAATTTGCGGCTTTATAATACCTAAAATAAAGGGTGAGCCGATGCCGTCGCAAATATAAATGCCGTCTTCCGTTTTTATGCTTTCGGCAGTTTTTCTTTTTATGAGCACATAGCTGATAACCGTATATATGAGCATAGCGGCAATGCCGGTAATCCATATTGTGGCTGCTATAAAGGACACTATCTGCAGGGGATTTATACTGTCACCGGGGTTTGCAGTTGCGACTCTGTAAAGAATGTGCTCTGCAGCTCCGTCAACTATTCCGATGCCGCTTGTGATATAGGGACTTGATTCGTAGATAATACCTGCGGGGATGGTTTCACTGCTCGGTACAAGGCTTAAAATACTGTTGAAGGAAAAGGGGAGCACAAGACGAAGCCCAACAAGTCCCCACAGAGAACAGCTGAGCCATTTGGGGATTTTTCTGAAAACTGCTCTCAGGAGAATAAGGGCTACAACAAAATATGAAGCCGTTATGCTCATATTGAGTATTTTAATGAAGATGTCTTCCATTCTTAATCCTCCTTATAATCGTTTACCATTCTTCTGAGCTCCTCGATTTCTGCTTCGGACAGCTTCTTTCTTTTTGTGAATGCGGCAAGAAATGCAGGAAGAGAACCGCCAAAGGTATCTTCAACGAATTTTTCGCTTTGCATAGAATAGAAATCCTGTTTTGAGATAAGTGAACGCACAGTTCCTTTTTCGTTTATGAAAATTCCTTTTTCGCAAAGTCGGCGAAGCACGGTAAATGTGGTTGATTTTTTCCAGCCAAGCTCTGCTTCTGCTCTTTTTACGGTTTCGGTAGAGGAAAGAGGTTCATTTGTCCATATAATATCGGCAAATCTGCTTTCAACTGCACCTAACTGAATATCTGACATAATATCGCTCCTTGGTTTACATATTGTAGACTACGGATATAGTTTACAGTATGTAGACCGATTTGTCAATACTTTTATGCTTAGTAATTTTGAAATAAAAAACAGACGGCTTTTGACCGTCTGTGTAATTATTAAAAGAAGCTTGTAATGAAAATTTCCAGCCCGATAAAGATGAGAATAGCACCACCGAAAATGCCTGCCTTGTTTGCAAGCTTTGTTCCTGCCTTCTTTCCGATAAGTATACCGCCGAGGCAGATGAAAAACGTAACTATACCGATAATTGCACAGGCAAGTATTGCTTCATACAAATTGTAATCCGAAATTGTAAAGCCTACTGATAATGCATCTATCGAGGTTGCAATCCCCTGAATAAGAAGAGCGGATAAACCTGCCGCAGGCTTTTCCTCGCAAGGGCAATCCTTGCTTTTTATGCCCTCTATCAGCATTTTACCGCCTATAATTACCAGTAGAATAAGAGCTATCCAGGGAATCATTTTTTCAAATGCGGCAAACTTTTGAGCAACTGTAGATACGCATATCCAGCCTATCATCGGCATCAGTGCTTGAAAAACCGAAAAAATTCCCGCTGTTGCGGCTATTTTTCCTTTCTTCATACAAGGCT
>JAZOOE010000260.1:0-4433 GCA_045654865.1 Acutalibacteraceae bacterium | reverse complement strand
TGTGAAAGTTGCTAAAAAATATCGTTTTTTTGCGCTTTTACTTGGAATGCACGTCAATCTGAGGATAGGGGATTGAAATACCTTCTCTGTCAAAGGCAAGCTTGACCTCCTTTATAAGGTCAAAATACACCGTCCAATAGTCCTTTGATTCACACCAGACTCTCAGTGTATATTCAAGTGCGCTGTCCTTGTGGGCACTGAGTCTTGCAAAGGGAGCAGGCTCCTTGATTACAAGCTCATGTGTCTGGGCAACCTGCAATAAGGTTTTTTCAACCTTATCTATATCGCATTCATAAGCAGCGGTAAAGGTGAGATCAACTCGTCTTTGTGCAAGTGCGGAGACGTTTGTGAGAGTTGCGTTGGAAATAGTGGAATTGGGAACGATAATACGCTTGTTGTCACCCGTAAGCACCTTTGTGTGGAAGATGCTTATATCCTCTACAGTACCGACACCGTCACCTGCCGTAATAAAGTCGCCAACCGAGAAGGGCTTGAATACGAGAATTATGAACCCGCCCGCAATATTTGAAAGGGAGCCCTGAAGAGCAAGACCGATAGCAAGACCGCAGGAGCCGATAACGGCAATCATTGAGGTCATGGGAACACCGAATACTGCAAGAGCCGTTACCGCAACGAGAATCTTCAGAAGAACGCCGATAACACTTCCGATAAAGCCTCTTGTTGAAGTATCAATTTTATTGAAAGCCTTTGCTGTGGCAATTTTCTTTGTTACAATACCGGTAAGCTTAAAGCCGATAATGAGAAGAAGCAGAGCGCCGATGAGCTTTCCGCCGTAGGTTACGGCAAATTCCTGAAGCAGCGTAATAAGGTTTTTTACGTATTCGCTTGTTTCTGAAATATTTGTGGGAAGATTTGTAAGCTCGCTTACACCCTCCTCTATATCCTGAACTATGGGTGCAACCGTTGTTTCAACTGAAAGAAGCATAATATTTTCCTCCGTAAAAGAAATCAGATATTTGTGATTTTACCGCAGGGCTTATTTTCTTGTGCTTCCGTAGATAACTTCAATTCTTCTGAGAAGATTTGAGTCGTAAACGGGAACCCATTCGTCACCGGTTTCCGTAGTGCTCTTGAAGGTATCCTTGTCAGCTTCAACGTAGAGTGCGGAAATGCCCTTTATCTCTCCGCCCTCGCTGTAGGCCGTATCCCAGAAGGCGTGGTGTCCGATGTGGGTTACGGATGAGGGGATGAATACATAATTCATATTTTTGTTGTAGCTGAAGGCATCCGTGCCGATATATTCAAGCCCCTGAGGGAATGAAAGGTACGTATCAAGTCCCTTTGCTGCATCATAAGAGGTGTCCTCAACGGCAGCCTCAGTAATGTAGGTGTAGAAATCTCTCATATTGGGCATTTCAAAGAAGCCTAAATTGTCGATCTTCTTAAGTCCCTCGGGAAGATAAACCGTAGCAAGGGTTGAATAATTGAAGCAAAGCTCGCCTACAGTCTGAACAGCAGACGGAATAACGTAGGTCATTACCTTCTCGCGGTATTCGCTGTAGATGGGATCATAGTTTTCCTGTGAGATTATTTCCTTGCCGTCAGAGGTGGTGGGAGCCCATTCCCACATTTCTTCGGGATAGCCGTATTTCTCTCTGAGATAGGTATCTCTGTCACAGGGATAGCATATCACGGTCGTTTTGTCCTTTGTATAAAGAACGCCGTCAATATCGCAATAGTTGGGATTGTTTTCGTCAACAATGATTCTCTGAAGTGCCCAGCAGGAATAGAATGCCTTGCCGTCGATTTCAAGCACGTTTTCGCCGATATAGATGGTTTTTACGTAGGAGTCACAGTTGAGAGTGTAAGCCTTTATTGAGGTAACGGGCTTGGTTTTGTCCTCAGTTAACTCATAATAGGGAAGAATCTGCTTGCTTTCATAATTGGTGAGAGCGTTTTCGTAAGCCTGATGACTCTGATATAACAGCAGCTCCTCCTTTGTTGCTACGGGAAGAGAGGGCTTTTCTCCTGTCGGAGCGACGGGAGCGGTAAAGTTGCTCTTTCCTTCGGAATTTTCGGGATACGTGATATCCGTTACCCAGTTGATTGTCAGCTCCTCAATATAGCCGGGGTTTGAAAACTTTGTGAACTGATAATTACCGTCGGAAATTTCCGCAAAGGTGAACGTATCCGTTGTAAGAATGCTGAGACTGAAATACATTGAAAGAGCGATTGAAATAACGATAACGATGATGAAAATTGCCTTTTTAAGGGTGTAATTCTTATAGGGCTTATTGATGTGAGGAGGGGCAAGTCCTTCGATCTGATAAGTATATATTTCGTCCTCGGGGATTTCAATTACGGTGTCATCCGTGAGGGCATTATTCATCTTTATTTCTTTTTTACTCATTTCGGCACCTCCTTAACCCTTATATCCGCCGGAAATCTTTTCGCCTTCCTCGAGGGCACGCTTTTCCGTAACCTCGGCACGGCGCTTGAGAACCTGCATAACCTTGTTCTGCTTGTTTGAATCGTAATCCCAGAATAAGAAGGGGATCGTCATAAGGAAGAAGCCTACAACGTCGATAAGAAGCGGAACAACAACAATTTTAAGTCGGGCTTCGTCAAGGAAAAGAATATCCCAGTTGCTGTTGAAGCCGTATGAAAGAAGAAGCAGGGGGATGATAAGTCCCACGAATGAGGTGATGGGGCCCGTAAACCAGCCGAAAATACCTGAGAAGCTTTCAAGTCTTTCACCTGAAAGATACATCTGATAGTCATTGATCTTAACGTTCATATCGTGTCCTGCAGATGTGGGAACCGTCTTTGTCATTTCCATAAGGAACATAACAACTACACAAAGAGTGCCGCAAAGCACAAGGTTGTCACCGCAGAACCAGATTGCAGCAACAAGAGCAAGGTTGCCGAAGCCTCTGGTCAGCTGATAGAATATCATGATCTGCTTGTAGGAGAATCTCTTTAAGAAATAGGGGGTAAGAAGATCCGGGGGAGTACCTGCAAAGGAAATAAGCAGTGTCAGAATTGAGTAGGGAAGACCTGCAAGACGGAAGGTGTAGAGATAGAGAATGCTTGTGAATGCAAGCATACCGTTTCCGAGAGAGTCGATAAGGTCTACCATAGTTCTTATCCAGCGGTATTTGTTGTGAAGAACGCCGAACATACCGTCCCAGAACTTTATATTGACCTTCTTTTCAAGGGGCGGCTGAGGAATTCGCTCCTTGATTGATCCGGCACCGATCATGGTAAGAACTGCGCAGGCGGTAAAGGTTCCGGGGATAACCCAACGGAAGAAGTTTATGTCAGCCCAGCCGTCCTTGAGTGTACCTACAAGAGCGGGGATGATGATCGTCATGATCGTCTGCAGGAAATGAGAAAGCTTTACGGGATATGTTCTTACAAGGATTCTTTCCGTAGGATCGGGAGAGATACTCTGTGTTGTCGTTTCCAGCACGTTGCCGAAGCCGAAAACGCCGTAAATTGCAAAAAGAAGATTTGCAGCCCATACACGGGTGGATACGTCGGTGATCTCATAGATGGGAAGCCAGCCGATAAGAAAAACCACAATGCACTTGGGGATGACGTCGGAATAAAGTGAATATTTGTAGCGTCCGAATTTGGGAATAAGCTTTTTTCTCCAGAAGATGTTTCTTGCTCCTACCCAGCCCGAGTACAGGAAGTGTGTACCGAATACCTTGAAGCAGGCAGTTGCACTCATTCCCTCAAGAGAGTTGAGGAAAATGATGAATTTTGAATTGGGATCAAAAAGGGTGGATGCGTCGAATATGATAAGTCCCAGTCCGAACAGTATCATAGACATATAAACGGCATACAGCTTTTTCTCCGTTTTACCCGGCAAAAAGCCCAGATTGTCGCACACAAACCACCATATAAGAGCCGTTACGTAACCGAGGGGCATATTGATGATGCCGATTATGGAGAACGTAAGGTAGGGAAGCTTATAATGATGCATTATAAGGAAGCAGCCCGTTGCGAAATAGATGTACTCAAGTATTTTTGAGGCAGTGTAGTTTGCACCTACCGAGAAAAATATGTTGAAATATTCTTTGTAGGGAACGTATTTTCCCTCGGCAGGAGTTTTCCAGTGTGTTTTCAGTTCAGTAAAGAAATTCTGAAAAGTTTCTTTGTTTACCTTTGCCATAACACTTCTCCTTTTGTATAATTGTGCTTATTTTATCATAGGTTTGCATAAAACACAATACTGTATTTATTTTTATTATATTAAACTTGACAATAAATATCAGAAAATATATAATTTATACAAAAGTTGACGGCGCCGCGAGGCAGGCGTCCTTAGGGTGACGGTAGTAATCCGAACCATGCCTGAAATCAAGCCCTTTCAGCGCTTTTCGGCGTTTCGGCTTTGAAAGGCGTCAGCCTTTCGGCACCCTCAACAACCAAAAATCATCTGAAAAATCTTTGATTTCAGGTCG
>JAZOOE010000259.1:0-1662 GCA_045654865.1 Acutalibacteraceae bacterium | reverse complement strand
TCCCAACTTTGTTGACCTTCAGGTTACAGAGACAGAGCCCGGCTTCAAGGGTGATACAGCAACAAACACTCTTAAGCCCGCAACTGTTGAAACAGGCGCTATGGTTAAGGTTCCCCTCTTCATTGAAGAAGGCGAAATGATCCAGATCGACACACGTACAGGCGAATATCTCGGCCGTGCTTAATTAAACGAAAATCTGCGGCTGCCGACAAAGCAGCCGCTTTGATTTACAACAAATAAATCTACCTTTAAGGAGTGTATCTATTATGACAATTACAGAAAAAGTTGCTTATCTCAAGGGCCTTATGGACGGTCTTGAAATAGACAAGGCAACAAAAGAGGGCAAGATCCTTGCAGCTATGGCTGACATTCTTGAGGATATAGCTCTTACAGTAGCAGATAACTGCGATCAGCTCGACGCTATCGACGAGGATCTTGACAATCTTGAGGAGTTCGTTTACGAGGGCGAATTCTTTGATGATGAGGATGACGACGATTTCTGCGACGGCTTCTGTGATGATTGTGACGGCTGTGATGATTTTGACTATGACGAGTATGAGTATGAGATCGAATGCTCAAACTGCCACGAGGTCATCTTCATTGATGAGTCCGCTTTTGAAGAGGGCAAGACCTTTGAGTGTCCCTCCTGCGGTACTGTTTTAGAGGCTTATACAGAGCTTGACGAGGAAGAAGATCAGTAATTCTCGCTGAAAAGCAACAGCTTATAAAAAACATAAGAGACTGTAAATTCATTTTTACAGTCTCTTTTTTTTGTTTTAAAATAATCAAAACAACAAATTTTTGCAATTTTATTTTTAGCAATACCGTCAGAGCTTCATTCCTCTCAGCTTAATATCTTCGTCTGAACAGAGAGCGGATTCCCACAACCACCACGATAAGAAGAATCGCACCGGGTATAACGGATGCAAAAAATTCAGAAATACTCTGCATAATTTCCTCGCGCATCATCCAGATATAAATCAAAAAGCCCAGCACCGCAAAAACAAGAATACAACGGAACAGGTTTCTGAAATTAATACGTCTGATTCTGTCAAAAAAGGAATAGCGTCTTTCACGTGCACGTGCTGCTCTTCTTTGTCTTTCATACGCCTCATCATAGGAGGAAACGGAGGTGCTTCTGTTTTGCGAAGCCGCAGCAAAATCACCGAACGAGCCTTGCGTGTCAACGCTTGTATCAATACTGACGCTGATGGGATTTCCCGTCTGAGTGAAATTACTGCCGCCGCGTCTGAATTCATCAGCGGCTGTTGAATCGATAGTTACATTGAAATCTCCCGTGACAGCGTTACCGGACGTCCCACTGCGAGAGGCTGTTGCGCCGCCGTAAGAAGCCGTGCTGTCTGCCCCACGGGCACTTCCTGCGGCATCAGAGCAAAGCTCCTCAGAAGCATTAAGCTCCGAGAAAAAGGAGTCAAGAAAATCCGTTGCCGCAGAGCTCTCGGAAGAGGAAGCAGCACTGCTGACGGCACCCTGAGAAACGTGGGCACGCGACGGCACACCGTCCGTGCGGTCGGGAGTTATCCTTTCGGATGCTGTATTCTGTATAGCAGAGGTACCGCAAATTTGTGCAAAATTATTATTGAACGAATCCGTTGCACTCCCCGTGCGGCTTACAACAGATACGCTGTCGGAGGTATACTC
>JAZOOE010000258.1:0-13052 GCA_045654865.1 Acutalibacteraceae bacterium | reverse complement strand
ATTATCTTCAGAAAAAAGTGAATTCAAAATGAAAACTATCGGTCCCGCTTTGGCCTGGGAATATCTGAGGAATATCGGAATAGACGGAGCAAAACCTGATATACATCTAAAAAGGCTTCTTGCACCGGGAAGGTTAGGTCTTTTAACAAGTGAAAATGCTTCTGAAGATGAATTCTTCAACGTAATGTCTGATATGAGCAAAAAAACAAATAAATTATTGATAGAACTTGATAATTACTTATGGAGCTACTGTGCTGAAGGACAAGCAGGGATATGCACAGCAAACCCTAAGTGCGAAAAATGTGTTATACGGAATTATTGTGTCAGAAAATAAAATTTAAGAGGTACATTATGAATGAACTCAAAAAAACCTACATCCCTTTTACCAAATGGGCAGAAAAGTCAAAACAGACTGAATACACTGAGGAAACACCTCTTCTGAAGCCCGACGGCACCCTGAATGCCAAGGGATGGGCAAGAAAAAACGTATTCACCTATGACAGAAGCCTTGTCAAGCACTCGCTTATTTCCCGAAAGGAATGGGATTTTTATACCATAACAGACGGCAGGGTGCAGCTGCTTATAAGCTTTGCAAATATCAGCATCGGCGGCTACGTGGGGGCGAAGCTTACCGACCTTGAAAGCGGTAAGGTTATCTGCGATGCTGTCTCCTACTTTTTAGGCGGCAACAGACACGTGCCCCCGTCAAAGGGTGACTCCCCCGTCAGATTCAAGGATAAAATCGGCAAGGCTGAATTTGATTTCTTTACAAAAAAGACGGAAAGAACCCTTTATTTCAGAAAGCCTCACAAGGGCGAGACCGTGGAATGCAGAATCAGTATGGATATTCCCGAGGGAATGGAAAACATCACTACCGTTCTGCCCTTCAGTGAGGACAACACAAAATATTTTATGACCACCAAGCAGGCTTGTATGCCCACGGGAGGATTTTTCCGCTTCGGTGATTTCGTTTATAAATTCAGCAAGGACTCCTCCTTCTGCGCTATGGACTGGGGCAGAGTCAACACCGTTCACGAAATGGTGTGGTATTGGGGCAGTGCATCGACCTATCTTTCCGATAAAGACGGAGGGCGTCACCTTTTCGGCTTTGAGATAACCTGGGCTATCGGTGACGAATCAAATGCCACGGAGACCTGCCTTTTCTATGACGGCAAGGTACACAAATTCGGTGCGGTGGACGTTGAAAAATTCCCCAAGGACAGATTCCTTGAGGAGTGGAAATTCATTTCCGAGGACGGCAGATTCGATATGACGATGACTCCCACCCTTGACAATCACTCCGACGTGGATTTCAAGGTAGGCAGAATGAATTGTCATCAGATATACGGAAAATACAACGGTACGGTGACTCTTGATAACGGCGAAAAACTTGAAATCAAAGACCTTTTCGGCTTCTGTGAATACGTTGAAAACCGCTGGTAGATCATAAAACGGGGACAAGAGACACGCAGTTTAAGATAACGGAATCTGCATCGACGGTGCAGGTGAAATCCGTCTTTGACGGACGAAATCCATTCTCCCGAACGGGTGAAAGCTTTACCGCCGCAAAGGCTCAGGAAGACGCTTCCCCGCCTGTTCTTAGCTTTTGGTATCTTCTGCCCGCTTTTCCCTGCGCCCCACAACTGCCCGCAAGCTCTTATACGTTAGGGTGACGGTAGTAATCCGAACCATGCCTGAAATCAAGCCCTTTCAGCGCTTTTCGGCGTTTCGGCTTTGAAAGGCGTCATTTATCAGCATACAAAAAAGCTGCTTCTCTTTTCGGAGAGAGCAGCTTTTTGTTTTAAATTATTTCAGAAAAGGTTCTTAAAGAAGTTCTTGACCAGATCTATGTATGAACGAAGCATCATAACGAAATTGGTGAAGTTAGGCTGTTTTTTGAAGAGCTCTGTTGCGGAAAGTCCCTCAACCTTGTCAAAGGTCTGCTCGGGGATATTGTTCTGCATAAACTGAGGATACTCCTCATAGGTGTCAACGTAGAACTGCTCCTCGCTTGTAAGCATCAGCTCATAGAGCTTGCCGTGGCCGTCGTGGGTTGTGCAATGAAGCATATCCTTAACAAACCATGTCTGCTCGGGGAGAGCACACGTGGAGGCATCAATGGTAAAGTCGGGGGCGATGTGATTATGTCCGTCGTTTACAGCCTGAGTGTAGCCCTCGGGGAGAGTGCCTCTGATGTCAGCGGTAACGGCACCTACCGATGCATACTTTGTATCAACCGTTCCGTCGGAGGTGTTCATATAAGCGGAAACGAGGGGTGTTCTCTGAATATCATAGCCTGCAACGATATAGATCTTTACATCCTTGTTGGCTTCATTGAGAATCTCCTCTGCATTTACCTGAACGTTATAATGGTAAGCATCGATTTTTTCAATAAGACCTGCCTGAGTCTTCTCATTTACCATAATTGTCTTTGCTTCCTCGTAATATTCCTCGGGAACAAAGCTCCAGATTCCGGGAAGAGAGCCGAAGATGGGAATGAGAGCCTCATCATATACTCTGTCGATAAGGTTTTCAACTATGGGATCAATAAGAGAGAGAAGCACAGACCACACGCCCATATCATCAAGAGCGGTTGCAAGTCCGTAAAGGAAGCCCTGTAAGAAGTCCTGCTCAAGTGAGGGGATTGCATCAAGGGCATAGTTTACGAGAGCATCCTTGTTTATCTCAAACTTACGGCAGAACAGCTCGCCTGCAACGGCTGTACCCTTGATGGGACAGTTCTGGAAGATTATCGTTTCAATATCCTCTGTGCCGTATCTCTCAAGATAAGCCATTGTGACAACGCCGCCCATGCTTGAGGCCTTGAGCTGAACCTTATCGTGTCCAGTAAGAGCCTTGATCTCCTCGATCCACTCATTGAGTCTGTCTGCGTGCTCATAGGGATCAAGTCGGAAGTCATATCCGAAGTAGTATGAATGCTCAATACCGTGCTTGCCGTCTGTGGGGAATTCCTCGGGAGCATAAACGTTTTCCTGAGAATTTCCGTTTCCGTCAAGTGCGAGAGCACCGAAGGCGGAATTTACGAAGCCGATGAGGGCATCGCCGAAGGTGTCATAGTCCCCTGCAAGAAGTGCGGGGATAACGGGAAGAATAACCCCCAGAGCCTCTTCTACAAGAGGTGCTGTTTCGGGACGGAAAAGAGCCTTTTCATTCTCCGTACCGGGATTTTCATAAATCGTTGCACTACCCAGAGCTGCAACGTAGATTACGGGATTGAAGCCGCAATCGCACTCCTTATTTTCCTCAGCCGCAAAAGCGGGAACAAAGAGAGTAAATACAAACGTAAGTGCTAAAATAACAGAAATTAATTTTCTCATAACAATACTCCTGACGTATAAGAGGCGTAAAAAAACAAAAGTATTTCACGCGGCATTATGTGTTTTTAGCTTATAACAATTCAGCGGTCATAAGACCGCTGAGCTGTTATTTCATTTTATGCGAAGCTGAAAAGCTGCTGGAAGAAGAGCTTTATCTTCTCAAAGAATGCCTTGAGTCTGTCAAGAAGTGACATAACAGCCTCACCGTCGGTTGTTGTGTCGGGAATTTCGGGCTCATTGGGATCCTTAAGAAGCAACGAGATATTTGCAATAAATGCATCTGTATCGGATGCCGAATCAATAAGATCCGTTATGCTAAGACCTGTTGCCTGGAATCTCGGCGCCAGCATATCGGCTATGGGCACCAGTTTTGAAATCAGCATATAGACGGCGAAGATTACCATATCAAGCACTTCATATTCCTCAATAAGGTCGAACAGACCGTCTATAACCATATAAAGGGTTTCCTCATCATATTCATCCAGCTTACCCTCGCCTGCAAGGTTTGCGATAATCTGAGTAAGAGCATCGTGGTTCTCATCCATAAACAGAACCTCGAATACGATTCTCAGAAGAGCCGTCAGAAGCTCACCGCCGCCGGCAGGATTCAGACGTGCTATGGTTCGAAGCTCCTTGGAGGTGAACGGCACAAGAGAACCTACGCACAGCGTATAAAGGTCGATGTAGGGAAGCTTGATTGAAACGCCCTCGATTACAAGAGCATCGCCTACAAGAGCACCGAGAAGCTCACTGATAAGAGAGTTCACGTCGATGTCAAGAGGAAGTGAAAGGTTAAGGGACATACCTGAGATCTCGATATTTGAAAGAAGACCGCCCAGCAGATCATAGCCGTTGATGATGGGCTTGAGAATATCGAGAAGAACGTAGGCGAAGTGAACGAGATTATTTACAAAGTCATTCAGACCGCCGACTGAGATAAAGAACAGCAGGTTGGGAATAAGGTTAAGAACCGTATTTACGGGATCCTCATAAACCTTTTCAATAAGTCCGAGTAAGGGAGCAAAGAGATTATAGATAACGTATGCATCACCGCAATCGGGATCCTGAGCTGCCTTGTAGTAGTCCTCATAAGTAAGAATATCGGGACATGAAAGTGCCTCAAGAAGACCTATGAACGCATACTGATAGCCTGCATATGAGGGAAGATTGATAAGTCCCAGAATGCTCAGAGGCTGATCCATAAATAAGAACTTGAAAACGAAGGCTGCGGGAGAAAGAAGTGAGGAAACAACTCTTAAGAAGGTGTCTGCGCGGGAAAGTCCGTTTGACTCTGCAAGAGTAGTTCCCGTCTCCTCGTCAACTGCAAGTCCCCAGTCAAGATCAACGTCCTCAATAATGAGTGTCTGCTCGCCTGTAACAGGATCCGTCTCATAGCCTGCTGCGAACAGCTGGAGCCAGTCATCAAGACCTCTGATGGTTCTCGTTGCAGGAGTTTCAAAGCCCAGCATCTTTTCAATTGCACGGGCAATTGTGATGGGTGAGAAGCTTACGTCAAGCACGGAATCGAGAATAGCTGCAATATCAATTCCCGTGCTTTCGCCCAACGTTGCGATAAGCTGATAGATAAGATTGAAGAGGGTATTGATGAGATCGTTGTTAAATACGTTCTCATTGAGCATATTCTCAAGGAATGCTCCGAGACCGTCCTCCATACCCTCAAGACCGAGCATAACGAGCACGTCCTCAGCAAGCGGGCCGAGAGATGCAACGAAATCGTTTGCATATTCCTTGGTCCAGTACTGTGAATACTTTACGTCGGCACCATAGGTAAGAGTGGGGTTGATAGTCTTGTTAAGAAGAGTTGTTTCGTGATAATCAATAGGCTCAACAGGATAGGTGTAGGAATCGTGTGTGAAGAAGTTACCCGTTTCGTTTGAATAGAACAACTCAAGAAGAGCGCATATTGCCTCGTCGGGATGGAGCATAACGTTAGTTATGATGTCGCCGAGGGAAAGTCCCATAAACAGCTCGCCGCTAATATCAAGTCCGAGACACTCAATAAGAGTGGGAAGCTCAGGCTTGTTAAGGTCATACTTATATCCGAGAGCAGAAAGCACGTATCTCAGAAGGAACTTGAATACAAGACCGGGATGCTCAACGTCAATGGTATTGTAGGTCGGGTTGACGTCACCGCAGGAAATAAGCTTTTCCTCGGGGATTGCGGGAATGAAGAAGGGCTCTGCCACGTAGGTTACGTTATCGTGACGGAAGGGATGATCCGCATCCTCGGAAAGGCTGAACTTCGTATTGGAGGCGTCAGACCAGTATTCCATTGCTGCATAAGGATATTTCGAGGGATTAAGTGCATATTCCGTTGAATCGGGAAGCACTATCACTCCGGAATCGTTATAATAGCAGGCGATGTTTTCCGATGCTACAACGTCCGTATCGTAGGTAAAGGAAATCAGCTCGTTGAGAAGAGATCCCAGAGAGCTTAACATTCCGAGTGTGCCTGAGCCTATAAGACCGGCGATAGAGGTTGTGTAAAGGTTTGCACCGAACAGAAGCGTACTTCCGACGATGGAAAGATATGTGTGATCAAGAATGTCGAGGAGGTTATAGGTCTGAAGCTCCTCAAAGCCGTCGTGGCTTCCCTCCTGATCACTACCGAAGCTGGGAGTCTCCCACTTGCTGACCTTTGTAAGCGGTGTTGTGCCCTTTCTTGAAAGGAAGTGAACAAGATTGGGAACCAGCTTCATTACCGTCTCAATGGGACGCTTTGCAACGTATTCGGTAACAAATCTTATGATAGGACGAAGAGCATTTTCAAGACAGGTGGTAACATTCTTGTCAACGGCTCTTTCAAAATCACCTGCCGAGAGGAAGTCAACGCCGTCCTGGAGTCCTAAAACTCTGTAAAGAGGAATAAAGAGCTTTGTGTAAAGTCCCTGAGAGTGAAGCCATGCAAGACCGCCGACAAGCTCGATATCATAAAGCTTACCGAACTTTGCACCATCGATATCCTGACGGTCCGTGTTTATATAATCGTCATTACCGCAAAGGAAGCATACAAGAAGATTATTGAAGCCTGAAAGACCTGCGCAAAGAGCCTCAACGAATGCCTCAGCCTTTCCTGAAGCGGGAACGCTGTCAAGTCCCCATGTAAGACCGCCGAAGTTTACGTTTTCCCAGCTGCCGCCTGCATTGTTAAGAATCTGCTCGGCAACGTCATACTTGCTGCCGTAGCGGGTGTTGATAAGAGAAGCCAGCTTATTGGGATAAAGAGCAAGACCGTTGTTGTCTATAATATCCTCAACAAGGTCAACCGCAACGCCGCCGATAACGTCGATGCCGCCGAGGTTCTCAACAAGCAGATTAACGATCATGGGATAAAGCAGCTCAACGAGCATATTTACGATGCTGTCAGTGAATACCAGCTGATTAAGCACCTTACCGATAAGGTCCTCAAGAGTTGAATAGTCGATTGTTTCCTCAATACCAAGAAGTCCGCCCACGTCAAGGAACATTGAAAGAACGGTAGCAACACGGTTTGAGATCTTGACGTCGTCCGTCTCGTTTTCATTGGGAGAGATAAGAGCGTCAATATCGTGAATGATATCGTCAAGCTTATCAGCACTCGCAACGTACTGTGCAGTTCCTCTTACGGTTCTGGTGGGATCACTTCTTGATGTTTTGAAAAGATAAGCAAGAGTAACCATGTTACCGAGCTTGTCGCCAAATGCTGCCTGAAGAGCCTTGTTTGAATAGTTGCTTGAAAGGTCAGCGGCATACCCGAGAATAACGGGAGTATCTGCGTGAGCGTTAACGGTAGCGTCACTCCAGGTTACGAACTGAGAGTCCCATCTGGTGTTGGTGTCGGAGTTATACTTCGCCATAATGTACTTATCAAAGGTTGCTCCGCAGGTTCTCAGATAGTCGATAGTCTCGTTATCGGGAGTTACCCTGATCATATAAGATGAAGCCTGACCGTATTTTGCAATAGGATTAACGCCTACGGTAAGATCGGCACAGCCGCCGTCCGTCCAGTTGAAATCAGCTGCAAAATCGCCGTAAACCTGATCAAGGGTAATAGGAGCAAAGCAATAGTATGCCTTTGACATACTCTCATTGTATTCCTCCTGATAATCGAACTCGTAAACAGCAGTTCTCAGAAGAAGCTCGTCGCCGAGGTATTCAATTCCGCCGCTGTTTTCAAGGATCGTATTAACGGACGTTTCAACAACGAAGGCAAAGCGGTGATACCAGTTACCCGTGTTGATTTTGATAACGTTACCCATAAAATACTTGAGCACCGTCTCAACGTTGTAGTATGCCCAGTCGTCCATCTCAATAAAGTAGATGCCGAACTCCGTAAGAGTTGCCTGACTTACCTGAGCGCCGACAGCAATAATGTTGTTGACTGCGTTGTTGTAGGCGGCAATCTCCTCCTCGGTGGGATAGTAACGCTCACCGTAGAAGTCCTCGTAGATAACCTCACCTGAGGTGGAGGCAAAGTAGGGCTTTATTCTGTCTGTAACGTGCTCAAGAAGAGTGGTACCGTCATAGCAGCCCACACCGTACTTATAGCTCATAAGAGATTCGGCTATATAGTAGAAACGGTTGGAAGCCTTAAGAATGTCACCCTCGGCATTATCCTGAGCCACAACTCTGTGGTCATAAGCGAAGCCTCGCGCCTCCTGATCGAAGCCCTCGGTTCCGTTGTCAAGGGTAGTATTGGTAATTGCGTAGTTGGTAAGCTCACGGACGTGCTCGTTCTTGAGAGCAAGCGCCAGCTCACGGTATTGAGCGTCATAGTCAATTTCAGCAGCTACACCCGTAAAGCCGAGAGACATTACGCTGAAAAGCATGACTGCGGCAAGAAATACACTGAGTATTTTCTTTATGCGCATCAAATAACAACTCCTTATTGAAAAATTTGCACTGCATTTTACAGCACATCTATACAGAAATATTATAATACTTCAGAAGACACATTTCAATAAGAGTTTTCGCTTCGGGGCGTATCGGATTGTAAAAATATTTTAAAATATTTTAGATGTTTTCTACAATTTTCTCAAAAAACCTCAGCTGAAGGTCAGCTCCCCTCCCGAAACACCGATGCTTATGACGGAAACCGCCTCGTCGGAGCAGAGGATTTCGGACAGAGGATTCTCAAGCTCGTTTACGATCACGCGTCTGAGATTTCTCGCACCGTAGGTCTTATCATAGCCCTTTGCGGCAAGAAGAGAATACACCTCGGGAGCAACCTGAGCCGTAATCCCCTTGGCGCTGAGCCGTTCAAGAGTACGCTGTACCATAAGACGGGTAACAGCCTCGCTGTCCTCGGTGCCAAGCCTTGAAAAAATGACGGTTTCATCAATACGGTTGAGAAATTCCGGAGGAAATATCCTTTTAAGCTCCCCCTCAACAGCCGCCCTTATATCTGAATTTTCCTCCACGTCCCCCGATGCTCTGAAGCCCACGGACAGCCTTTTATCTCCTATGAGACGGGCACCCGCATTGGAGGTCATTACGATGATACAGCTGCGGCAGTCTGCCGTTTTTCCGTCGGAGCCCGTAAGAATTCCCTCCTCAAGGACGGGCAGAAGAAAGTCAAAAACGTCGGGATGCGCCTTTTCAAGCTCGTCAAAAAGCAGAAGACTGTAGGGGTTTGCCCTTATCCTCTTTATAAGCTGACCGCCCTCGTCAAAGCCCGTGTACCCCGGAGGAGAGCCAATAAGCCTTGCGACGGAATGCTTCTCGGAATATTCGGACATATCCACCCTTATCAGAGCATCGCTTTTGCCGAAAACAAGGGAGCCGAGCACCTTTGCAAACTCCGTTTTCCCCACTCCCGTGGGACCGCAGAAAAGAAAAACACCCGTAGGACGCAAGGGATCGCCAAGTCCCGTTCTGCCTCTGAGGACTGCCCTTGCAACGGTTTTCACGGCAAGGGGCTGACCTATTATCCTTCGGGAAAGGTCAGACTCAAGATTTTTCAGTCTGTCCCTTTCGCTTTTGCAAAGCTCGCCTGCGGGAATCTTCGTCCAGAGGCTCACAGCCTGAGCGATCTGCGGCACGTCGACCTCTGGCACGGAGGAATTTTTTTCGGCAAGCCCCATTTTCATTCGCCCCAGCTCCTCGTAGAGCCTTTTTTCCTCGTCTCTGTAGCGTGCGGCACTTTCAAAATCCTGAGCACTTACCGCATCGCACTTTTTCCTTGCGAAATTTTCGGCTCTGAGCTCCACGGCCTTAAGCTCGGGCGGAAGACAATCTCCCTCTATGCTCACTCCTGCCGCCGCCTCGTCAATAAGGTCTATCGCCTTATCGGGCAGAAAGCGGTCCGTTATATACCGTACGGACATATCCACCGCCGCGCAAAGCGCCTCATCTGTTATTTTTACACCGTGAAAGGACTCGTAGCGCTGTCTTATATTTTTGAGGATTTCAAGCGTCTGCCCGCGGTCGGGCTGTTCGATAGGCACGGTTCTGAAGCGTCTCTCAAGAGCCGCATCCTTTTCGATATTTTTTCTGTATTCCTCGTTCGTCGTGGCGCCTATAAGCTTTATTTCCCCCCTTGCAAGCACGGGCTTGAGAATGTTTGCGGCATCCACCGCTCCCTCTGCCGAGCCCGCTCCCACAAGGTTATGAATCTCGTCAATAAATAGGATTATATTGCCGGCACAGACGGTCTCGTTGATGCAGCCTCTTATCCTTTCCTCGAAGTCTCCGCGGTATTTTGCACCTGCAACCATAGAGGTTAATTCAAGTGAATATATTTCATAATTTTTAAGTATGTCAGGCACGTCTCCACGGCATATTCTGTGCGCAAGTCCCTCTGCAACTGCGGTCTTTCCCACCCCCGGCTCACCGATGAGACAGGGGTTATTTTTCGTTCTTCTGCAAAGGATTCTGATGACTCTTTCGATCTCCTTATCCCTGCCCGTAACGGGATCTGTCTTCCCGCATGCGGCCGCCGCGGTAAGGCTTCTGCCGTATTTTTCAAGATACGAAAGCTTCTGTGGCGCCGTCTGCCTATCCCTTGCTCTGCTCTGACGGCTGCCCGAGGTGCTCTCGGGAAAAATCCGTGACAGCTCACCGTATATTTCCGAGGGAACAGCTCCCATTTTTATAAGCGCTCTGTTTGCAAAGCACGAGGGCTCCCGTAAAATTGCCCCGAGAATGTGCTCCGTCCCCGCCAGTGCACACCCCGAAGCCGCGGCGGCGGAAACGGCGTTTTTAATGATCTTTCCCGCTCTCGGAGTAATGTCCCCCTCCGTAAGCCTTGTGGGATTACCTACTCCTATATTCATTTTTATAACCTCACTGAACGAGCCGTAGGTTATTTTTTTCGTGGTCAGCACCACTCCCGCAACGCTTGTGGGATCCTTCAGAAGCCCCGCAAGCAGATGCTCGCTTCCCACGTAAGTATGTCCCATATCCTCGGCACAGTTCACGGCATTGTTAAGCGCCGTATTCGCCTTTCCCGAAAACCCCGTAAACACAAACATAAAAACCCTCCTATGGAAATTTGCTTAAAGTATACGCCGCTTCACAACATTTCATTCACAACAGAAAAAGGGGATGTAAAAAAACTTTCGTTTTTTCAGTCCCAATTCGGATTTCGGAACTCGGAGAGTCGCCGTCCCCCCTACAAAGAAAACGAATATACACAAAAAGCCTCCCGCACCGCAGCACGAGAGGCTTTGTATTATTTACCTTGTTATATCTCCGAATTCTAAATTCCGAATTTGCAAAGCACCTTTATTTCTCAAATATCTGTCTTACTGCCTTGGCTCTGATTTCCTCTTTCTCGGATTCCGTGAGCTTTCTGCGGGCAAGCACGTTAAGGGTTGCGGGCTGCATTGTGACGTAGAGTCTGCTGATAAGTGCGGGATCGGCATCCACGATACCGTAAAGAGCACCCATACGAACCCATGAGAGCAGCTCCATCATCTCGTCCACGCTCATAAGCACGGCGTTTTCGATAAGCCCCGCGCTTCTGTTTATTCTGTCTCTTATATTTATATCCTCTATAAAGCTCTCTGCAACAGAGCGCTCACGGGTGGCAAGCTGTAAGGCAAAGGACTTGAGATTATCAAGCGCCTCCTGCTCGCTTATTCCCATTGTAACGTTATTGCTGATTCTGAAAATATCGCCCTTGACGGAGGCGGCGTCACCGTAGGAGCCCCTTATGACGATACCGAGCTTTCCCGCCGTGGCTGAAAGCTTTTCCATAGCTCCCGTCTTTGAGAGAACGGGCAGATGCATAAGCACAGACACCTTCATACCCGTACCGATGTCGGCAGGACTCTGATTGAGATAGCCAAGCTTCTGATCGAAGGCGAAGTGGAGCTGAGAATTCAGCAGCTCGTCATAAAAAACCGCGGTGGAGTAAGCCTCGTCCGTAGCAAGGCCCTCTCTGAAGCCCTGAATCCTTATGTGATCCCTTTCGCAAAGCATAATGGAGAGAGCCTCATCGGAATCGGTTATAAGAGCTCTGCCCTCTGTTAATGAGGCAAACTCGGGGCTTATGAGATGTCTTTCCGCAAGGGAAACGACTTCATAGGGATAAAGATCGCTCATTTCGGTATATTTAAGCTGAGGCACCGCCGCTCTGACTGCGGAATATACCTTACGGTTGATATTAATTTTCTCAACTGCATTAAGTCTTACGGGGAAGGGTATCCCGTCAATATTTCTTGATATACGGACTCTCGTGGAGAGCACCGTATCCTGATGTGTATTAAGGGTATTGCCTTGTACTGCCATTTAACCGTTCTCCTTTCCCATAATAGCCCGTATTTCGTCACGAAGCACCGCCGCAAGCTCGTAATTTTCCTGAGCGATAGCCTCATCAAGCTTCTTTTTCAGCTCCTCGGCTCTCTGAGCCGGCTTGCTTTCGGTCTTCTCGCCCGAGGGCTGCTTTCCGCGGTAAACCGCTCTGCCGTGAAGCTTTACTATAGTGGGAGCCAGCTTTCTTGAGAATACTCTGTAGCATTCGGGACAGCCGGGGCGTCCCGTTCTTGCTATATCCTCAAAGGAAAAGCCGCAGGTCTCGCATCTGAGAACGCGGTTGCTTACTGAAACGGTGTCGGAGGGAGTGAAAAATGAGCCGAGCATATCGCCCAGTGAGCCGGCACCCGTAAAGGTGTCGGCAACACCCAATGCCGCAGCACAGGAGGAGCACAGATTTATCTCCGCACTCTCACCGTTTATTATTCTTTTAACGTGCACTCTCGCATCGTTTCTCTTGCAATTCTGACAAAGCATAGCCGTCCTCCCGCAAATATCGCAAATTTACATCAAAATATTATAATATTTTTTCATAAATTAGTCAAGATTACATAAAAAACATATTACAATAAATTGTGCTTGCACCATATCAGCTTTTGTGATATATTATATGATGGCAAAAATTTGAATTAATAAATTCAATAAGATAAGGAGCACGAATAATGAAAATCAAGTTCACCGAAACCATTCTCAGAGACGCAAACCAGTCTCTTATCGCAACACGTATGCCCTTCGAGGAATTTGAACCCATACTTGAGACACTTGACAAGGCCGGCTATTACTCCCTTGAATGCTGGGGCGGAGCAACCTTTGACTCCTGTCTTCGTTACCTTAACGAGGATCCCTGGGAGAGACTCAGAAAGATCAGAAAGGCTTGCCCCAACACAAAGCTTCAGATGCTTTTAAGAGGTCAGAATCTTCTCGGCTACAAGCACTATCCCGATGACGTTGTACGTG
>JAZOOE010000257.1:0-25863 GCA_045654865.1 Acutalibacteraceae bacterium | reverse complement strand
TATAACAGGAGCGTATTTCAAACTTCCCGAAGGCAATAAGGATGAAATATCCGCAAAAATGGATGAGCTCATCAACAAAAGAAAAACGTCCCGTTGCTGAGTCAGCTGCATTGAGCCGGGAATAATGTAATCCGATGCAGAGGGATTGCTGTGCACGGTTTTTAACTGAGCTTTGAGTGCTGACGTATAAATGAAGGCAACTGCAAGTCCTATGGCAAGGGATATTGTAAACCATTTAACGGAGAATATATCGGATGCAGAGGACGGCTGATCATAATAATAATCATCATCATCTGTTTCAACATATCCGTCATTGGTATAATCATATCCGTTGTCAGTGTAACCATTTCCTTCATTCTCGTGCTCGTATCCGCCCTCGTTGTTGTTTTGATAATAAATGTAATCAGACAGAATTTCTTCACATTTTTCGCTGAATGCTATGAATGCATTTGTGTAATTGCCTGACGAAAGGTCACCAATAAAAGCGTATTCCAGCTGATTAAGATTGTAATCGGTAAAAATATCAATAGCAATACCGCAGGTGGTCGTTGCAAATTCTCTGATGCCGATATCAACAACGAGCATAATTCCGTCGCAGTTTTCGCCGTAGCCGAAGCCGTTGTAGTCATAATAATCATCGCTGAATGCCGTGATGTCGGTATAGACTTCGGATGAAATGGTAAGAATTGCGATTTCGCATTCATAGAGCTCGCTGATTTGCTCTAACTTACTGTTAAGTGTGTATTCCTCATCATCGGGGATGAGCTCGGCGAAATCGTTTACCAGTGTAGTTCTGCTGCCTCCGGAATAGTCATAGGCAAATGCCGTTAAAGAGAATGATACTGTGATAATAACACATATAAAAACAGAAATAATTTTTTTCATTTTTTCGGCACCTCCCTTATGCTATAAACAGATTGTAAAGCACTGTTGCAATAAAGCCTGCAACGGTTCCTGCAGCGGCTGAGATTGCAAAATACTTGTTGAATTTTGACTTGTCCATAGGAAGGTTGCCAACAAACTTACCCGTTTGTCCGTTCATTGCAAAGGTGAATTTTTCGCCGTTGAAGGTTGTGTTGAGGAGCCAGACGGGGTAGAGGGCATATTTATTACTGCCGTCCGTCATATTGACATTGCTGCCCGTAGGCATAACGGACGAATATCCCGATACCGTTTCGGTTAATGCATCAACCATACTTTTTTTAATTCGTTCATTGGCACGGATAATGCTTTGCTCTGCACTGACGTCATATTTATCCGCAAAAAATCCGGAAAGATATGCGGTTGAAAAATCTGTTGCTTCGCTGAAATCAAAGGGCTCTATTGATTCCATCAGTTCATCAGCCATTTTTTGCGAGCCGTCAACGGGTATTTTTTCGAATTCCATATTGCCGCCTCTGAAAACGGAGAAATGACGGGTTTCGGTGTAATTATAATTTGAATCGCTCCAATGCCTTACGGTGGTTGCTTTGTACTGTGCGCTTCCCTGGACGCGGGCATCAAACAGCCAAAAAGGAACGTATATGCCCTTTATTTCATCTATGTGATTGCGTTCCTTGAAGACATCAGGAAGCAGTTTTTTGCCGGATATATGCTTTTCGTATGCTGCGATTGCCTGCTTTTTGTCAAGCTTGAAGGGGATTACAAAGTCAGGCTTGAGAATGCCCTTGAACTGATGATTCAGAACAACGGGATTGTTACAGAACGGACAGCTTGTGGCCGCCGTTGATGCATCCGTGATTATTTCGCCTGAGCAGGTATTGCAGATATAGCTTCTGAGATCGCTCCGGTCATTCTCGCCTTGCTCTTGTGTGTGTGAAGAATTCCAATTGAAGCTGTCCTCATTGATATGCGTTTCGCTTTGCGCGTCATACAGCTTTTTTATATCCTCTGTCTCAAATTCGGTGCCGCAATAAGGGCATTTCATATTTTGTGATTTTGAGTCAAATTCAAGACCTCCGTCACAGCAGGGGCATTTGAAATATTGAAGAGAAGCCATATTGATGCTTCCTCCTTTGCATTTTTGTTGCCTATATTATATTCCACACTTTGTTTTATTTCAAGAATATGTCGCAAAAAAACACAATGCGGGACCGTTGCAGTACAGCAAAAAAGCTTGTCTTGGTTTATTGAGTTGCAGTCAATATTTGTTGATCCGACAAAAAAAGGCTGTAAAAAACAAAAGTTTTTCACAGCCCTGGTTAAGGGGATAGGAAAAATAATTAAGAACGGATAAAGCGGGCAAAATCAAGTCTTCAGCCTTTGTTTTGTTTGCCCGACGGCATATTAAGGTGCGTCGTGCGAGGTTTGCTCGTAGCATAAAACATAAAAATTCAATAATTTTAGTTTTTTAAATTGTTCAGAGACTGAAACAGATAAGTTCTGCTTGCCCATTTTTTTTGTTTGCGGTGCTTTAAGCGGTCTTCGCTTTTTTTTCGTCCCCTTTGTTATCTGCCGCAGCAGCAGGGCGGCTCAAAGCTCTGAGGCGTACCGTCGCAGTCCGGTGTATCGGGCGGGAAGAATTCAGATACGGGAAAACGGATTTTTCTGAATGAATCGCAGGGATCCTCGGTGTCACAGGAGCATTCCTTGGTAGGCATACAAAAATCGTAAGCAGGAATGAGCATCTGTACGTCGCGCTCAAGCTGAACAATAGAAAACAAGCCGATTGTTACTCTGACTGCGCGCTGAGAGCTCTGAGGACCGAAGGAGCCGGGGAAGTATCTTGCAACGCAGCGGGGAATTCCCGAGCCGTCCTGAATATTATTGCAGCAGTCACAGGGGCGACAAAGCCTTGCGTCAAGACAGAGGGGAGTTGCTACCTGAATTTTGGCTCTGGGATTTGTGGATGCGGGTGTCATATTGTTGTCGTTGTCACTACCGTATTCTGAGGAGAATACCTTGACGCTTCCTTCTGCGCCGTAAAGAATACATTTCTTTGAAAATACACAAAGTCCGGTAACGGTAACGGGCTGCTGTGAGGATGAAATAAAGGCGTCAAGAGTTACGGCAAAGAAAAACGTAATGTCGACAGAATAATAGCCTCTGTTGAAGGGAACCGTGTCAACGTCCGTAAAAACGTTGATGACCTCACAGCCCTTGCATCTGACGTTGACTGCGGATTCGATAATGTTTTCTGCAGTATCGGTAAAATAAACTCTCAGATCTGAAAGACAGTCCTTATCCGCACACGAATCGTATACGCGGGCGGTGTCAATGCATATTGCTTCGCTGATGCTTCTGTCTGTTGAATTTTCCGACAATGGATTCAATTTATCAGCCATAAAAAAACCTCCGGTAATATGATATTGAAATCCGAAAACTTCAATATCATATTATGGAGGTCTCATTATTGTGTTACAAAAAAATCAATATTGTGAAAAATCACACTCAAGGGGAATTCCGCCGTTTTCCATGGATTTGTCTGCAAGGAACACCGTAAGGTGTCCTGCAACGGAATTATAGATGGATGTGCAGGATATTGACTGCTCACCGGTGCGAATGAAATTGATGAAATCTGCGGTAAGAGCGGGATCACCTCCGCCGTGACCTTCTCCGCCCATGGTGTTCGTATCATAGAATTCGCGGACGAAGCCGTCGGGAGCCTCGGTAACGATCTTTTCGATAACGAAGTTGTTGTCTTCAAAATTGCCGTAAAGCTCTGCCTTGGTGCCTATAATATGAATTTTTCTGATGCTTTTTGCTGTGCCGCCTATCATATTGTGCGTTCCTGTTGCTCCGTTTTTGAATTTTACAAGAACAGACTGATGATCAACCACGTTATTATCACATTTATAGATGCACCTTCCGTATGGGTTATCCTCTTTGAGAGATTTTTCCTTTATTTCGAGAGAGGGATCCTTTATTGCCTCAAGTCCTGCCCATACGTAGCATTCCCAACGGTCGGGATGTCCGAGATACATTGTTTTTGCAGAATATCTGCATGTGTCAACGTGGGGACAGTCAAGAAGACAGCGGGTTCCTGCACCTTCGGGAGCATTTTCGGGTCTGAACTGATATATGCTGCCGTGAGAGGATACGGTCTCGGGTTGAGTTTCGTTCATAAGCCACATCATAATATCTATGTCATGACAGCTTTTTGCCAGCAGCATGCTTGTTTTGCAGATATCCGAGTTAGCCCATTTTCCTCTTATGTATGAGGTGGAAAGATGGTGATAGCTGACGTGCTCTGACATCTGAATATTTATAATATCACCAAGATCTCCCGCAAGAATGCGCTCCTTTATTGCCTTGTAGAAGGTTGAGTATCTGAGCACGTGGCATATCATAACCTTGTTGCCGTGCTTTCTGATGACTGCAAGAAGCTTCTGCATTTCCTCCATGCTGACGGAAAAGGGCTTTTCAAGAAGCATATCATACCCCTTTTCAAGAAGCGGAACAGCAGTCTCAAAATGCTGATGATCCATAGTTCCGTTGATTATGACATCGGCAAAGCGGGGAACCTTTGCAAGCTCCTCTGCTGATTCAAAGCAGAATTCCTCTGAAAAGCCGTATCTTTCCGCTGTCATTTTTCTTCTGACCTCGTTGGGGTCTGCAATGCCTACGATCTTGATATCCTCGGGATGAGTGAATGAATAGTCACCGTATGTGATTGAACGGTGTCCTGCACCTACTATAATGGCTGTTATCGGTTTTTTTGTGTCCATAGTCTTTCTTATTTTACCCTTCGAAAACGAATAATTATTCTGATATTGTTTGCTTTTTGTTAACTGTGATCTTATCTGCATTTTCTTTTAAGCGGATAAATGCAGATATTATATCCGATGCGGTTTTCGGGCCTGCGGATACTGCTTCCTCATAATGAAGCGGGGCAAATATACTGCCGTAATCATTGTCCGGAACAATATATCCGATAAAGTCGTTGCAAAGTCCGATGACCGCAATGTCAGTGCTGAATATTTCCTTGATTGAGGGCAGCTCCCATGCTGTGCCGTTATAGCTTGCCCAATCGGGAAATGTACCGCCGATTGCTAATTCGGGCATCATTTCGCCGGGAACCATAGCAAGAGTAAGACGGTTTCCAAGGGATGCAAAGCCAACCTCGGTTACAAGCAACAGCTCGTATTCCTTGTTCTTTTTGTCGGAATCCTCAGCCATAGTAAGTCTGATGAGAGGATTGTTGACAAGCTTCAGCTTTGCGGCTAATTCCAGCACCTTGTTTTCTGCGCTCAGGAAAAGCTCTGTTATGCTTACGTTTATAACGGGAGGAAGCTTGGTGTAAAGCTCTCTGTCATATCCGAGAACAAGGCGGGCAAGAGCCTCTCCGTATTCTCTTACGCTTTCATCGGTGGTTTGTGCCGTAGGGGCGTGAGGGCCTCTGTTTGTTGCGACAGCCGCCTCTGCTCCCTGAATAAACATAGCCTCTGCTCCGAGTCTTTCTATTTCGTCGCACATATAGCCGGGGAAATCTCTGGATGCCTCTCTCTGACGATCACCGTAGCATACGGGATGTGCGGCAAGAAAAACGGCGTTGACTTCCTTAGCTCCCGAATCGGGGACAAATCTGAGACTTGTCAGCTCATTTACCGTAACGTAGGGCGGACGCTTATCTCTGACAAATTCTTCCGCGGGAATCTGAGCATAGTAAAGCTCACCGGGTGTCATATTTTCGATAGCTTCCTTTATAACACGAGCACAGGTCTTTTTAAGGTACTTCATGAAGCCGTCGTTTCTGCCGGATACAGGCTGTGCCTTTTTGCCCTTTTTCGCCTCTTTTTTGTTGTGGCGGAACGCCTTGGGCAGATCACCCCATAAGCCCTCGGTATCAATGCCTGAATGACAGTGGGTTGCGCTTATATTAACCGAAAGAATGTTTTTTTCGGAGATAACGTCCTTTATTCTGCTTCTGATCTCCCTTATGTCTGCACCTGAGATGCCTATGCAGTCTATAACGGCAAAAATATGAATTCCTCTGTCGGAGTTATCGCTTACGGCAATGGCCCTTACCATCTGCTCGTTCATTATACCGTTCATTTTATTGGGCGGAAATGCAAGATAACCGCCTATATAAAGGTCACCCTCAAGAACGGGCGGAACAACGGAGGCCTTGCTGAAGCCCACGTGCCAGCGGGCGTTTTGTGCAGGCTGAGAAATGAAATAACCGTTGCCTTCAAAAAATCCGCTGTTGTCATACCTGTTAAGGTAGGGGATTCCCTTGTCGGGAATAGAATCGGATATTTTCCCTACGATATTCATAGCAAGCGAGTGTCCCTTATCGAGAAGCTTCTTCTTGTTGTCGGGAGCTGCAAAATATTCCTTTGTCTTGTCTGCCGCCAATTTTATGCCTGCAGTACCTGCAGCCGTTAATGCGGCAGCGGTGATGAGCTTTTTTTTCATGGATTTCCTCCCGTCAGCGATCTGTAAGGCTTTTTCGTGAATCTCAGCTCTGCAATTTCAAAGCCGTTTACTTTTTCGCTGATTTCAAGATATACGCAGCCGTTGATGATAAATTCTGCAGGAACCGTATATTCTACTGCAATAAAACCATCAGGGAGCATATCTTTTTCATAATCAGTATTTCTGCTGCCGCCGAACTGCGGGCCGCAGTAAAGTGTTTTTCCGTTGATTTTTAATGTGTGCTTTAAGCTGTTTTTGTTGTTCGTAGCCCTGTACGTGATCATCAGAGTGTAGTCGGTATCATATCTGAGACCGCCTGTTTTCAGTCTGAAACTGAAATGATCGAAAAGCTTGAAAAGGGCCGTGGGCAGCTGACCGTTGTTTTTGTCGGGACGGTCGCCCTGAACGTTCATATAAAAATATGGATTCTGTCTGACGCCGCCGGGGCAGATTCCGTCAAGCGCAACGGAATAATAATATTCGTCCTTTCCCACACGGTTTCTGTTGAAGCAAGCCGTAAGATATTCCTTTGACGCAGAGCTATCGATATCCCTGATCTTATCAAATCGGCTGAGAAGCCATGGGAGATCGGTTACGGGAAGCTTTATTGTGTCAAGAACCGCACCGCGTTCAAAGTTTTTTGCATAATATTTTTCCGTTCCGGACTGCAGACCGATGAGTCTGAAAAGCTTGTCAGCATCCGCAAGGATGCTTTTATAAAGCTCGGAAACCGAAGCGGGCAGGGGAGAAAGCAGGATCTGCTTTGCTTCGCGGGGATTGTCTGAAATAAGTCGGTAGGCTTTTGCAATAAGAGCCTTTTCAAACATTACCTTTCTTCTGACAAACGCGTCACATCTTGCTCTGAAGATACACTGTACAAATCTCCAGTTGTCAGAAAGCTCCGGATTTTCGTCGGCAATGTCTTCCCATAAGGATAAGGTATGCTCGATACAGGGATTTTCTTCAGGTGCTCCCTCCCAGTTCTTTTCGAGACCGAATACGGCGTCTGCCGTTTTTTCATAGTCGGCTCCGGGGAAAAACAAGCGGGAATAATCCTCAAGAATATCTCTCAGAGGAGTTGATGAATCAAATTCCAGAGCACTCC
The DNA here is from genome assembly GCA_045654865.1 of Acutalibacteraceae bacterium. Lineage (GTDB taxonomy): Bacteria > Bacillota > Clostridia > Oscillospirales > Acutalibacteraceae > RUG806. Next base: position 18,401 of record JAZOOE010000257.1, on the reverse strand, counting down.
ATACAGCTTTGTTTATATCATCGTTTACGCCTTCCGAATAGGATACGCTTCCTATGACGTAGCCCTTTACGTCGGAATGAATCTTTTTATACTCACACGGGCGCGGATTTATGCTTTCTCTGCCGTTTACCGTCTGTAACGCATAGTTCCAGTCATCTCTGTCAAAATGCACGGGATATTCGCATCTGAGATTATGAGTTATATCGGGATAAAGTCTGATAGGATAACGTGCCGGGAGATGTCTTCTCAGAATATCAAGAGGGAATGCGGCGTTAGGGCCGGTGATAATTCCGTCAATAAAATCGGGATTTTTATTCATCAGCGCAAGAAATTTTGTTCCCCAGTCGGGCAGATGATGGGGCTGCTGAGCAGAGGGCCACATCTGAGCATCAGGATGGTAGGTGCGAAGAATTTTTCTGAAGCTTTCGCATCTTTGCATTAATTCATCGGGCTCAATATCGCCGGGATCTCCTCCGGGCGGGAATATATAGTCAAGCTTTTTTGCCTGAAAAAAAAGCTTTCGTCTGTTTTCCTCTGCAAGCTCTAGGCTTTTTTCGCAGTTTGGATACCATACGGAAACGTCCATCCCGATTTTTTCGGCTTCTGCCGCCGCCTCACACAAAAGCTCCTGCTCGTCGCGGCGCATTATTGCATTTCTGTCCGAGTGTCCGCCCTCGTAAGGAATATGCTCGCAGGTGTTTGCTCCGAAGAACATCATATCAAGGCAATATCGTCTGTATTCGGCCACGTCCCAAGCATCATAGGTGTTGCTTGTCTGTCTGTAGCCTATCTGGTGTCCGCGTATCTGCTTTTCGGGTGCATATTTACCCGTTATATCGTAAATCGGTCTGATTTTGTTTTCCTTTATCTCGCATTTTCTGAAAAAATGACCGATTGCAAAGATCAGTCCCCTTATGCCCTTTGCCGAAAATACCGTTTCGGCTCCGTTGGAAAGAATTTCATATTCATCGTCGGTGCAAAAATTATCCTTCTGCAAAAATCTGACCGTATGATCCTTGACGGAGGAAACGGACGAAAGTCTTGAAGCCAGCTCCTGTGAGAATATTTCTGCCGCAAGCTTTTCAACGTCGGTTGATGCAATTATTTCGGGTTCTGAAAATGCGGAATACATAGCCTTCAATCCTCCTGAATATGAATTGTTTTTCTAATTATAGTTTAACGAAATTATGATGTCAAGTTTATATATAAATAAAAATAACTAAAAGAAACCAAAATTATACCGCAGAGAACTTATGACATTAATTATGAACAAAGGAATAATGGTTTCAATGTGCAAAATTACGAAAATTGTTTGTTTTGTGTTAAAAAATGAAATTTGGGTTGATTTTGTTTGTAGTGTGATATATAATGCATTTGTAAAATACTCATTTGGAGGAAAATATTATGAAAAAAGTTTTAGCTGTTCTTATGGCAGTTCTCGTTGTTTTCACAACCTGCTCAATTGCGGTTTTTGCTGATGAAACAGACGTTGAAACAACAGCTCCCGCAGTTGTTCAGGAAGAAGGTACTACACGTAACATTCTGAGTGCTGACGGTCTTGTTGTTCCGATCAACTTCAATCAGCTCAAGTCCTCAATCATCTTCAAGATCTTCGAAAAGATCATCTCCTTCATCCTTTCACTTTTCGGTGAGGAAAAGGCAGAAGAGCTTGATCAGGAGGGCGCAACAATCGTTGATGAGCTCGGCAGTGCACTTGATGAGAGACTTACAGATCTCTATGCCTGATTTCAGTATTGGTACAATCAGAGAAGCTTCGTAAAGAGGCTTCTCTTTTTTGCTTTTAAATATATTTTTGGAACTCTATTTTATGAAAATTGTTGACATTTGACGAGGTTTGCGATATATTTATCGTAATATGTAATATATAAATAAAGATATATGCGTGCATAGAAAGAATTACTATTCGTTGTCAACGGAGAGGGGTTGCATAATTGGAAAACAACATCATTATTGATCTCAAGAATATTTCAGTTTCATTTGACGGTGAACAAATCTTAAAAAACATAAATTTATATATACGAGACGGCGAATTTATCACCTTTCTCGGACCTTCGGGTTGCGGAAAAACCACGACTCTTAGGATAGTTGCAGGCTTTCTTGAGCCTGATTCCGGAGATGTTATTTTTGACGGCAAAAAAATTAATGGTGTTCCTCCTCATAAAAGAGAAGTTAACACCATTTTTCAGCGTTATGCTCTTTTCCCGCATCTTAACGTTGCGGAGAATATCGCATTTGGTCTGAAGCTTAAAAAGATGCCCAAGGATAAGATTGAAAAGAAAGTTTCGGAGATGCTTTCTCTTGTTAATCTTAAGGGCTTTGAGCACAGAAATATAAATTCGCTTTCAGGCGGTCAGCAGCAGAGAGTTGCAATAGCACGTGCTCTTGCAGTTGATCCCAAGGTGCTTTTGCTTGACGAGCCTCTCGGCGCTCTTGACCTCAAGCTTCGTAAGGATATGCAGGTGGAGCTCAAGAAGATACAGCAGAGCCTTGATATTACGTTTATTTACGTTACTCACGATCAGGAGGAGGCTCTTTCGATGTCTGACACCATCGTTGTTATGGACAGCGGTAAGATTCAGCAGATAGGCTCTCCCACAGATATATATAACGAGCCCAAAAATGCCTTTGTCGCAGACTTTATCGGAGAAAGCAATATCGTCGACGGTATTATGAAGGGCGATAAGGTTGTTGAATTTTCGGGACACGTATTTGATTGCCTTGATACGGGCTTCGGTAAAAATGAGCCCGTAGACGTTGTTGTGCGTCCTGAGGACGTTGACGTTGTTCCCGTGGAGCAGGGTATGCTCACAGGAATCGTAACCTCCGTTACCTTCAAGGGCGTTCACTATGAGATAATAGTTGACATCGGAGGCTTTTTGTGGATGATACAGTCCACGGACATTCAGTATGAGGGCTCAAAGATCGGTCTTCTTATTGAGCCTGATGCTATACACATTATGAAAAAATCCGAATATTCGGGTACCTTCGGTGATTTCTCCAGTTATTCTGACGAGTTTGATGAATTGTCCGATGTAAATGCAGGAATTGATGCGGAGGAAGACGATAATGAGTAAGGCGGTCACCATAGGTAATAAAAAAGCAACCGTTGCTCCGTTTTCTTCCTGGATGGTTGTGTTTGTTCTTGTTCCGATGGCGCTGGTTGTCTATTATGCCTTTACTTCGTCAGACGGAGCATTTACACTTGAAAACCTCAAGTGGATATATACGTACCGCTCAACTATGTTTTTGTCCGTACGTCTTGCCTTTATTGCAACTGTCATCTGTCTTTTGCTTGCATATCCGATAGCATACAGTATGTCGAGAGCAAGTGAAAAGATACAGAGAAATGCGACTCTGATCATAATGCTTCCTATGTGGATGAATTTCCTTGTAAGAACCTACTCATGGATGACGATTCTTGAAAATAACGGCTTGATAAATTCCGCGCTCAGGGCTATTGCGGGCGCATTCGGCAGTGAGTTTGACGGATTTCAGCTTATAAACAACCGTGGAGCTATCGTTCTCGGTATGGTCTATAATTTTCTGCCCTATATGATTCTTCCCATTTATACCTCGCTTACAAAGATCGACAATTCGCTTCTTGAGGCTGCGAGGGATCTTGGCTCAAACGGCTTTAACGTATTCAAAAGGGTAATTCTTCCCCTCAGTGTGCCCGGTATAATTTCAGGTGTCACGATGGTGTTCATTCCCTCTATCAGTACGTTCATTATTTCAAGAATCCTCGGTGGCGGTAAGGATTTCCTTATCGGTGACCTTATCGAGGACTACTTCCTCGGAAATTCCGGTGTCGTCAACTATAATATAGGTGCGGCGCTGTCGATGGTTCTTATGATACTTATTCTTGTTGCAACCTTCTTTATGAATCACTTTGACAAGGATGCAAAGACGTCGGGAGGTGGCAGAATATGAAAAAGTTTCTGAAGGTATACAATGCTTTGCTTCTTGCATTTTTATATCTGCCTATTCTTGTTGTTATTGTTTTTTCCTTTAACTCGGGCTCATCACGTGCAAAATTTGAGGGCTTTTCTCTTCAATGGTATCTTGAGCTTTTTCAGGATGAGCTTATTTTGCAATCCCTTTATTATTCGCTTGTAATTGCCGTTATTTCCGCCGTTATAGCTACCGTTATCGGTACACTTGCGGCTGTCGGTATAAATTCAATGAGAGGCTGGAAGAAATCCGCACTGCTCAGCATAAACAACATTCCCGTTGTTAACCCCGAAATAGTTACCGCTATTTCAATGATGATCCTTTTCGTTTTTGTGCTTTCACATTTCAACGGAATGGAAATGGGCTTCGGAACGCTTCTTATATCTCATATAACCTTCAATATTCCCTACGTTGTGCTTTCGGTTTTGCCCAAGCTCAAGGGAATGGATCAGAATATATATTATGCTGCGCTTGATCTCGGCTGTCCGCCCGTTAAGTCCTTTATAAAGGTTGTAATACCTCAGATTCTTCCGGGTATTATTTCAGGGCTTATTATGGCGTTTACGCTGTCCCTCGATGACTTTGTTATCAGCTATTTCAATTCAGGCGCTACGTTCCAGACGCTTCCCGTAACCATCTATTCAATGACAAAGAAGCCTTATTCGCTTAAGCTTAATGCTTTGTCTACACTTCTTTTTGCCGTTATCCTGGGCCTTATGCTTATATCAAACATCAAAAAGCCCGTAGGCGGCAGAAAATTAAAGAGATAAGGGGGAGCTGTAATGAAAAAAATTATATCTCTGATTATTGCACTTTGTCTGCTCCTTTCTTTTACCTCCTGCGGACAAGTTCAGGGAACTACGGGGCCCAAGCAGTCCATTAACGTTTATAACTGGGGCGAGTATATCGACCAGAGTGTGCTTGATGATTTTGAAAGACTTACAGGTATTCACGTAAATTACACAACCTATGCAAGCAACGAGGAAATGTACTCAAAAATCGTCAGCGGTGCTGCATCCTACGATGTAATCATTCCCTCTGAATATATGATCTCCAAAATGATCAGTGAGGATCTGCTTGCTGAGCTTAATTTCGATAATATACCGAATTATAAGCACATCGGAGAGCAGTATAAGGGGCTTTCCTACGATCCCGAGGAAAAATACTCCGTGCCTTATACGTGGGGGACCGTTGTAATCGTATATAACACTAAATACGTTGATGAAGAGGACGTAAAGGATCAGAGCATCGAGCTTTTATGGAATGAGAAATATAAGGACAAGATTCTTATGTTTGATAATCCCCGAGATGCCTTTGCATTGGCACATATAAAGCTCGGACATTCTATGAATACTACCAATCCCGAGGATTGGTATGAGGCGGCAGATGCACTCAAGGAGCAGAAGAAGATCGTTCAGGCATACGTTATGGATCAGGTTTTTGACAAGATGCTCAATGAAGAGGCGTATATTGCCCCCTATTATGCAGGCGACGCTATGACAATGATCGAAGAAAACGAGGATCTTGCCGCTTATGTACCCGTTGAGGGCGCAAATATGTTCTTTGATTCAATGTGTGTTCTGAAATCCTCTCAGAATAAGGAAGCCGCTGAAAAATTTATCAATTTTATGTGCGAAACGGAAATTGCCGTAAGAAATGCGGAGACTGTATGGTATGCAATACCTCATATTCCCGCTTTTGAGGCGCTTTCTCCCGAGCAAAGAGAGGATCCCTTGGTTTATCCGCCTCAGGAGGTGCTTGATAAGTGCGAGGTGTTTATAAATCTCAACGAAAAAACACTTATTCTTCAAAGTGAGCTCTGGATAAATTTGAAAACTCAATATTAGATGAAAAACTGTATCGTATACGAATTTTGCTGTTTGCGATACAGTTTTCAGCGTATTGAAATCCCGGGTATGATCGATTCGGGTGAGCATATAAATTAATAAAACGAATTTATGAAAGGAAAGGTTTTATGAAAAAATTAATTTCAATTGCTTTGGCACTTGTGATGGCTGTTACCGTGTTTGCTTTGCCCGTAGGCGCCGCAACCACGGAAAAGAGAGAAAAGTGTCCCATTATTTTTATTTCCGGAAGCAGTATTGATATTTGCGATGCAGAAGGAAACGTTATTTCCACCGGTTTTGACGTTCTTACTGACGATGACGAGGGCGAAATGTCCACCGATGCAATCATTGAGGCTGCAATGAATATCATCAAGCCCTTTATTCTTGAAGGGCTGCCCTTTGATAAGTGGGATAACTACGGTACCGCTCTTTATGAAGAGCTGGCACCTATCTGGGATGAAACTCAGCTTGACGGTAACGGTAATGCAAAGTACGGAACCGGTGTTTCTGCAGAAGAGATTTCTTATTGGGAAAATCGTGCGGCTACTTATGATGCAGGTAAGGACGGTATTTTCGAGGTAGACGATTACAAGTTCCGTTATGACTGGAGACTTTCTCCCTATGATCACGTTGACAGGCTTCATCAATATATCAAGACAATTATTGCAACAACGAAATGCAGTCAGGTTGCTCTTGCTGCAAGATGTATTGGCGGCAGTGTGATAACTGCTTATCTTGAAAAATACGGCGATGAAGGTCTTGTCAAAAAGGTTTTCTACGATGAAACAATGTCAAACGGAAGCTCCGTTATAAGTGATTGCTTCAGCGGTAAGATCAAATTCAGCGACAAGCACGCCCAGTCCTACGTTCTCGAAAGCAAATATTTCGGTGAATACTATGACGTCGGAATCGACCTTGCAGGAATAGATGAGCTTGTTGTAACTCTTGTTGAGGACACTCTTGAGTATATTACTCAGGCCGGTATTACAAGCTCCATACTCGGCTCCGTTGAGAGTCTTTATGAGAGACTTTACCAATATTTTATGCCCGCTATGCTTCTTGCAACAGGTATCGGTACGTGGGCTAACTATTGGGTAAGCGTTTACGAAGAGGACTTTGACAGAGCTATTGATCTCATTTTCGGTGAGGAAGGAACCGAAACAAGAGAGATGTATGCAGGTCTTATTGAGAAGATTCAGTATATAAGAGAGCATATAGTTGAGGCAACTCCCGAGCTTTATACAAAATTCAACGTTGAATACGGCGTGGAAATCGGTATTCTCGCTTCCTACGGTCTTGCAAATGCTCCTATCACTGAGCATTATGACGAGACCGGTGACATTCTTGTGGGTGTTCAGGATGCATCCTTCGGTGCAACCTCAGCAGGACTTTTTACAACTCTTCCTCAGGAATATATTGATGAAAGAGTTACAGCAGGCTACGGAGATTATATATCTCCCGACGGCAAGATAGATGCTTCAACATGTCTTTTCCCCGAAACAACATGGTTCATTAAAAACAAGCACCACGACCTTGGCGGCTACGAGTATCTTGTTGAGTATTTTACTCAGTATTCAAACGTAACCGTTTCATCGAATAACAAGAATGTTTCCCGATTCCTGGTTTACACCGGCGAAAAGTGGCCCGGCTTTGTAAATATGACAGAGGAAAATATGGCGGATGGCTCCTGGATTACTGACGTTGAGCAGAATCCTACCGTAATAACGGTTTTCTCTGCATTTATAAACTTTATGAAAACATTATTTGCCGCAATCAAGCAATTCTTCAGCGGATTATTCAATTAAGCATAAAAATCTCCTCTTTCTCTGACGGAAAGAGGAGATTTTTTGTTGCTTATCTGTGTCGTTTTGTCGCATAAAAGGTAAGCTCGTCTTCTATGTCGTCGAGCATCTTAAAATAGCAATTAACGGTCATTTCGCAGTCTCCCAGAGCTCTGTGAAGAGTACGGGGAGGAATATTGTAGAAATCTGCCAGATCATCAAGCTTATGATGCTTGAGCTGAGGCAAAAGCCGCTTACCTATCTTTAAGGTGTCTACGAAATCATTTTCAAATAATATGCCCGTTTTTTCAAGGCACTTATCATAAAGAAAATTAATATCGAAGTTGACGTTATGCCCGAGCACAATTTCTCCGCCGACAAAGCTGCAAAAGCGTGTCAGCACGTTTTGGGCTGAATTGCTTTTTTTTAGCTCTGTGTCCGTAATGCCCGTAAGAGCGGTAATAAACGGAGGGAGAGGTCTGCCTATGTTTATTGTTTCGGAAAAGGTATCGGTTGCTTTTCCGTTTTCAATCTTTATTCCCGAAACCTCGATTATGTCATCATATAAAGGACTTAAGCCCGTTGTTTCGATATCGATGCAAACAAAGCTTCTGGGGAAGCACGTCAGGCATTGTCCCTTGAAGGCTCTTTCGAAAGCCATAATTATACGATCACCGCATTTGCAAGGTCAGAAATTTCCTTGCAATCAGCAAGCTCAATCATACCCTTGTCGCAGGCACCTGCAAGCTTGGGATTTATGGGAAGCTTGGCGATATTCTCGATGCCGTACTCTTTTGCAACCTCATCAATGTGGCTTTCGCCGTAAATATGATGCTGCTTCTTGCAATCGGGACATTCAAAGTAAGAATAGTTTTCTACGATACCGAGAATGGGAATGTTCATCATCTTTGCCATTTTTACAGCCTTACCGACAATCATTGAAACAAGCTCCTGAGGAGACGTAACAACGATAATGCCTTTTACGGGGAGAGACTGGAACACGGTAAGAGGAACGTCACCTGTTCCGGGAGGCATATCAACGAACATATAATCAATATCTCCCCATACAACGTCTGTCCAGAACTGCTTTACGGCACCTGCAATAACGGGACCTCTCCAGATTACGGGATCGCTTTCATTTTCAACAAGAAGATTAAGAGACATAAGCTCAATGCCCGTTGAGGTTTTTGCGGGGAAAATTCCGAGATCGCTTCCCTCGGCTCTTTGATGAATACCGAAGGACTGGGGCATAGAAGGTCCGGTGATATCCGCATCGATTATTGCTGTCTTAAAGCCCTTGCGCTGAGATTCAACTGCAAGAAGGGACGTAACAAGAGATTTTCCTACGCCGCCCTTGCCGCTGACAACTGCAATAACGTTTTTTATGTCAGACATTTTGTTTTGTTCTTCAAGAAAAGATTTTTTTTCCTTGCTTCCGCACTTTGCGGAGCAGGTTTCACAGTTATGTGTGCAATTTTCGCTCATAATAAAAAACACCTCTTTTAAATTACCATATTATTATACGCCGAAATTATATTAAGTCAATAACTTATCGGATTTTATCCACGTAAAATATTGTTCCGATCTCGCCTTTTACAGTTTTTCCGCGGAACATATTTTTGAAATACTGAGTATCGCTTTTTGATGTGAGCAGATAATTATATCCCCAATAAAATGAGGTTGATGGAATATATATACATTTTGGAAGATGCTCTTCGTTTTCATAATATGATCGGAACATATAAAGCTCGTTTTGTATGTACCAGGTGGTGAATGTGGCAGGCGCCTCGTCAAAGCAGAAATATGTCCAGGGGATAAGTCCCGCAATCAGAACCTTACCGTCGGTATTCTGACGGATAGCTGCTATATCTGTAAGTAAAGCCTTATATTCAGACTGCACGGTTTTATCGGTTATTATTCCCTTAAGCGGACCGCTTTTCAGTGTCACCTGAGTTTCTGCTTTTTCGCGTCCCATAACAACGGCAGTAAGGTCATTGGTCATTTCAAGAGCTCCGCCTAAAAGGATACACAATGAACAGATAAGTGCCGAGGTTATTATGACTGCACGGTGCAGCGGCACACTCTTCTTTTTGCTCTTTGCTTCATTTTCCTGCATTTTTATTTCTTCAGTCAATTCCTTTAATGCGGGAACAAGTGCGGTGTTTGATAAAACACAGCCGATTGCTCCGACGTAATCGAGTGCCTGAGATACGATTCCGAGGAAAAGAATATAGATGACACCTGAAAGCCATAAGGAAAACAGTGTTTTGTTCGGCTTTTTTTTCAGAAGAAGCAATACGAGTGTATATAAAAATAATGGGTAAGGTCTGAAAAGCACCGCTGACAGGTTTTTTGTGCACATAATTAGAAGCACAATGAAATAAACGGTGAATACCGCTGTGCTTATATAAAGCCAGAGCTTTTGTCTTTCACGTCTTTTTTTATCGGCAATAACAAGAAGCACAATTGCGAGAGAAGCACAAAAGCTGACGGGAGCAAAGCTTAAAAGTGTTTTGCCGATTGTCAGATATGAGAACATATCTGAGTCCGCTTCCTCTGAAAAAGGCAGATTGTGGTCCTGACCGCTGAAAAGATTGCCGAGGCTGCCTATTATTTCTCCCAATGGTGCCTGAGCGCACATAAAAAGTATAAATACTACAGCTGTGAGAACAATTCCTGCCGTTATATATATCCATGTTGCAGGTGAAAGCAGCTTTTTTGTAAGCTCAGAGTAATTGAGCTTTGATGACGTAAAGAAAAATATTACGACCAATATGCAGTAAAGGAAATACACAAGGCTGTTAAAGGGCTGTGCCGTTACGGTGCAGGCAAAGACTATTCCTGCAAAAATAAGCTTCGGGGCGGTAAGTCTTTCGTCTGTAAAAAGAATCAGTCCTGTGACCTGAAAGCCCATAAGTGTCATTGTGTAATAGTCAAGCATGTGAACCTGCTCGGTAACGTAGGTCAGAAACAGCAATGCGCTGAAAATTGCGGGAATCGTTCCGTATTTTCTGATTCTTACGTAAGTGAAGCAGGAAACGGCAGTCTGGCAGAAAACAAAAAGCAATCTGAAAAATAAGACAATTCCGTCGGTACCTCCCGTAACTGCAATAAACAGCTTCATCGGGAGATATAAAAGGAAGGCTGACAGCTGGGAGGCGTGCCACTCATCAATAAGAAGCGCATCCCCGAGGATCACTCTGTAGGGAATTGTAAGATAAAAGCTTTCATCGGGGGTTGCAACACCGTAAAAAGCACCTCTGACTAACAGAAGTGCAAACATTCCTATTACCGAGAATGCTATAAGGTTTTGCTTTTTTTGCGAAAGGGATTGAAACGAGCTTCGCTTGTTAAGAGCGTTCAACTATTGTCATCTCCTCTTTATACACAATTCTTCCGCCTTTTCTGCCGTACCAGACAGTTTCCTTTGCATAGGATTTTTTGTCTGAGCGTGCATTCTTATCAAAAATACTGATTGTGAGCGGTTGCTTTTTAAGAGTCTTATATTTTCCCTCGTATATATTTTTGAAGTATTCAGGGAAGTTATATTCCGTATCAAAGGTAACCTCGGTAATTCCGGGCTTTTTGATCATTTTGCTCTGATAGGTGAGTAGCTGTGAAAATATCTCATTGTCAATTCCGAATGTATGGAGATATCCGGTTATTTCATTATAAAAGCGATTGAAATCCTCTGCTAATTTAAGGAAAAGCCATTCCTCCACGGGCCAGTTAACGTTGCCGTATTCAGGTATGAGAGTCTGACATATATCCCTTGAGAGAGTAACGTCCTCAAGCATTTTATAAAGCAGATTAAGTGCAGCACCGAGAAGTGTGTCAGGTCTTTTTATAAAATGTTCGTAAATATCCGAATAGAAGCTTTCATAAGGAATGTTCTTTTCGTGAAAAAGATATATGGCGAAAAACTGTAAAAGGCTGAGATTATGAAGACAGCCGCTTAATGCCACGAAAATGTTTGCCTTTATCCAGTCCGCTTCATTCATTGAGCTTGTGGCAACTACAACCGTATTGCCTTCCTCTACCTCACATCCAACCTCGCTGTGATGCTTGTTAAGAACGCATTTTGCGTGCCTGATGGAATATTTTTCAGCCATTTCCTCAGATGCAAGACGGGCGTTTATCAGAACCTCGCAATTGAATACGTTAACACTCGTATGCTGTCCTGCTTCGAAAAGCTTTCCGATACCTCTTGTAAAGGATTCATAGGTTTCTCCGGGCAGTCCGAGAATTATATCGGTGTAGGTATAAATTCCCGCCTCGTTATATTTTCTGACAAGAGAAGTATAATGCTCATAGGTCATATTTGAGCGGCATATATCAGATAACGTCTGAGGGGAAAGGGTTTGCAGGGAAATTGTCGCGCCCTTGCTAAGGCCACAGCCGTTCATCATTTTATTTATAAGGAAAACTCTGTCATCGCTGTTTTTGGTGAAGCAGAATTGTATTTTTGAGGGATAACCCGTCTCCTCTTTTGCTTTTACAAGCCATTGTGATATAAGAATATCTCTTTCAAGTATGCCGAAATTTGCATCAGCGCAAACGGAATAACCGATTTTATTGTCGCTGAGCCATTGAATATCACCTCTGACTCGTTCTATGGGAAACTGTCTTATACTGTTTGTCTGTCTGCCCCAATCACAGTAAACACATTTATAGGGACAGCCTCTGTTTGTTTCAAGGATACCGTAAAAGGTATCTCCCGAGCTTTTCAGCATTTCATCGAATAAGCCTGCGGCATAAGGGGAGGGGAAGTCGCTTACGTCATAGCACAGATTTTCGGTTTTGATGATTTTACCGTTGTCCCTGTAGGAAAGATTTGAAACCTTGTTCAGCGGCATATCGCATTTTAATGCAAGAAGAAGCTTATAAAAGGGAACCTCGCCCTCATCGTGAATAAGGAAATCAATGTATGGACATTCTTCAAGAAGTGAAGAGCTGTTATTGCTGACGTTGTGACCGCCGAAAAGAATAAGGCAATCAGGGTATTGCTCCTTGAGTGCTTTTGCGAAAATTTTATTGTGCTCAAAATTCCAAATATAGCACGAAAAGGCAACAAGAAAGGGCTCGGATATCATCTCTTTGACATCCGAAAAGCTTTCTTTTTTATGAATTATTGCGGCTAATTCATATTCCCTTTTTATTTCATCGTGCATCCAGGCATAAGCGGCAATTGCCCCCGATGCATAAGGAACGCATACCTCTCCGCCGTAAACGGAGCTGGATTGAACAAAATATATTTTTTTCACGTTGTCACCATTTTGTTTTATTTTATAAGGCTCATATCATAGTTGAGCATTCTGTCTGCAAGCTCGGCGAAGGAAACCTGTCTTTTCCAGCCGAGGACAGCTTCTGCCTTTGCGGGATCTCCGAGAAGCGTAACCACGTCCGCAGGTCTGAAAAATTCTTCGGAAACTTCAACTATTGTCCGTCCTGTTTTTTTATCGATTCCTTTTTCATTGACACCCTCGCCCTCCCATACAAGCGGAATACCCGCTTTTTCGAAGACTACTGACGTGAATTCTCTGACGGAATGACTTTCGCCCGAGGCTATGACAAATTCATCGGGCTTGTTTTGCTGAAGCATAAGATACATAGCCTCGACGTAATCTCCGGCATATCCCCAGTCGCGCTTTGCATCAAGATTTCCGAGGAATAATTTATCCTGCCTTCCGGCACTGATGGCGGCGGCCGCACTTGTGATTTTTCTTGTTACGAATTCAATTTTTCTTCTTTCTGATTCGTGGTTAAACAGTATGCCCATACTGCAGAACATACCGTAGCTTTCACGGTAATTTTTTGCAATCCAATGTCCGTAAAGCTTGGCTACTCCGTACGGACTGCGAGGATAAAAGGGAGTCGTCTCGCTTTGCGGCATCTGTTGAACAAGACCGAACATTTCGCTTGTGGATGCCTGATAGAATCTCGCATCGGGCTTGATATCCTTTACCGCCTCAAGGAGATTGAGGACACCGATCCCGTTTACCTCAGAGGTGAAAACGGGCTGAGACCAGCTGATTTTTACAAAGGATTGTGCGGCAAGATTATATACCTCATCGGGAAGAGACCTTTTAACTGCCGCATTGAGAGAAGCAGAGTCAGTCATATCACCGTAAATAAATTCTATCTCATTTGCAATATGATTAACGTTTCCGTAGTCGGTTGACGAGTTCCTTCTGATAAGTCCGTAAACCTTGTAGCCTTTGCTTAACAGACTTTCGGCAAGGAAAGATCCGTCCTGACCGGTAATGCCCGTTATCAGTGCTTTTTTCAAATTATATCACACCTTATAAAAGAGTTGAGAAAATGCTGTCAGAAAACAGTTGAGGATTAGTTAAAAGCTCCTCGCTTTTATTTTTCGGGAAAACGAGAACCTTATCGCCCGTGTTTATTATACACAGGTCATCTGTTCCCACTGTTACCGTGATGCTGTTCAGGCTTACAGTCAGACAGCCTGAGGAATCTATGTTTATAACGTCGCCGAAGGCACAGTTTCCGGCGGCATCTCTTGAGCAAAGCTCGGCAAAGGATTCCCATGAGCCTATATCGCTCCACGAAAAGCAGCCGCGCACAGAGTATATGTCGTTGCATTTTTCAAGGATTCCGTAATCAACGGAAATACAGGGCATTTTCTTGTAAAGCTCATTTTTTGCATTTGTGTCGGTTGTGCCGCATATTTGCTCGGACAAAGAAAAAACATCGGGAAGATGCTTTTTATATTTATCCAGTATCACAGATGTTTTCCATACAAAAATTCCGCTGTTCCATAGATAGTCTCCGCTGAGAATAAATTCTTTCGCAGTGGCGGCATCGGGCTTTTCGGTGAAGCCCAAGGTTGAATAATATCCATGGCGGTCGGAGCTGCCCAATTTTATATAGCCGTAATTTGTTGCCGGTCTTGTGGGGGGGATGCCTATTGTAACAACACCGTTTGTTTCATTTGCACAGGATATTGCACGGAATACGGTATCGGTAAACGTTTTATCATCGGGAATAAAGTGATCTGACGGCATTATAACGGCGGTGGTATCACCGTGGCTTTGGTGAACTGACATCATGGCAACTGCGATTCCCGGTGCAGTATTTCTCTTTTCGCTTTCTGTTATAATGTTTTCTTCTCTGATAACAGGGCAATAGCTGAGAATCTGATTCTTATATTGCTCTACGGTCAGAATAAATACGTCATCTTTATGAGCTATTTTGAGTGCTCTTTCATAGGTTTTTTCAAAAAAACTTTTGTTGTCGGGTAAAAGCGGTAAAAATTGCTTTGGTGAGTTTTTTCTGCTTAACGGCCACAGACGAAGACCTGAGCCGCCCGCCAGAATGAAAACTGCAATTTTCACGTTATTACCCCCTTTTTTTTAGTCTGAACAGTCTGAATAAAAGCTTTATATACCCCTTGATAAAGGTCAGCAATCTTCTTTTTGAATTGCCTTCAAGTCTTTTTTTATAATTGATCGGAATCTCTTTTATTACAATGTCGGGAAATGTCTTTTGCAGCAGAAACAGCGTCTCTTCGATTACGTCAAAATTTTCGCATTCGGTATTTATGCTTTTCAGCTTTTTCATATTGTACATTCTGAAATCTGTGGAAATATCCTTTTGCTTTAAGTCCAGCACAAGTGAATATGCAGTGTTCAGAATTTTTGACATAATAACGTTCAATATACCGTCGGATGTTTTTCCGCCCTTTACGTAGCGTGATCCGATAACCACGTCTGCGCCGCCGCACACAGCCTTATACATCTCCGGAATTTTTGATATATCCTGACAGTTATCTGCATCAACAACAAGCAGAATATCATTTTTTGCAAGAGAAATTCCCGTTCTGAACGCATCTGCATATCCTTTGTTTTTCTGTCGCACATAAGTGATTTCATTTTCTTCGCAGATCTTTTCGGTATTATCTCGGGAGGCCATGGCATCCACTGTAATAATCTCAAAGTCGGTGTCGGTAAGAGTCAGGTTTTTTTTTAATTCGGGTATCAGCTGAATAAGATTTTTTTCTTCATTGTAGGAGGGAATTATGACGCTTATATTCATTTAAATCTCCTCCTTTGGTTATTATAATATTATAAATAATAATTGCATTGATGTCAAGGATTGTAAAAAAACAGAAGCACACCGAAGGGGGTTACGGAGTGCTTCTGCTTTTGTGGAGATATTTTATGAAGAAAACGAGTAGCTTTTTATATTAAACGGTTTCCCGGAAATATTATCCGTCGGAAAACCTCTTACGGCTTCATTATACTTACTAACCCTTAAAATAATCTTAATGCAGATAAAAAGCGTCAGAAGCTTGTATTTAAGATTTATTTCAGTTTTTTTGTATATACTGAAACCACAGTAAGAAACGTACTGTAAAAGATGAATTGCTCGTTTTCTTCATAAATAATCTCCACAACGGAAAAACCGCGGTTATGCCGCGGTTTTTTCGTTTTTATCTGTCAAGAATTTCTCTGAGCTTATCAAGGAACGCCTCTTCACCAAAGGTGTTAACCTTAAAAAACATTGCCTGACTTCCGCCTGAGGTTATACCTGAAACAAAAACGGGTGATGTACCGTTCGGCTGAAATAATGTCACGGCAAGGCTGACGCGATTTCCGCCCATATAAGAGTATCTTTCAAAAACCCTCACTGCACATCTGCTGCCGTCGGAGAAAAAGTCTGAAGACTCCTCCAGGGATGCTGATATGCTGCCGCTGAGAATTTCGCTTTCTATCTGCTTTAATATAGTGTCGAATGGTCTTTGGATGCATTTTTCCAGTTTTGCCACGGATCCTTTTCACTCCTTTTTATTGATATCGTTCTGTCCTCCTGAGTTTTGGTCATAAATATGAATTTCCATAAAACGTCAGCGGGAGGGGTAAAATGTAATGCAGAGCAAACGGTATATGCTCTGTTATCTTCATCGGTAGCTTGTCCTGCGGTAATCATCTCAGGGCCGTCTGCGCCGCCTATAATTCCGATTGAACAGCTGCTTTCAGGAATAGATCTGCACTCTGCTACAGGCCTTCTGACGAGATCTGAATTTGCGGTGTCCCGTATAAGAAAGCCAAGGTCATCGGGCTCGGGTGTCAAAGTGTATCTGAGCATTTTATAATGCGACGGAGTATCATAGTCCGTATTGCTGAAGCTGAAGGATTCGTCTGTTATACTTAATGCCTTCAGTGTATAATCCTTTCCCGTAACGGGATTGTGAATTTGTATTTCTTCGCCGACGACAGCTTTGAACATTGCCGCCGTTATAAATTCGGGCTCGGCAAGTATCTGAACAGAAAGTATTTCCGTTTGGCTTCTTGTGTTGCAGGGAAAGGTTAATCTGTAAATACTCCAACAGCAGTCTGAGGGGAGCTTGTAATGCTTTACCAGTCTCAACGCCTCCTTGTTGTCGGGATTGTCGGGAGTGTAGATTATGCACTGAAGCTGTTGGCACGTAATCATTTTTTTATTTCTGATGATCCTTGAGTTAAAATTATGCTCTGTCGGATTTGTTATCTCTGTATCCGTGCCGAGATTTGCTATATATTTTTGATAGCTTCCATACGAGGTCTTAACGCATACGTCGAAAACTATTCCCTTGGGGCAGGTGTAGTATGCGGGAATATACCAATTTTTTCCGTCTTTTTTGAAATTGATATTAACAGAGGTTCTTTTTCCCTTTTTTTCATTTTGTATATGGTGAAAAAATCCTCCTGAAAAATATACTTCTGAAATTTTTTTTGTTTTTATAAAATGCATAACGTCACCTCACCTTAATTATATTGATTTTGATAAGACGAATCAAGATATAAAAAAGCCGCGGACAGAATTCAGTAAGTCCGAGGCTTTTTTTCTTTATATCAGAATAATCCGGTGATTTTTCCGTTTTCGTCAACGTCGATTTTTTCAGCGGCAGGAACCTTGGGAAGACCGGGCATCGTAAGAATATCTCCTGTAAGCACAACGATGAAACCTGCGCCTGCAGAAACCTTGATGTTCTTAACCGTTACCGTAAAGCCTTCGGGTGCACCGAGCTTTGTAGGATCGTCGGAGAATGAATACTGTGTTTTTGCAACACAAACGGGAAGATTACCGAAGCCGAGAGCTGTAAGCTGTTCAGCCTGCTTCTTTGCATTGGGTGTAAGGATAATACCGTTACCGCCGTAAATTTTCTTAACGATGGCTTCGATCTTTTCCTCGATTGAAGAATCAAGCTCGTAAGCAAAGGTGAAATCGCCCTTTTCTTCCTCACAGAGACGGACAACCTCATTTGCAAGCTCTTCGCCGCCCTTGCCGCCTTCTGCCCATACTGTTGAAAGAATTGTATTTACACCAAGCTCCTTGCACTTTGCGATAATGAAATCAATTTCATTATCGGTGTCGGTGGGGAAGCGGTTAACAGCAACAACACAGGGAAGCTTATAAACGTTTTTGATATTGGAAACGTGTCTGAGAAGATTGGGGATACCCTTTTCAAGAGCGGTAAGATCTTCTGTATTAAGTGCGGTCTTGGGAAGTCCGCCGTGCATCTTAAGAGCTCTGACAGTTGCTACAACTACAACTGCATCGGGGGTAAGACCTGCCATACGGCATTTGATATCAAGGAACTTTTCAGCACCGAGATCAGCGCCGAAGCCGGCCTCAGTTACGGTGTAGTCACCCATTTTAAGAGCAACCTTGGTTGCCATAATTGAGTTACAGCCGTGAGCAATATTTGCAAAGGGACCGCCGTGAACAAATGCGGGAGTTCCCTCAAGAGTCTGAACAAGATTGGGCTTAAGTGCGTCCTTAAGCAGTGCCGCCA
>JAZOOE010000256.1:0-7426 GCA_045654865.1 Acutalibacteraceae bacterium | reverse complement strand
AGATTTATTTTGATCAGTATATTCGTGCAAAGAAGCTCAGTCATACAAAGGTAGATGTAACAGCTAAGCCTGCTACCTGTTTAGATGTAGGCTACAATGAAGGTTATATGTACTGTAGAACTCTCAATGGCTGCGGATGCTACTTTGATGCTTCAACAGGACTTGAGGTTCCGGCTTCCGAGGTTGTAATTCCCAAAACCGGTGTTCATACCGGAGGAACAGCAACCTGTAAGGAAAAGGCAAAGTGTACTGTTTGTGACGCTTATTACGGTGAATTAGGCGGTCATAAGAATGAGTGGGTTGTAACAAAGCCTGCCGAGGTTGGTGTTGAAGGCGAAAAGGCTTATAAGTGCACTGAATGCGGTGCAGTAGAAGCAACAGAAAAGATTGACGCTCTTAAGCCTTCATATATTCTTGGTGATGCTGACCTTAGCGGTGTGATCGATTCATCAGACGCACGTCTTGCTCTTCGTGCTGCTGTATTCCTTGAAACACTTACAGAAACTCAGTCGCTGGCTGCTGATGCAGATAAAAACGGTGTTGTTGAATCAAACGATGCACGTCTTATTCTTCGTCACTCAGTAGGACTTGAAAACCTTAAATAAACTGCAAATAAAAGCGATGACCGTCGGTTTTCCGACGGTTGTTGCTTTTTTTATGTGCTATATGCACAAATTTGCATCCCTTGTTTGTAATCAGGCTCCCTACAATTGTAGGTTATACCGAGAATGTAATTTTTATTATAATTATTATGTTTAGTTATAGTTAGATTTGTATAATTTGCGGGGTGAAATAATGAAATGGATAAAGAAGGACAACGGTTTTGTTCTTTCATTTTTTGTAAATCTGTTTTTTAACCTTGAATGGGCTGTCCCCGCTGTGATTTGTCTTGTGCTACATTTTATATTCGGTATTTCTCTTTGGTGGAGCTTCGGAGCTGTTATGCTTTGGATTCTTATTGTACTGGCAAGAACTTCGCTTCTATTTGCTCTTAATAAGGTCGGAAATATGCCTGAAAAACAAAGAGAAAATAAAAATCCTTATTCAAGCGGTGCTTATAAACCTATTGACAGAGAATAATATAAGGTTATGACACGTAACGTGTTAAATAAAATACATTCAAACCGAAAGGAGAAATATTTATGGGACTTATTAAAGCAGGAATCGGGGCACTCGGAGGCGTATTAGCTGATCAGTGGAAGGAATTTTTTACCTGTGATTCCATAAGCGAAGATGTACTTATTGTTAAAGGACAGAAGAACGTTTCAGGACGTTCTTCAAACACAAAAGGAAGTGACAACGTAATCACTTCCGGCTCAGGTATTGTAGTTGCAGATGGTCAGTGTATGATCATCGTTGAGCAGGGTAAGGTTGTTGAGGTTTGCGCTGAGCCCGGACAGTTTACGTATGACGCATCAACTGAGCCCTCAATTTTTTCCGGTAATTTCGGTGAAAGCCTTAAGGAAACATTCAAAGCAATTGGTAAGCGTTTTACATATGGCGGTGAGCCTGCAAAGGATCAGAGAGTTTATTATTTCAATACAAAAGAAATTATGAACAATATGTTCGGAACAAAAGCTCCTATTCCTTTCAGAGTAATCATTGATCCCAAGCGTGATATCGACTATGAAATAACTCTTCGTTGTAACGGTATGTTTACGTTCAGAATTGTTGATCCTCTTCTTTTCTACACAAATATTGCCGGTAATGTGGCTGATGAATACAGAAAAGAAACAATTATGGAGCAGTTAAAGTCTGACTTCCTTAATGCTTTACAGCCTGCATTTGCAAAAATGAGTGAAATGGGTGTTCGCTACAGCTCAATTCCCGCTCACACGACAGAACTTTGCGAAGCAATTGATACAGCAATGGCAGCAAAGTGGAAGCTTCAGCGTGGTATCAAAATTGAAAACGTAAGCTTCAACGCTCTTAACGCTCCCAAGGAAGACGAAGATGAAATCCAGAGAATCAAGAAATCAATCATTATGTCCGATCCCATGCTTGCAGGCGGTTATCAGACAACCGGTATGACCGATGCTGCTATGAATGCTGCAAATAATCCTAATGGTGCAGTAAATGCATTTATGGGTATGGGTATGGCAGGAAATATGATGGGTAATACAGCTCAGCTTTTCCAGCAGGGTATGGCACAGCAGGCTCAGCAGCTTGTTAACGCTCAGGCTCAGGCAATGGCAAATGCACAGGCATCTGCACAGAACGGCTGGCAGTGCTCCTGCGGTGCGACTGCAACGGGCAATTTCTGTCCCAACTGCGGCGGCAAGAAGCCCGCTCCTCAGGGAAGCTGGAAATGCTCCTGCGGCAATGACGTAACCGGTAATTTCTGTCCGAATTGCGGCAGCAAAAAGCCCGAGGAACAGCCCGGATGGACCTGCGCATGCGGCAGTGTAAATCAGGGTAAGTTCTGTATGAACTGCGGTGCAAAGAAACCTGAAGGCGCGCCTTTATATAAGTGCGACAAATGCGGCTGGACTCCTGAGGATCCTCACAATCCTCCTCGCTTTTGTATGAATTGCGGCGATGCTTTTGATGAATCAGACAAATCATAAAAATTAAAGGAGTATATAACAATGGGACTTTTTGATAAGAAATTCTGCGATATATGCGGTGAAAAAATAGGCATGCTCGGCAACAGAAAGCTTTCCGACGGCAATATGTGTAAGGATTGTGCAAAAAAGCTTTCTCCCTTCTGTGATGACAGAAGAAGCTCTTCTCTTGCTGAGATTCAGGCTCAGCTTCAGTATCGCGAGGAAAATAAGGCGGTGCTTCGTGCTTTTAATCCGATGATTACAATTGACGGTGATATGCGAAATATTTATGTGGATACTGCAAAGCGTAACTTTGTTGTTTCCTCCAATAAGCCCGGAAACTGGGACAATGAAAATCCCGATGTAATTCCAATTTCTGCAATTACTTCTCTTACTCTTGATATAGATGAGGACAGAGATGAAATTTACTATAAGGATGCTCAGGGTAATAATCAGAGCTATGTTCCTGCAAGATATGAGTATTCTTATAACTTTACTCTTAAATTCCTTGTAAATACCCCTTATTTCGATGATTTTAACGTTAAACTCAATAATTTCAGTGTGAAAAATATGGGTTCACCCGAATATAACCGTTATCAGCAGCTCGCTCAGCAGGCTATGAATGCCCTTGGTGTCGGCACAATGCCTATGAACGGTGGTATGAATATGGGTATGAATCAGGGCATGAATATGGGTTATAATCAGGCACCGATGGGTTACGCTCAGCAGCCTATGGGTTATAATCAGGCACCGATGGGTTATGCTCAGCAGCCTATGGGGTATAATCAGGCACCGATGGGTTATGCACAGCAGCCTATGGGATACAATCAGGCTCCTATGGGCCAGCCTATGGGATATAATCAGGCTCCTATGGGACAGCAGATGGGCTACAATCAGCAGCCTATTGCTCAGCAGATGAATTATAACCAGCAGCCTATTGCTCAGCAGATGAGCTACAATCAGCAGCCTATGGCACAGAAGGCTTCTGCCGTTATGGCTTCAGGCTGGACTTGTCCTTCCTGCGGATGTAACAATGATAACGGTAACTTCTGTCAGGCCTGCGGTACAGCTAAAGGCTGATAAAGGCTGATATGAAAAAGATTGTAATTGCGGCAGTTGTTATTATCGCTGTTGTCGGTGTTATTGCAACTGTCGCAGTGGTTATAAAAAATTCAATGAAAAAACATATTCTTGACGGTCCCGGTATGGAGCGGCCCCTCTGCTTTACGATTACCTCCTGCAGATATTATACAGGAGGCGGTATGGAGGGTGGCTCGTCTTCTATAGAGGTTTATAAGGGTGAGGATAATAAATTTTATCTGTCATATTACAATTGTCCTTACAACGGTGCTGAGGAAGAAAGTTATACCCTTGAGGTCGAAGCGGATGCTCTTACTGAAATTCAGCAAATATTTTATAGTCGAGGCTTTCTTTCATGGGGAAAGCTTGAAAAAAGCGAGCTGATTCTTCTTGATGCTCCGACAACTACCATTTCAGTTACCTATGGAGACGGAGAAATGTATTCTGTTTCTGATTCAGATGAGCTTCCGGAAAAGGGTGTCGGAATTTTCTCTGAAATTTATTCCATTTTAAGCAGGTATATATAAGGAGGTATTTAACCTTGTCTACATTATTACAGCAGAAATGTCCCAATTGTGGCGGCAGTGTCAGCTTTGATGCTGCTTCACAGAAGCTTAAATGTCCTTTTTGTGACAGTGAATTTGACGTGAACGCTGTTCAGGGACAGCAGACAGCAGACGGCGGCGCAGCTGCTGCCGATACAATTAGCTGGGAATCTGATACAAGCGAATGGACGACCGATGAAACCTCGGGAATGAGAGTATATATGTGTAATTCCTGTGCAGGTGAGGTTGTTGCAGATGAAACAACGGGTGCTACAAGCTGTCCTTATTGCGGAAGCCCCGTGGTTATGAAGGGACAATTTGACGGTGCTCTTCGTCCTCATCTTGTGATTCCTTTCAAGCTTGATAAGGAAGCCGCAAAAAAGGCGTATAAAAAGCATCTTGAGGGTAGAAAATTTGTTGCTAAGGCATTTAAGGATGATAATAAAATTGATGAGATCAAAGGAATTTACGTGCCTCATTGGCTTTTCTCGTGTAACGCTTCAGGTGAGGTAAGCTTTACTGCTGAAAAGATTACAAGACGGTGGTCGGATTCTTCTTATGACTACACCGAAAAATCAGAATTTAATTGCTACAGATGCGCAAATATGATATTTGACAACGTTCCTGTGGACGGATCAACAAAGATGCCGGATGATCTTATGGAATCTCTTGAGCCTTTTAACGTTAATGATGCTGTAGATTTCAATACGGCTTATCTTTCAGGTTACCTTGCCGATAAATTTGACGTAGATGCCCAGAATAGTATGATAAGAGCAAATGACAGAATCCGTGAAAGTATTGTTGATACCTTAAAGGCTACCGTTACGGATTATAATACGGTTTCTGTCATATCTTCCTCAATGAGCGTTATGGAGGGTAACTACAAATATGCACTTTATCCCGTGTGGCTTCTCACTATCAAACACAAGGGAAAGGATCATATTTTTGCTATGAATGGTCAGACGGGGAAGTTTGTAGGTAACATTCCTACAGACACCGGCGCTGTAAAAAAGATCGGTGCTCTTATTGGTGCCGGTATCGGTGTTGCTCTTTGGGCAGGACTGAATCTTTTAGGTCTTATTTAAGGAGGGGCGGATATGAAAAAGATATTATGTTCACTTTTTGTGGCGGTGTTCTTTGCTTCATTTATGCTTATTCCCGCATCTGCCCTTGATTACAATACTATTGATTCAGCAGGGCTTCTGACTGCCGATGAAATTCAGGCTCTCGAGCAGTTAGCTGTTGATATTGAAGCAGATTACGGTTATTGCGCAATGATTTGCTTCACCGACAATATCAATGGCTATGATTCTGTCCGTGATTACGGTCAGATGCTTTACAATAACTATGCCGATTGTGAAAATGCCGTAATTTTCGTTCTCGACCTTAATCAGAATCTCTGTGATTTCTTTATTGCAGAGGACTATGAGGAATACGTTTTTGATTCTGACGTGACCGATCCCATTATTGATGCTTATAATGCTGCTGAAACCTATTATCTCGGTGCCGTTGCCTTCTATAACGGTGTTGCAGCTGTTTTAGAAAATGCAGGAATTACAACCAATGAAGAAGAAACCGTAGAAAATACAACCGAGGCTCCCGACGTATCCGAACCTGTAGAAGGAACAGAGGAAACAACAGGGGAAACAACCGGGGAAATAACCGAGGAAACAATTGTTACCGAAGAAACTACAGAGTTTGTTCAGGTTGACAGAGTTCTTCCCCTCGTTGTCGATAATGCGGATTTGCTTACAGATGAGGAGGAAAAGTCACTTATTGAAAAGTGTAATGCTTTTACAGAAGAGTTTCTTGCTGAAATTGCAATTGTTACAATAACTGACCTTGAAGGAAAAACTCCCGAGGCTTATGCTGATGATTTTTATGATTATAACGGCTATGGCTATGGAGAAAACGACGACGGTCTTCTTGTTATCTATCTTCCGGGTGCAGAAGGTGAAAGGAAAATCCATATTACTACTCACGGAACTGCAAACGTGCAGATCAGTGACTCTGAGATTGACTATATTCTTGATGCCGTTATCCCTTATCTTATAAGTGAGGATTATGCAGAAGCATTTTCCGTGTTCATTGATGAGGCAGACAGCGCACTTACTCCCATGCCCGCTGTTGTATGGTTCCTGATTTGTCTGTGCGTTGGTCTTGTAATAGGTTTACTTATTACTAATAAGATGGCATCAGGCAATTATTCCGTGCATAAAAAGGATGATGCAGCTGATTATATAAGACAGGGAACGCTTTGTATCAATGCAAGCAAGGATACTTTTATTGGTTCAAGAGTAATTTCTGATCCGAAGCCTCAGAAGAGCAGTTCATCTGATTCTGGTTCAAGTCACACCAGCTCATCGGGAAGAAGCCACGGAGGCGGAGGTCGTTCCTTCTGATAAGGAATACACAAGGAGGAAAATTAAATGGGACTTTTTGATAAAATTAAAAATTCTGCATCAACTAACGGTGCATCCGTTCCCGTTCAGAATGCAGGGAATAAAAGCAAAAGAATCGTTTTTGAAAGACTACCTTCGAATTTTGAAGAGTTTAAGCTTCTTCCTGAAGCCACACTTTCAGATCCCTTTGATACGGCGGCGCTCACTGTTCTTGCCTTTTGCTTTTATACGGAAAATAAGGATGAAGCTCTTAAAATGCTTGACTATTTAAGAGGGCCTCGTCCCTTAAGCGTTATGGATAAGCAGTTTATTGCAGACCGTTTCCGCGATAAGGATTACGTGCCCCGTTCTTACTTTGAAGGGGCAACGCCTGCAAATAATTATCTGCCTGCAGAGCCTTATACGGTGATGGTGAGTGATAACCCTTATTCCTATCAGAATGAAACCTATGCTACACTTTATGTCCGTTCAGGCGGTGCCGACAGCCTCAGAAGTGTTCAGCTTCGTCTTGCAAAGGACGGTAAATGGTATCTCTGGGAGCAGTTTATTCTGGCAGATATCCGTCAGCCCGAAAGCATGAATCCCTGGGCATAAAACTTTCAGGAGGAAAAAACAAATGTCAGAGCATTATATGTCAATTCCGTTCAGCGGAAATTTCTATGTCCGGGTGGTACAGGGAAGGTTGGACCTTATGGCATCGATATGGTTCAAGGCAAAAATTGAATATGACATAGTTGACCAGGAGCGGCTCGATACAATGTTTGGCGGAATTTTACCTGCAGAGTTTATGCAAAAGGATGCTGAGCTTGCCGTAAAGAGAACGTTTACCGCACTTTTTGAAGAGGGTGCTTCT
>JAZOOE010000255.1:0-25220 GCA_045654865.1 Acutalibacteraceae bacterium | reverse complement strand
GTCATATACCGTAATACCCGAGGAATTTTTATAAAATACACTTTCATTCAATGCTACAACGCTCTCGTGCTGCTTAGCCTCTACTCCTCTTGCGGGATAAGTGCTGACACAAAATTCCGAGGGCATATCCCCCGTTACCCTTATAATATGATCCTCCTTGAAAAAAAGTATCTCACCGCCGAGAGATACCGCCCCCGTAAAGGCTCCGTGAACACCCAGACTCACGGCATAAGAATCAGTGGATATTCCCTTGAACGAGCTCCATGAGGCAGGATCTCCAAGTGCACTTGCATATAGCTCGTTGACAAATTCACCGTCACGGCTCCGGCCGAATCTGCATCCCCATATTCTGTTTCCGTGCTCTACGGCAAAATCCATCAAGGGCACTCGGCTTTCAAGGCGGATCTGAGAAATCGCACCCGCGGCGGTGAGCACCCCTTCAAGAACGACCGACAAGGGATCTGCAAACACTACGTTATATGTGCCGTCCGCAAACAGCTTTTCATCGGTTTTTACCGACAGACTCATTCCGGAAGTAAGCCCGTCCTTGGAATCTCTGCATCCGATCCTTATATAAAGCTTTTCTATACGAATCCAAGCCTGTCCCGTATATTCATATAATGCCATTGAGCCGCCCTCTGCCTTTGCACAAAGCTCTCCTGCCGCGGCGCCAAAGGGAAATTCACCGAAATAAGACGGAAAAATTTCCGTAGAATCCTCGGTGCAATAGCCAACGGTTACGTTATCCATGAAGGTAAAAACCTTATTACAGCCGGTAACTGTAAAGCCGCCGTCGCGCTCCTTTATATAAAGAGCATCGGGGCAGATAAAAAAATCTCTGCCGATAGGGACGATGGTTCTGACTCCGTCAATTTTTTCAAGGACAGCGGCTTCAATTTTCACTCCGTCAACGTACACGCTTTTTTCCGTACACACACAAATTCTGGAATTTATCATTCTTACGGCAGTAACGGGGGTGTTATCAAAATAAAATATTTTTTCTCCCGTATGAGCGGTAAGAAATCCTCTTTTTTCTCTTATGCTCATAAGAGGAAGCTTATCCGCTGACAGATTCATACAATCGTAAAAGCTGCCCTCGGGTACAAGAGGCGTATGGCACAGCCCCTTGAAGCTGTCGCAGATACGGTGCTTCTCGGAATATGCCTTAAGCTTGGGATAAAACATTCCTTTTCCTCCCTTAATCCATTTTTATTTTTCGGCCAAGGGGGGTATGAAAACGGATATACCAATTCTTAAAAGCAAGATACTCACTATTGAAAAGCTGAGAAAAATTAGAAAATGCCGCTACGTCTCCCTCGGCAATAGCCGTCTTGAGAGCAAGATAGCTCACGTACAGCTCAGAAAAGGGCTCGGGAATAAGCAGCTCCTTGTCAGGCTCCTCATAGCCTCCCGAAAAGCTCCGAGCATTATCTGAAAAATAAGAAAAAAACTCTTTTTCGGTTCTTTCATCAAGTGCTGCAAGCAAAGAAGCCTTTTTTGCATAAGCACAGACGTTGGGCATCAATGCATCCGTTTTGTCAATTGCCTCTCTGACAGTCACAAGCTCACCCCGTTATTCAAAATGAGCCTGAGAGTCAATAAATTTCTCCGCCTCGCCTGCTGCCCTGACTGAATTTTCAATTACCTCGGCAAAGCACAAGGGAAGCTCTACAGTCTCACCCTTTTTTACAAGAACGGCTCTTCCGTTTACTGCCACGTACACGGAATCATCATTCTTACTCGTCTTGGGAATAAACACCGTCTTAACGGAAGCTGCTGTCTTTTTTACATTGTTTTTCATAATAAACACCTCAAAATTAATATTTACAAATAGCTGTTTCATCTGTGAGCCCGAGAACGGAAGATGTCCGGATAAGGCTATCCGACACCGCTGTCGGGCTCATTTTTTCGTTGTCAGCTCACCGCCCCGCAAAAAAGACGTAAGCCTTTTTTGCGTTTACGGCACTCAGTTAGCCTTTGCGCCTGATGAGAACTCTGAGCCTGATTCCACGCGAAGCATATATTCCTCGAGCAGTCTCTTTGCAACCTTTGTAGCCTTCCAGCCTACGGAGCTTCTCTGATTAAGAGGATCGTTGCCGTAGCCCTTCTGCTTTACGATGTGCTGAAGACCGCCACCCTCAATATCGGTTACGCCGTAAGCGTTTTCGCCAAGGAAAAGAGTGCAGAATACAGCACTGCCGTCTCTTGCACCGCCTTCACCGGCAAGAACATCTCCTGCCTTGAGGCTTACATTCTGTGAGAATGTCACGGTGTTACCGTTTACACCTGTGATATAAGCCTCGTTACCGCCTGCATAAACCTTCAAGGGCTCGTCAAAGCTTTTAACGCCCATATCGTCTGCAACCCTTGCGGTTGTGCCGTTGACGTCCTCTGTAATGACGGTTCTTGCAATTTCACCGTTGATAGCCTCGGGGCCCCAGATCTTGGCCTCGGTGCTTTCTACGAATCTTACACCGCCCAGCTGACCGATTTCACCCTTGAGGATACCCTCCTTATCAACGTATTTTGCAATACCGATCCACTTGTCGCCTGCTTCCTGCATAAGATCATAAGCCACATACGGATGAATTACCGCAACGTAGCTGCCTGAGATCTTGGGAGCATTTACGCTTTTAAGAAGAGCGGCAGCCTTGAATACGTCCTTTACGCGAAGACGGCAATCCTTGGTAATATCAAGTCTTGATGTGATCTCCGTTTCATTTCCCTGAGCATCCACCATAGGTGCATACATAACGTTTGTACCGCCCACGAGCTCGTTTCTGACAACCGTATCAAGAGTGAGACCTGCCTGAGAAGCAAGCTCCTTTGTAGCCTCAACGATGGTGTTATCAATGCTTGTAAGCTCGAGCATATCCGTCTGCTCAATATAATCACCGTACTGATCAACCGTACAGCTTACAGTGCTTACGCTGAGCTTATTGCCCGCGGGAGTTACACCCTCGGTAATAGGCTTAATTGCCTTGGGAAGACGTGAAAAGCGTCTGAATTCAATAGTCTTGCCGCCCTTTGCGGGAATGGGACGCTTCTGTCCGAACTGCTCGTGAATGAGATTTGCACCGGCAAGAGTGATAAGAGTCTTGTCATAAAAGGTTTTCATCTGAGGTGAAAGGCTGTCGGGGTTAGTGATAACCCCCTGCTCAAGAGTACCCTCCGTAGTATTGATAACGTCACCTGCAGAAAAGTGAGTGAGTGTGATTTCTTTGATTTCCATATTTATCTCCTTAAATTAAAATGAAATTTTTGCGCCCTTACCGACCTCGGCAATTATTCTCATAATGTCCTTTTCGGTAAGATTTTTTACATCGGCACGCTTTACCGATGAGGCTCTGTCTGAAAGTGAATTTTCTTTGATTCTTGAACGGCTCCTCAATGCTTCGGCAGTATTTCCCGCCGTCCTTGAAACTGCATACCTTAACGCTGAGCCCATTATCTTCTCAAGGTTTACACATTCATAGGCACGGCGAAGAGAAACACCTGCCGCAAGAAGCTCATTCAGCTGCTTTGATGAGGAAAGCTCTCCGAGAAGATCAAATGACGGATAAATTTCACGAAGCTCTTCGCTTTCTCTTAAAAGTCGTTCCCTCAGCTGCAAGGCCTTGCGCTCCTTAAGCTTTTCCTCCACGGACTGCAAAAGCTCGCTTTGCTCCTTTTCTCTGACGTTTTCTGAATCCCTTTCAAGGAAGGCGTTAACCAGCCCTTCGGTATCGGCAGGCGCGATATCGGGAAAATCACGGGCTATTCTTTCAAAAAGCGGTGCACACACCCTGAAGGTATTTTCATAAGACTTCATCCTTGCAAAGCGCTTGTCTATAATACCCTGAGTGCGTTTTTTGAACGAATCGCGGAACTTTCCCTTTATCAGCTGTTCAAACTCTTCATCGATTCCTGCTTCGGCAATTTCCTCAGGCGGCGTAACCACATCATTATTTCCTGTCGGTTCACTGCTCTCACCTGCGGTATTTTCACTCTGAGCCTCAGCAGCCTCGCTGAAAAGCTGTAATAAGTCTATATCCGTCATATTGATCCTCCTCTCATTTTTTCTGTCGTCTGTTCCGACGTGTCAATATATCTTACCCATAAGGGAAAACAATCCTTTTCAACACAGACGTGACGGGGATAAAGGCGAGCTATCCGTGAAACACCCGCAACAAAGGTATTGACAGCGCCTCTTATTTCTCCGCCGACGTCATCACGGGAGCTATATGGAAATTCAGCCCGCATCAGTCCGTCTTCCGCTCTGAGCACGATAGAATCTCCGAAAATCCCTTTCAACGCCCCCTCAAGCCCCATACAAAGGGCGCTGACTCCCGCACAGACTATATCTCTGCCCTTCGGCGCAAAGCGGGCGTGTCCCTGACAGCAAATCAGAATATTCTCATCCCTTTCCCTAAGGCTGACGTTAATCATAATTTACCTCCCGAGGCATTTGCCTTAATGATATTTTTAATTTTTTCCTTATTCTCAATATCAATAAGCTCCATACACGCAAGTGACTGAACAGCCTTTTCGGGATCAAAAAATCCCATTGAATAAAAATTAAGCGCATCACTGTTCTGTGCGGAGCGTGCAAAAGCATTCTGCTTATGAGCTCTCACCTTTACGTCAAAAACGGGAGCTCTCAGTCCCTCGGGAGAGCCGAATTCCGACGGAATGAGCTTACCTCTGAGAACCGAGTTGTCGTAATAGGAATAGTCATATTCACCGTCAGCACCGAGAATTCTTATGGTTCGGGGAATAGTGTAAAACTGTCGGATAAGCTCAATGCAAAGAGTGCATACCCCGCTGAATGCATTGTAGGTAGAGCTAATCATATCCCTTGAAAGCTTGGTTCCCGCCTCCTGAAGAGCCGAAATGGCAGTACCCGAGGTCACTCCGTGAGCCGTGCCTCCCTGAGAAAAATCTCTGTTTCCGCTGGTCTCCTTGAGCTCATTTATCTTGTTATTGAGCACCGTCATACAAATTGCGGGCAAAGGAGAAAAGCTTATTTCTCTTATTGATTCCTCTCCTATCGACGAGCCGTTCACGTGGACGAAATCCTTGTCAAGATCCGCAAATTCCTCCTCACTTACAGCACCCTCAACACGGGTAAAGAATCTTTTTCTTGCCGAAAGCCTTACGTTGCGTACGATCTCATTACCGAGAATATCTATCTCCTCCTGAGTATCCTTCATAACGTCGATATAACCGAAGCCTACGGGAGTTCCCTCCTCCTTGAAAAGAGGATCAAAAACAAACGGGTACATACCATGGTCATACCAGCCTGCTTCGGCATATTCGGGATCATTTTCGGAGGAATACAAAAGCGTTTCATTAACGAATTTACAGTAATGAAGCACCGTTTTATTGTCCGTACGCTTCTTGTAATACCAATCCACCACCGCGGATTTATCAGAGGTATCAACACTGCTGTCATATACAAAGGAAAGCGTATCCGGTGAATTGCCGAGTCGTCCCTCAAGGAAAGGATATTCCTCAATAAGCAGATCGTTATCATAAAGATCAACGTAGAACAGATTGCGGCTCATCTGAATGTCCCTGATACCCGGCTCCCAGAAAAGATTGAGGATATCGACGTTTTTAATGACGATGTCACCAAGCCCCGAATCCGCCGAGGGATTCCACAATACACTGTAAACCGCCGTACCCGTTTTCAGCTTTCTGTATGCGGCATCCGAATATATCTCCTGCCAGTTATTGCGCTCAAGCACAACGGGCAAAACCTTTGTAAGCCGTTCAGCCTCGGGAGAATCGCTCTGCTCACGCGGAAGCACCGTGCATTCGGGAAGGGAATCCATAAAATCCGCGTGCTTATTAATTATGGAATTGAAAAGCCATCCCGAGTGACGTCTTGCTCTCTCGGCGGGGGCTCTCAGCTGCTCCCAATGCCTCATACGAAACCACGCTTCGTTCTCAAGCACTCTTGCGGAAAGATTTGCCTTTGCACTCTTATACCGTTCAAGAACGGCTGCCGCCTGACGAATCTCCTCCTCACCCACGGCAAAGCAAAGCTCCGCACGTTCCTCTGAAGGCGTTAATTCATTTTCTTTTTCTCTCATTAAATCGTTTCCTTTCAATAAAATAATTTTAAGTAAAGCTTATTGTGCCGCCCGGAAAAAAGCTTAAACATCATCCGCGACGGGCTCTCAGCTCCAGAGGATCATCCCCCGAAAGCTCTCTGCTCTCAGCGGCATATTTCGGAGTTATAGGACGCGACATCGCAAAATATCTGAACGAATCAGCAAAATGATCCTCCTCATCCGTATTGAGATCCTCGGGATTTGTGCCCGAATACTGAAGCAGAGGTATCGTTCTTATTGCCGCCTTGCAGGTATTGAAGAAATAGACCATAGGAAAGCCCTCCTCATCGAAGCTGAAGCGATAATGACACTGCATCCAGCCGGGGATACGCTTGTTATCTCCCTTTGAAAAATAAACGCAGTGACGGTCAGCCGCCTCAATTATTGCCTCGCCTCTTGAGCTGTCCCATATAGAAGGATCGGCAACTCCGTCAATTACCTTACCGCGAAGCCATCTGTGCTCACATTCGATACGGTGTATCTCAGAGAAAATTCTGTCGGGGTGCCACTTGAGTCCCTCGTTGGGCACGTCCGTACAGCCGTACAGCTGTAATATGAGATATGCTCTACCGTCATAGTCGATGGCCCACCAATCGCAGGAAAAGGGCTTTCTGAAGCCGAAATCAAAGCTTCGCACGATCTTCCAGTCGGGAGGGATGGGAAACGGCTCGATAACGTGAGTAAAACGGCGGTCGAGATAATGCTCGGGAACGTCTCTGAATTCCTCAAAGAACTGCCCCTCGAATATGTCCCAATCTCCCATAAGCCACGCCTTCTTCAATTTCGGCGGTAAGGATTCAAGCTGCTTTATATACTCGGGATCCGATTCCATAAGTGCCTTATTGTCCGTCACAAGGCTTTTATAAAATACGTAATCCTCGGGATTCTCCGTTTCCTTATAGGCTCTGTCTACAAACAACCGCTTGACAAAGGAATGTCCCACACCGCCGGGATTGCAGGTAAGATAGATTCTTTTCGGAAAATCATTCACACCTCTTACGCAAGCCTTGAAGCGGTCATATTCCTCCTCTGTCAGCTGTGTTGCCTCATCAAGAAACAGCACGTCTACCTCCGTACCCTGATATTTATCAATATCCGTCGAATTGGAGCAATGACGGAACATTATAAGTGAGCCGTCAGGAAAGCTTATCTCCTTTGTGCTGTCCTTATATACCGCCGCATCCCCGAGAAGCTGTCTCAACGGATTTATGTGATTTGCCCGAAGCTCAGGGTAAGTGCGTCGGACTATCATAATTTTTATTCCCGGATATCGGTATGCAAGAAGCACAGCCTTAACCCGCACTGCCCAGCTTTTTCCTCCGCCGCGAGCCCCGCCAAAGGCTATGTAACGGTGAGAATCCCTTAGAAACAACAGCTGCTTTTCACTGGGCGAGCCCAGCACAATAGTTTTCATTTACCTTTTTGCCAACCCCCGTTTTATTTTGATTTATTGCCGCGAGCTTCTCCGCAAAAGCGGACAGTATTTTCAGGGGTGTTCTGATGTACCCGAAAAACTCGGCAAGACGCCGATATGCTATTCTGCACAGTCCTCGGTATCCTCAAAAACAACTCTTATTACCTCACTGTCGTCTCTGTCCTTTTTTGCGATTCCCGCAATCAGCGCCGCCGTTTCCTTTACTGCAAGGCAGGTCTCCTTGAGAAGCTTAGGATCTATTTTCTGAGACTTATCAAGACCGCGGTAATTATCGCGGCACATTCTGTATGCTCCCGCACTTAAAATCCGTACACACTTTTCAAGATATGCCTCGCTCTGAGCCAAGGAGCAGGCGGCATTCTTATTCTTCACTTCATCCTCCCCTTTCCTGAAAATACTCAGCCTGAATCCGACGAAAAAACAAAAAGACGGACTCTTGTCAAGTCCGTCCTTTATTGCCCGTCAGAATCAAAAAACCAACGTCCCCCACCCGCAAGGGTGAGGGACTCAAGGGCTTTATATTCAATTAATTTTTTGCGGCTCTTTACCAGCGCAACCGTATTATAGCACATTGAAAAAACAATTTCTTTAAAAAACGCGGGTTTTGAAAAAAAGAATCAAACTTTTTTTGGCTTGTTTTTGTGCAATATTCACAAAATCCCCCTTTTTGCGGCTGTTTTTACCCGAAAATACTCGTTATGAGCTCTCCCGACTGCCGATGCCCGTACACCGTCCCGACAAAAGCAATATTGAATCTGCCCGTAAGATACATTATAATATATACATATAATAAACGTTATAATCTGCACAGCACCTACGTAACGTTCAAAGACGGAAGGCTTAGCAGATATAAGGATAAGGTTGTATTTATGAATAATACCGAACAGATACTACTTGAGCACGCGAAGGCTTACTCCGAATTACAGCTTCAGGACGTATTCAAGCTTATTCATCAGAGCACGTTCGGCTGTGAGCATCTCGTTTCCACAGTTCAAAAGGCAATTGAATTTATAAAAGAGGAATTCAGCACCTGCTCATTCCCGTCGGATGAGCAAATAACAGCACTCGACGGCAATTTCAGCAGAGTCAGCCTCGGTTATATTTCACAGGGAATCTCCCCCGAGACTCTCGGAAAGCTTTTTTATCTGTCTGCCCAAAAGGAAAAGGCTTCCCGTGACGAGCTCATAAAAAAATGCAATACCGCAAGAAGACTTTGCTCTGAAGGGAAATTGCCCTTTAACACCGACGACTTTAACGCCGCCTTCGGTAAATGGCAGAACGAGGACTTTCCGTCATTACATCACTCTGATATATTCAGAGAGCTCTATAAGCCCTCATACCGTGTAATTTCCAATGACTTCATTCCCTTTCTTCCCTTGCTGATTGAAACGGAGAAAAGATTACGCGCCGATAAAAGAATTATAATGGCAATAGAGGGCGGAAGCGCATCGGGCAAAACGACTCTGTCGGGACTTCTTGCCTGCCTTTATGACTGTACGGTCTTTCATACGGACGATTTCTTTTTGCGCACGGAGCAACGCACCAAAGAAAGATTCCGTGAGATCGGAGGCAATATGGACAGAGAAAGACTCAGAGACGAAATTCTTATTCCGCTCAGCCACGGTCAGAATGTAACATATCAAAAATTTAACTGCTCATCTATGAGTCTTGACGAGCCCGTGAGCGTTACCCCCGGTTCCTTCACCGTCATTGAGGGCACCTATTCACTGCATCCCGAGCTTGCGGATTTTTATAGCTTCTCAGTGCTTCTGAGCATTTCTCCCGAAAAGCAAAGAGCACGGATACTCAAACGCAATTCTCCCGAGCTTGCACAGCGCTTTTTCAATGAATGGATACCGCTTGAGACTCCCCATCTGGAGCTTGTAAGAAAAAAAGGGCTTGCCGATATGATCATATAGCTTTATAAACGAAAAAGGTGTCTGCCGCATTTCTGCGACAGACACTTTTTTTATGCTTCAAAGCAGCTTATGCTTCTCAGGAAAAGAGATTACGGAAGAAATCTGCAATCTTCTTGAAGAAATTGCTGATCATTTCCCAGATAGAAAGCTTTTCGCCGTCCGTATCCTTAACAAGACCTTCAATTCTTACCTGAGTGTCACCTGTTCCGCCCTCGATGGTATAGGTTCCCGTAACGTCGGGAGTAGCAACCTTATCGTTTACGTAAACAATGTAGTCCTCAAAGGTTCCGTCTGTAATAACTCTGAAATGGAGAGGTGCATAGGGATCCCAGAAAATATTAGTTGTTTCCTTTATTACGTAAGAACCCTCAATAATGTAGTTAGCATTGAAAACAAGAGAGTCAAACATAATAACTCTTGCGGCAGTGCCGCCGGCAACCGTGATCTCCTTGCTTGCAGTTCTGTTGCCGCTTGAAACGGTAACGGTAATTGTGCCTGCTCTTACAGCGTGGAATTTGTTTCCGATAAAGAAGCCGACACCGTCATCAGAGGAGGTCCAGATACCGTCTGTAACAATGGTATTAATGGGGCTGAGGAACGCCGTAAACTCAGTTATTGAGCTGAGCTCAACTCTGCTGTCATTTGTAATAAAGAGTCTGCCCTCATTCTCAGGATAGATCTTGGAGATAAGAGCGGAAAGCTCATTTGTAAATGCATCAATATCAGCCTGATCTGAAATATCTCTGATATCTCTGTCCTTGCTGAACTCCTCAATTCTTACAACAGCCGCATCGATCTCTGACTTGTAGATCTTAATCTTATCTGCATTTGCCTGAGAACCGTCTATAAGACGGACAAATGCATCGGCAAGCTTATCAAGCTGTGTATAATCGCAGGATGAAGTATACACGGCAACAAATGTCATATTACCGGTTACTGTGAAGTTATTTGTAACAACACCGTTAAGAGTCCAGCTCTTGAAGCGGTATGTGAAGTTACCCTCGGTATATGCATCCACCTGAGGTGCAGTTACCTTATCTCCGACGTAGGCTCTTATCTCAGTAAGCTGTCCTCTGATATCAAAGATAACGCTCTTAAGAGTTCTTGCCGTAATGGTAAAGGTCTTTGTGAATTTGCCGTCTGCGGTTACAACCGTAATCTCCGCAGATCCGTCCTTATGTGCCACCATATTTCCGTTTTCATCCATGGAAATATTTTCCTGAGCGGAAATAATAACGGTGTATTCCATACCCTCTTCAACGGTAATCATATTATGAATGTTGCCGATAAAGCCGGTCTCGGGTGCATCAAAGGCTGTAATCTCGGGAATAACGATTACGATTCTTACGGGAATCGACTCTTCTCTTGTGTGAGAAACGTCATTCTTACAGGTATAGGTCATAATGCCCGTCTCAGTCTCAGTAGGCTCCTTGGTAACGGCACCGTTGTCCCAATCGTGTCCGAGTCTGGGAGCAAGCACGATACCGCAGCCGTCGCATACGCTGTCGTTTTCACATGTTACGGCATTCTTGGGATTATGTCCCGTCTCGGGAATAACCGTGAAGCTGAGCTCATTATTACAATCTTTACAGATTCTTGAATTCTTACCTGCTGTCTCGCATCCGGGAGCAACGGTGATTTCATATCTTACCTCGCCGTGGCCCTTGGGGCTGATACCTCTTGTGGAAATCTCAGCGGAGCACTTTGTGCAGGTAAGAGCCTCTGTACCCCATTCCTCACATTTTGCGGGAATGATCACTACCCATTCGCCCGAATCGTGTCCCTGTGCTGAGGTCTCTCTTGTCTTCCAGGGAGCATCACAGATTGCGCAATAGTTTGTTTCAACACCATTATCTATACATCCGGGTGCCGTGGTCTCAATCCACTCACCCTCGGTATGTCCGTTGGCGGCTTCATCCTCTTCAGTATATGAGGCTAAGCATACGCTGCAGGTATAAGTGATATAACCGGCGTCTGTGCAGGTGGGAGGTGTTACGACTGACTCATAAGCATGAGGAATCGTTCCGTAAAGAGTCTCTTCGGAAATCGGCTGAGAGCATACCGTACAGCTTACCTTCTTGACGTAAGTACCCGCATTTGTGCAGGTTGCATCGGTTGTAACATACTCTGTAGTCTCAGTGTGTCCGAGTCTTGCGGTAACAACTTCTCCGCAGACGGTACACGTCTGATCCTCTGTGCACGTAGCATCTGCACCGGGAGTATGGGGAAGCTTATCTATTTTCACCTGCTCGTCTGTAAGAGCCTGTGAATCGGGAGTATCATCGGGAGCATCGATTGCAAAGCACTTAGTGCAGTTTTCACAATGCTTATGAGCAATATTACCCTCTTCCTTACAGGTAGGAGCATTATAGGGGAAGGAAACGAAATCGTGTCCCGTGGGATTTACGGTCTCTGCCTTCGTTGCAAAGCAGACACCGCAGGTAGAAACCCTTGATCCGCTTGTTGTGCATCCGGGTTGAATTGCGATATTGCCCTCATCAAAGGAGTGAGCTTTAAGAGATTTCCACTCATAGGATTCATAAGAGCACTTTTCACAATAATATCTGTCATAACCGGGCTGTGAGCAGGTTGACTCTGTTGACTCGACCTTAATGCTGTGTACCTCGGTTGACTGATATTTACCGCTGACTGTCATAGAGGCAGTAACGCTTGAAATATCACCGGTCCATCCGGCGAAGACGTAATGTCCGTTTTCATTACAATAGGGAGTCTCGCTGAAATCCGCGGGAAGCTCTGCTGCAGCGCCGTGTGCAACGCTTATCTCAACAGTAGCCCAGATTCCCTGATCGTTATAATAGGATAACGTAACCTTGTAGGTGTTAATCTCCCATACGGCATAAAGAGTAATCGCTGCACCGTTGGTCTTTGAAAGATTCTTTACAGTCTGTGCATCGCTGTAAGCCACACCGCCCGCAGGAGCTGTTGCCCAGCCGATGAAATGATAGCCTTCCTTTGTAAAGCCGTTAGCGGGAAGAGCCTCGGAGACGTCATAAATCATAGTCTCAGCAGCCATATCTCCCGCACCCGTATTGGCGTCGAACTTAACTGTGTAGCTGACGGGAGTCCATACGGCATAAAGAGTTACAACACCGTTTTTATCTGCGTTTATGTGCTTTACAGTTTCGCCGTTAGCATAAACTATCTCACCGTCTCTTGTAAGT
Source organism: Acutalibacteraceae bacterium (assembly GCA_045654865.1). Lineage (GTDB taxonomy): Bacteria > Bacillota > Clostridia > Oscillospirales > Acutalibacteraceae > RUG806. Next base: position 12,586 of record JAZOOE010000255.1, on the reverse strand, counting down.
GACCAGCCGGCAAGAATATAGCCGTCCTTGGTGAAAACGTTATTGGGAAGATTAACGGAATCCTCATATTTGTATACTGTAGCGGGAATGCTTGCGCCCTCACCGCCGTTTTTGTCAAGGTTCAGAGTGTATGAGTTTTCGCTCCATACGGCATAAAGAGTTACCTTGTCGCCGTTTTCGGTTCTGAGCACATCATACTGAGTATCGGTGATAAGCACATCACCGCTTGCATCAAGCGACCAGCCTATAAATGAGTAGCCCGTCTTTGTGAACTCACATACGGGAAGGCTTACGCCGCTGTCATAGCTTACAACAGCATCTGCCATTGCTCCGTCGCCGCCGTTTTTATCAAAGCTTACGGTGAATTCGTTTGCATCCCATACGGCGTAAAGCGTTACAGAGCCGTCAACGTCACTTGTAAGGTTCTTTACACTCTGACCGTCGGCGTAAACTGCTTCACCGTCGGGAGTCGTTGCCCAGCCCGCAAAAGTGTAACCCGTCTTTATAAAGTAGTTTGCGGGAAGCTCAATGAAATTATCATACTGAGCATTTGCCATACCGAGTCCGCCAAGACCTGTGTTTCCGTCGAATGCAATACTGTACTGATTTGCAGTCCACTGTGCATACAGTGTGTATTTGCCCTCGTGAACGCTTGTGAGATTCAGAACCTCTTCACCGTCAGCATAGGTATTGCCAAGCTCGTCTGTCCAGCCTGCGAACACGTAGCCGGTTCTTGTATAGCCGTTGGGATTAAGAGCAGCCTTTTCATCATAGGTCATCGTCTGCTCGGGGCTTTCACCGCCGTCAGCACCGTTGCCGTCAAAGACTACGTTGTACTTAGCCTTTTCCCACTTTGCATAAAGGATTCTTGCGCTGACTGCACTTGAATCGGTAACCTGATTTTCAAGTGCCTCATCAGCATACCAGCCTGCGAAGAGATAGCCCTCACGCTGAGGAACGGGAAGTGTACCGTAGGAGGTACCCGTTACCTTACCGACGGGAGAATAAGCCGTAGCAGTGCTGCCCTTTTCGATCTTTATTCTGACGGCAAAATCATTGTATACTCCGTCACCCTCTGTTGAATAATACCAGCTCCAGAATCTGAGGCCTTCAACGTTAACAAAGTTCTCCTCTTCGTAGCTGATCACCTTTACAGCGCTGCCCTCAAAGTCAAAATTATATCTGTTACCGCTCTGCTTAAGAGCATTTGAGCCGTTTTCATCAACTGAATCAAATACCACACAGCCGGCACCGTTAAAAGTACCTGAAAGCTGGGTTACGTTGAAAATGTAAGAGCCGGCATCGGGAGTAAAGGCTGTTGTGCCGTAATTTGCATCTGCAAAGAAGGTACCGTCAATAACAGCGGCTTCATTTTCAGCATCCCATAAATAGTATGAGGTGGAGGGATTTATCCAGAGGTTTATTCCGATATCATCATAGTTTACGTCAAAGTAAACTCTCATACCCTTACCTGACGTAAGAGAAGCAACAGCTGCATCAAGAGCTTCGATAAGCGCCTGTGCATCACCTGAGAACTCTACGTTACAAAGAGCCATCGAGGCTGCCTTGAAGGCTGCTTCAAAGTCTGACCAATCGGAAGCGTTAAGATCGTAATAATAGGAATTCCAGTTTGACTTTGCACCGAATGCTCCGAAAAGTAGGGTTGCATTGTTCACAGCCTCTCTGAGAGCTGACTTGTCTGTCTGATTTACGTTAAGAGAAACAGCAGAGGAAATAGCCTGACGGTCGCCCTCACGGTCTTCTGTCTCATAGTAGCTCTTTACGGTGTATGTGTTGACACCCTCGCTCTTGTTGAGCTCCTTGTTCCATGCACCCGCATACCATATACCCTTTGCAAGGGGAGCAGTCAGATCCTTGCCGGATGCAAATTTAACGTAAACCGCATCCCTTGCGGAATTGATATTATTTATACTGTCGTAAGCACCCGTTGCAAGATGTGTTCTGCCCGTAGCATCACCGATATACCACTGAGCATCGGCTGTGGCAACGTTTGTGGTGACACTGTCATCAACGTCTGTGTCGGTAACCATCATACCTACGGCAAGATTGGGAATCTCATTAAGATTATCATAACGGCTGATGTCAACAGAAATCGTGCCGATTCTCATAGGCGTAACCTGAGTAAGAGCATACTGTGCTGAAACAGCAGAATTGTTCATATAGTCGAAAGCAACGGGATATGTAGCTGTGGTTGCTGCGGTATAGAAGAATTCTCTTACTCTGTAGCTTCTTGTGAAGGAAGCGCCATCCTGATTTGCCCAGAAATAAGCAGTCTCCTCATTCGAGCCTGCAAACACGGCATTGTATCCGCCGTTTGCAACGGGAGCTGAACCGCTTACCTGAACGCCGCCGACAAATGCCTTGTTATTCTTGCTGAGGAAGGGTGAGAAGGGATATTCGCCTCTTGTATTGTCAGAGGAATCATAAGCCTGACTCACGGGGATATATCGGGGATAGAGAGTATTTGTCTGAACAGCGGTATTATCTGCGGAGTGAACACCCGAAACCCAAGTAATAGCCTGTCCGTAAACGTTTACGTCATCCTTATCATTAAGCACTCTTGCTGCTGCACCGTAAGGAACGACGTAGGGCTTATAAACGTAGGTGTAAGCAAATACAGCTTTGTCAGTACCCTCAGAGTCGGTATAGGTAAGACACCACTCTATATAACAGCCCGAATCTGTTGCCTGAAGCAGAGGAGACATACCCTCCGTTACGGTGAACATAATATAGTCACCCATATCTGCGGCTGTGAAGCTCACCGAGCCCGTATCCGCCGCATCAATGTATGCACCGTCCGAATCAACGAAACGAGCAACAAGCTCATAGCCGCTCATTCCCTCTTCTGCGGCAAAATATATCTTACCCTCGGAATCGGCTTCTGCCTTTGTCTCAGGAGCAGAATATATATTCTCCGTATCAACAGCATTATTAACGTAATACTGGAAGGGAGTTTTAACGGCTGCAGTCCACGAGGTAACGTCAGGATAAAGATAAATCATCTCGGGAACGTATAACGCCGTTCGGTTATCGGAATTTACAACCGCTGCCTCAGCTGTCACGTCTGTGACAAGGGGGAAGAAGCACAGCGTTGTAAAAAGCATAACCGCACATAAAAATACGCTTAAAGCTTTTTTGAGATTTCGCATATTTTTCACATCTCCTTGTGTCTTTAATTATTATAATAAAAGACAATTATAGTTATATTAATAATAACACAAAAAATCTGCATTTTGCAACTGTTTTTATAAACAAAAAACAAGCGAAAAACCGTGCAATTCGTGCAAAGCAGCCACGGGATGACAAAAACAAATCAACAAAAAAAAGAGGGAACAGGAAATGAACCTGTCCCCCTCTCAGGCGAGGCTGAAAAAAATTCAGTTTTCTCATTTACGCCGATAATTTCATTATTCCCGAAATCAGATATATAACCAGAAAATGTATGGGATATACAAGATAGAAGGCGTATTTATTGATCCTCTTTCCGCGCTTGCCGTTATAAAGACTCAGCGGAATGGCGGCAAATGCCGCGGGAAGCTGAGTAGGCAGAAAGAAAAACTTCAGAAGCGGCACGTAAACAATACTCGTCAAGGCACCCGCAACGACAATTCCCGAAAAACGCGAGGCAGTCGTCGAATCATTAAAAATATACATAAGAGTGATAACAACAACACCCATAGCGCCGAAGTCCGACTCGATATATGCCGCTGCCATACTCAGAGCAATAGTGGATACCACTGCAAGGAAGCCGATATTATACCTTTGAAGAAATCTCAGACATAAGGTGCTGATAAGTCCGAGAAGCAGTGTAAAATACACGTTCTGACTCTTGAATTCAAGTATCTCACCGCTGCCGGCAAGATCAAAGGGAATCTCCGAAATCAATGCAAAGGCAAGAAGCCTGCCGCAATATTTTAAGGGCGAGGAGGTTTTCCTTGCACCCTGAGCTATAAAAAAGGCAAAAATCGGGAAAGCAAGTCTTCCGAAAGCTCTCATGTAAGCGTTGCCTCCGAAAAATACTATCGCGACGTGGTCGATTATCATCGAAACGACCGCGATTATTTTCAGGGCATCTGCACTTAAAAATCCGCTTTTGCTTTTTTTAGCCATTATCATTCACCGCCTCAAGCCTTTTGCGTCTCGACTCCTCAACCTTTTTGGTGATGTCCTCCATATACTCTCCGTGAAGCTTGAACTTAAAGGTAAATACAAGAATGGAAAGAACGAAGAAAACGGGAGGAATTACGTACATAACCGAGGAAATAGCGGTTTTGACCTTTTTGGGATAGATAATAACTCCGTTTGCATCGGGCTTGAGAGAATTGTAGCCTGCAATACCCATTGCGGAATAAAGAATAATCGTCTGAATGGTATATGCCATTTTCTGTAAAAAGCCCTTCATTGAGAAGGTGACGGATTCACGTCTGACACCCATCTTTACCTCACCGTAATCGACAACGTCAGCTAAGAATACCGTCTGAGAAATAAACATTGAAGCAGTACCGATCTGTGTCACGGTATAGAAGATATTGAGAAGCATAAAGCTTGAAAGGAACTGTCCGGAAATAAACATTCCGATATAGCCTGCAAGAGCGGTACCGAGAGAGAACTGATAGGTTCTTCTTCTTGAGGTAAACTTCATCATCACGGGAATTACAGCAAGACCGACAATGGAGCCTACCGTGCCGAAAAGGCTGAAGGTGGACTGTGCCTTGGTGTCCTCCATAACAGCGGCAAAGAAATAGTCAACAACACCCGTAGTTGTATAGAAGCCTGCGTTTGAAAGCATTGCAAATATCATAAACACGCGAAGCTGATCGTTTTCCTTTATAACGGAAAATATCTTCTTAAAAGAGAATTTCTCGGCAGGTGCCACGGCAACGTTTTCTTTTACTTTGCTCATTGAAAGCACGGAGAACAATACAAGACACACACTGCATATAAGCACTGTTACCGTGTAGCCGTTTGCAGTCCATACGGTAGTGGTGGTTCCGTCCGCATTATTTACAACGGTACCTAAGGCGTTGAGAATTATGGGAGAGCCTATCTGAACTATTCCCTGTCCGAGGCCCGAAAAGGCACGTGCGATCGTAGCAAGAATGCTTCTCTCTCCGGGATCAGTTGTAAAGGAAGGCACCATAGACCAATAAGGAATATCGGCGGTGGTATTAGTCATACCCCACAACACGTACATAACTGCAATATAAATATAAAGAGCAACCGACGCACCGCCCTCTGAAAAGCCTGTTGAAAATCCGGGGTTGAAGAACAAAAGGAACAAAATAACGGCATTAAGGCAGGAGCCTATTACCACCCAGGGGCGGTATCTTCCGAATTTTGTATTCGTATTATCAACAATGGAGCCCATCATCGGGTCGTTTACGCCGTCCCAGATTCTTGCGGCGGCAGTAAGTCCTAAAAGGAAATTGGTATTAAGTCCCAAAACGTCGGTAAGATATCTTGACAGTCTGCCGTTGAACATACCGTAGCTCAGATCCAGACCGATAGCACCCGTACCATACCAGACCTTATCGGTAAACTGCTTTATTTTTCCTTTTTCCATAACTAAACCTCCAAAAGTACTGCTTTAATTATATAAGCACAAAAAAAGAATTGCAACCATAATTTATCAGGGCAAAAAAAGAGGACACCGTGCCTTATATGAGTACGCCTCATAACACAATGCCCCTTGTTTTCGTAATAAATCAGCTGATTTCGGGGAAGTCGGCAACAATTCCGCTTACCTCGTCTCTTATCTTATCAAGCTTAGTAAAATAGGAATCCATTATATCGAAGGAATCAAGCAAAAGGTCAATATCCGTCTTATGAGCCCCTGATTCCTTAAGGCCGTAGAAGGACCAATCGTAAATTACAAGGTAGAAATCAAAGCAGGCATCCATATAGGCCTTTGTTATCTCATTATTGTTATACTCCTTAGCCCTCATATATGCGTCCGCTATAATATCGCACGTCTTATCAATGTTATTTAGAGAGGTCATCAGCACTCTCATTGCATCATAATAGGAACCGTATGTGAACTTCACACAAAAATAAAGGTCATTGTACGGCAAATATTTTTCAAGCTTCATTACAGCATCTATATAAGCTATAACCTCAGGATATGTCTCCTTTGTAACTCCTATGAGATTTGCGATATCTCTGAATGTATAATAATTTGCCATACTTTTCTCGTCAACCGGAACCAGGTTATCTGAGGATGTATAGGGAGTCTGTTTTACACGTGCCACGAAGGCATCACGGATTTTCTCTGAGAAAAGTGCCTGACCTGCAGGAGTCAGCTGATTATAAGCCTCTTCAAATACAGTAAAATCAATATCCTCATTTTCTATTTCCACGATAAGATTATCCGCGCGGGTGCTCAACGTAAAAAACCACACACCTGCCGTGATTACAATAATACAGAGTACCGCCGCGGCAATAAAGACGGCTTTTTTAATTGTACCGGTTTTCTCAGTCTGATGATTTTCCATAAAAATCTCTCCTTTATCGGAAATTATACAAATTCCCGACTTCTTTGTCAATCGAATACCTTATTTGCAGCAAAAAAAGGTTCTTTACGGAAGAACAAAAAATAAACAGACATAAAGCCCTCGCGAAAAGCAGCTTTATGTCTGTTGTTTTTATTTCAGCTTGTCAGTTTTATTTAGCGGCCTTCTTATCCTTTGTAACAGCCTTGATAACAAAGAGAGTCACAAGAGTAAGAACAATACCTACCGCAAGAGAGATAACTGCATTGAGTGCATAGGAAGCAACCACACTCTGCACGAGACCAGAAACGATATAGGTTACAAATGAAACACCTGCAACCGTAATTGCATAGGGAAGCTGAGTGTTAACGTGGTTGATGTGGTTACACTGAGCGCCTGCGGAGGACATAATAGTCGTATCCGAAATAGGTGAGCAGTGGTCGCCGCATACGGCACCTGCAAGACAAGCAGAGATACCGATAACAAGAATGTTTGAATCTGCGGGGAAGATTGCGGTAACAATGGGAATAAGAATACCGAAGGTACCCCATGACGTACCGGTTGCAAAAGCAAGTCCGCAGGCAACAAGGAAGATGATAGCGGGAAGGAAGTTTGCAAGTCCTTCAGCGGCACCGTTCATAAGGTCAGCAACGAAATACTTTGCACCAAGAAGTCCCGTCATATTCTTAAGAGCTGTTGCAAGTGTAAGAATAGTAATAGCAGGCACCATAGCCTTGAAGCCCTCGGGGATACATTCCATAGCACCCTTTAAGGTGATGATTCTTCTTATCATAAGGTATGCCATAGTAAGCACGAGAGCAATAAGAGCACCCCAGGGAAGACCTACTGTAGCATCGGTATTTGAGAAAGCGTCAATAAAGTTTGCGCCGTCAAGAATACCGCCGTTATAAACAAGAGCAAATACACAAGCACCGATAAGGAAAACAACGGGAAGAATAAGGTCGATAACCTTACCCTTGGGGTTGCCCTTATCCTCATCAATGTTTTCTGCCTTTTCGCCTGTAGTATAAAGGTCACCGTTAAGCTTTGCATTCATTTCGTGAAGCTTCATAGGACCAAAGTCTATCTTGAAGAAAACAATTGCAAGAATGAATACGAAGGTAAGAAGAGAATAGAAGTTAAAGGGAATTGCCTCGATGAAGAGCTTAAGTCCCTGTCCCTCCTCTGCATAGGATGCAACTGCCGCAGCCCATGAGGAAATGGGAGCTATCATACAAACGGGAGCTGCCGTAGCGTCAATAAGATATGCAAACTTTGCTCTTGAGATCTTATGAGCATCGGTTACGGGACGCATAACGGAGCCTACTGTAAGACAGTTAAAATAGTCATCAATGAATATAAGCACACCGAGAATAAAGGTTGCAAACATAGCACCTGAACGGGACTTAATGTTCTTTACAGCCCAGTTTCCGAATGCCTTTGATCCGCCGGACTTGTTAATGAGAGCAACCATAACACCGAGAAGCACGAGGAAAATGAAGATACCCGAGCTGTCGGAAACAGCGGAAATAAGACCATCGTTTATTATGTAGTCCATAGCGCCGGTAAAGGAAAAGCCCTCGCTGAATACATTAGCGGAAAGAAGACCGCCTACTGCAACACCGACGAAGAGAGAGGAATAAACCTCCTTGGTGATAAGAGCAAGAGCAATAGCAATAATGGGAGGAATAAGTGCCCAGAATTTAGCAAAATATCCGCTTGAAGCGCTATCTCTTACGTCTACCACACCTGAACCCTCACAGGTAGAACAGATACCTGTGAAGCCGCAATCCTCACAGCTGTAGCAAACGCCCTCGCCGTCACAATCGGGGCAGGAATCAAGATAAACGTCAAGCACGACTACCTCGCCGCTTTCCGTTCCCGTGGTAACAACGGGATCCTCCGAGGTTTCAGCCTCATCCGTTGTCTTTTCGTCGGCAACGTCTGTAATTTCCTCGGTTACAGCCTCAGCGGAAGCATCGCTTACAGCTTCACCTGAATCAACCGTAGCACCTGCTGTCATAAACATAAAACAGCAAAGCATAAGTGCAACGAGCATACAAAACAGTTTTTTGCGCGTTTTCAAATTAATCATCCTTTCTTTGGCAGAGTAAAGCACCGACAACAAATGCCGATATTTTACAAACCCTGCTATTCCCTATATTGTACCCTCTATACCTTTTTCTGTCAAGTAAAAAAAATAATCACAAACTGCCGTGATCATACAAAAAAACAGCAGTCTGCGGCATTTCCGTTACGAAAAAATGTCCGCTATAACACTTTCGGCATATTCGTTCATAGCGTCGAAATCCATTGCATCTATATAAAAGGCTTCAAGAGAATCGTGTGTCATTTTGGCATCTGAAAGCTTGTTTACCGCCTCGTTTATCAGCTCATCCCTTGAGCGCCTGTTAAAGGCAATACGGTTTTTATGGCGCGAAAGCAGGGACTCATCATAAAAGCGCATACAATCCACAGATGAATATTCATCAAATTCATCGGGATGATGGCGGTTGGACGTAAAAAAGCCTATTCCCATTTCGGGAATTATAAAATGCTCGGGGCGAAACCGCGGCGACATGGGACAGCTGCACATAATTCCCGATATTCCCTGACGGGCGGCTGTCATTGATATTATTTTCAGAAGTGCGGACGAGGCACAGCCGAAGCTGTCCTTCAATACCACTATATTATCGCAAAGTCCCGTAAAGGTATCACGGAACATCACAAGTCCCTCCGGAGTCAGAGCGCTGAGAAAACGTTTTTTCATTACGGCAGGAGTGCTGAATTGAGATTTCAGCTTGCTCTGAGAAAGCTTTTCCGCAAATTTATGCAGTCTCTCCATCTTCATGGAGGCAATCACCACTGAGGAGGTATCATTATCCACAGCCTTTGCCGCAGACAGAAAATCCACACATTTTTTATGGCAATAGGAATTGGTATTTGAAATTCTTATGACCTCCGAAGCACAATCCCTCAGCCTCTTATCATCTCTGAATCTGCCCAGATCTACGGTAATCTCCGACACTCCCGGATATCGGGGCTCAAGGGTATGAGGCGGCGTACCGTCGGCAATACTCACCTTGAGCGATTCAATTATTACGGCATCAAGGCTTGACGGATCGGAGGAGCAATATATTCTTTCACAATATATACCTCTCCTGTCGCACTCTGCGGCAATCTTTTTCATAAGCGTGGACTTTCCCGTTCCGGGCCCGCCTTTTATTATATACAACCTCCATCCGTCCTCGGGAGAATACAGCTGATCGAACATACTGTAAAAGCCGTCAGGGGTATTTGCCCCGAGAAAAAACTGCGATGAAACTGAACTTAACATAATAATCACCTCTGAATATTCTATTCCGTTTTCCCGTTTTTGTTCCGTAATTTCAGAAATTTTCATCAGAATGCGGCCTTTGCTCTTATCTTTTCTCAAAAACACAACAAATTACTTTACCGTTCCGAAAGAGGGGGATTTTTCGTAAAATTTACCCCCATTACGCCCGCATAAATATTGTATGGTAAATTAGGCTTATAATACAAAAAAGGAAGGTTATTTTTATGAGAAGATTCGCAACAGTTTTGATAATTATTATAATCGCCCTGATCTATTTTTCCCGATATTTCGCCAACAGTTCCCTCAGCACCACTCTCACAAGTATAGCACTTCTGCTCATCATCACCCTCGGAATTGCCCTTATGTTCAGAAGTCTGTTTTTGTAAAAAAGCACACACTATCCTGATTAATGCACAAATTCAATTATAAGCATCTGTCGCAGACCAACTGCGGCAGATGCTCTTTTTTTTGCATCTTCACGGAAAGTTGGGGAATTATATGGGACACGGGAGTGCCGGAGAAAAGTTTTGCTTGAGCTTTTTCAAAAGCTCATAGGGATTTTTAAGGGACAAAGTCCCTTGAATCGCTGTCCGCAGACTGCGATTCACCTGACGCTTCAACAGCGCAGGAGGGAAGCAAAACAGTTCAGCGAACTGTTTTGCTTCGGGAACCCTCGCCGGGGGTTCCCCCCATGGTATGTGGGAAATGTCACGAAGAGACAAAGGGGGACGGGGTTGTCAACCCCGAGTGCGAAGCACAATGTAGTTAAGGTTGGAGTTACCCCCCCCAACTTTCCGTGAAGAACAAAAAAAAGAGCATCTGCCACATTTTGTCTGTGGCAGATACCCTGTAATTAAATTTGTGCGTTAAATAAGCTGCTATGTGCACCCTTATGCAAAGATGTTGCGGAAGAAATCTCCAATCTTTCGGAAGAAGCTGAGAAGCCAATCCCAGAACGACCACTTTGTAACGCTGTTACCGTTACCCTGACCGTCACCGTAATCCACGTCTCTCATAACGCCTGCAATTGTAACGCTTACGTCACCCGTACCCTCGTTGATCACGTAATAGCCGTTATCATCGGGATATACGATCTGACCGTTGATATAAACCTCATAATCATCAAATACAAAGCTCTGATATACCTTTACGGAGAATCTGAGAGCCTGATCATCTGACCAGAAGAGGATGTGAGCATCCTTAGCGGTAAGATAATCCTCAACGATGAAGTATGTGCTGTTAATAGATGTGAAGGTAATACCTCTTGTGCTTGCACCGTTAACAACGTTAATGGTCTTGGAAGCCTTGAGCAAGCCCTTTGTTGCGGTAATTGTAACAGTACCGGTACCGATAGCATAAAGCTTGCCGTTTGCATAAAATACGATATCCTCGTCAGAAGATACCCACTGTGCGTCGGTAACAACGGCACCGAGAGGCATCTTAACAGCCTTGAGAGAAATAATACCGCCTGTATAGAAGGTGTTGGAGCCTTCAATAACCAGCTGAGCACCTGCATCGGGATAAATCACGTCAAACAATGCGTTGATCTCGCTTGAAACGACGTCGATTCTTGACTGCTCTGCCTTATCAAGTGTATTTCTTTCCTTTTTGATCTCATCGATCTGCTTGAGAACCTCGTTGATCTTTTCCTGATTCTGCTCTATAACAGCGCCGTCAACTACACCGCTGTCAAGGACGTCTCTGAGGATATCCTCAAGGTTATCAATAACCGTCCAATCTGCAGGCTGAGTATAAACAGCCGTATAGGTAGCGTTTCCGTTAACAACGGCAACAGGTCTGTCCCACTGCTTGAATCTGTGAATGAAGCCGTTTGCACCAACGTATTCATCAGCATCGGGAAGAGGTACGACCTCACCGTTATAAGCTGTAACGTAAACCGTCTTTGTCTTCATTATGAACGTAATCGTTCTTTCAACCTTTGTATAAACGGTCTCTCTTGAAATTTCCTCGCCGCATACCGAGCAGTAAACAACGCTGTCATAGCTGCCGTCTACCTCTTCTGTTGCAAGAATTTCATTTTCCTTAACGGGAGCCATGGGAGAGTGTCCCTTGGTCTTTACAACAACGTTTGTTCTTGAAAGCTCCACACCGCAGTTTGAGCAATAAACAACGCTGTCATAGCTGCCGTCTGTAGTACAGGTTACCTTAACCTCGTTTTCAACAACGGGAACACCTGCCTGATGTCCGGGAGCTACGTGTACCTTTGACTCTCTTGAAATTTCTTCACCGCATACCGAGCAGTAAACTACCTCGTCATAGCTGCCGTCTACGCCACAGCCTGCGGGAACGTCATTTTCGATAACCGCATCGGCGGGAGTGTGTCCGGGAGCCACGTGTACCTTTGTATCTCTTGAAATTTCCTCGCCGCATACCGAGCAGTAAACTACCTCGTCATAGCTGCCGTCTACGGTACAGCTTGAGGGAACGTCATTTTCGACAACTGCCTCAGCAGGAGTGTGTCCGGGAGCTACGTGTACCTTTGTATCTCTTGAAATTTCTTCACCGCATACCGAGCAGTAAACTACCTCGTCATAGCTGCCGTCTACGGTACAGCTTGCGGGAACGTCATTTTCGACAACTGCCTCAGCGGGAGTGTGTCCGGGAGCTACGTGTACCTTTGCTTCGCTTGATGTTATCTCACCGCATACGGTACAGCGAACAACGATAACATAGCTGCCGTCTACGGTACAGCTTGCGGGAACGTCGTTTTCAACCTTAG
>JAZOOE010000254.1:0-36303 GCA_045654865.1 Acutalibacteraceae bacterium | reverse complement strand
GTCCCCAACAAGACAAAGGTTGCTTCCCTTACAAAGGAGCAGGTCAGAAAAATCGCAGAGCAGAAGATGCCCGACCTTAACGCTGCAACAATTGAAGCTGCTATGAGCATGATAGCAGGTACAGCTCGCAGCATGGGCGTTACTGTTGTTGACTGATCGGCGGAGGTAGAGAAATATGAAACACGGTAAGAAGTATATTGAAAGCGCAAAGCTTGTTGACAGAGCAAAGCTCTATGAAGCAACAGATGCGCTCGCACTTGCAGTAGAAACTGCAAAGGCAAAATTTGATGAAACAGTAGAAGTACATGTACGTCTCGGTGTTGACTCCCGTCACGCTGACCAGCAGGTTAGAGGCGCTGTAGTTCTTCCCAACGGTACCGGTAAGAGCGTAAGAGTTTGCGTATTCGCAAAGGGCGACGACGCTAAGGCTGCTGAAGAAGCAGGTGCAGAGATCGTTGGTGCAGAAGAGCTCGTTGCTAAGATCCAGGGCGAAGGCTTTATGGATTTCGACGTATGTATCGCTGCTCCCAATATGATGGGACTTGTTGGCCGTCTCGGTAAGGTTCTCGGTCCTCGCGGACTTATGCCCTCTCCCAAGGCCGGTACTGTTACTCCCGACGTTGCTAAGGCTGTTAACGAGGCTAAGGCAGGTAAGATCGAGTACAGACTTGACAAGACAAACATCATCCACTGCCCCATCGGCAAGGCTTCCTTCGGTGCAGAAAAGCTCTATGAGAACTATGCAACCCTTCTTGATGCTATCATCAAGGCTAAGCCCTCAGCTGCAAAGGGACAGTACATCCGTTCCTGCGTTGTTACATCAACAATGGGCGTAGGCATTAAGATCAACCCCAACAAGGTTCTTAAGTCCGCTGAATAATTAAAAATATTTCACTTTACGGGAATTAATTTCCTGTAAAGTGAAGAAATATCTTGACAAGTATGTTATTTTATGATAATATACTAATGTTGCTGTTCTAAAGACAGCAGGTGCATTTTATGCGTAAGTTTAACCGCCTGCCGAGGAATGGAAATAAAGACTATGAGTTTTTATGCCCTTTCGCGGATTATCGGCGGAAGGGCTATATTTATTATTTCATAAGGCAGGTGAAACAATTTGCCAAGCGTAAAGGTTTTAGAAGAAAAGAAGGCTCAGGTTGCTTCTCTTAAGGAGAAGTTTGACGGTGCTGTTGCAGGTGTTGTTGTTGATTATAAGGGTATTTCCGTTGCTGATGACACTAAGCTCCGTAAGGAACTCAGAGAAGCAGGCGTTGAGTACTCTGTAGCTAAGAACACTCTTATCCGTCTTGCTATCGAGGGCACAGCTCTTGCCGCTATGGACGACGTCCTCAACGGTACAACTGCTGTTGCTACAAGTAAGGAAGACTACGTTGCAGCTGCAAGAATCCTTTCCAAGTTCGCTGAAAAGAACGATAACTTCAAGATCAAGGCAGGTTTCCTTGACGGTGAGCTTATCTCTCTTGAAAAGGTTGACTCTCTTGCAAAGCTTCCCTCAAAGGAACAGCTTCTTGCAACAGTTTGTATGGCATTCCAGGCTCCTATGGCTTCTTTTGCACGTGTAATTCAGGCTATAGTTGACAAGAACGGTGAGGCTGCTCCCGCAGAGGAAGCTGCTCCCGCAGAAGAGGCTGCTCCCGCAGCTGAAGAAGCAGCAGAATAATTTGCTGTAAAAAATTAAAACTAAAAAACTTATATTTTTATTAATTGGAGGAAATTAAAATGGCATCTGAAAAGATTACTGCTATTGTTGATGCAGTTGCTGCTCTCTCAGTTCTTGAACTCAGCGAGCTTGTTAAAGAAGTAGAAGAAAGATTTGGCGTAAGCGCTGCTGCTGCAGTTGCTGTTGCAGCTCCCGCTGCAGAAGCTGCTGCTGTTGAAGAGAAGACAGAGTTCGACGTAGTTCTCGAGTCCTTCGACGCTGCTGCTAAGATCAAGGTTATCAAGGTTGTTCGTGAGCTTACAGGTCTCGGTCTTGCTGAGGCTAAGGCTGCTGTTGAAGCTGCTCCCAAGGCTCTCAAGGAAGGCATCTCCAAGGAAGATGCAGAAGCAGCTAAGGCTAAGCTTGAAGAGGCTGGCGCAAAGGTTGCTATCAAATAAGTTATCTGAAAAGAATACTTATCCGCACTTGTCCGAAAGGTCAGGTGCGGTTTTTTTATTGACACAATTAATAATAAAACAGTCATTTATTCCTTTTTTTATCGGCTTTTGTCTGAAAAATTTGACTTTTTATGTGCTTCTTGCTATAAAGAAGGTATAAGAGCGGGAAAAGGAGATTGTTATGGATAATAATTTTGTTGAAGAAAATATCAGTTATGATAATCTGAATGGCGGAATCCCGAAAAAGAAAATTATTCTGTTTTCATTTCTTGCGGCTTGTATGCCCGTAATTTTTGAAGAGCTGCTCACTCCTGCTGTGTATGAAATTATGTCCCGTAATATCAACATTTCGACTGTTTTTATGTCAGGCGCCGGGATTTTTATCAGCTTTATTGCAGCAGTAAGCAGACTTGTCCTTCTTGCTGTAGGAGGCAAAAGTATTACCCGCTCAAAAGACGGTGCTGTGAGATTCACGGGTATTTTTGTGTTTTCTGCCGCAATTGCCTCTTGTGTTACCGGTGTTTTCGGTTTTCTTGAGCATGCACCCTCTCATACAGAAATTATTGAATGGTTTTTTGTTGTACTGAGCATCATTTCAGCTCTGATTACTGCAGTTCTTTGTATAAAGCTTTTCATTATTTTTGAATACAGAGCCGAAAACCGATATGTCACAGATGCAGAAGCCTCTCTTTTCAGAAAAAAGCTGATTGTTTTTCTCGTGATGATGTATGCCGTCAGCTTTATTACAGTCGGTATTGTACCGTTCATTTATGCCCTGACAGGTACTGAAGAGGAAGCTGTTCAGCCGCTTTTGTATGTCACCGATATGATTTCATCGTTTGCGACGATTCTTATAATGTACCTCATTTATAGGCTTGCTTCCGGTGTCAGAAAGGTAAAAGCCGATGTCATAGGCTTTGGTAGTGCATATTATATCGGCGGGGCTGTTACCGCGCCCGTAACCCTTTTTGTAACAGGGCTTTTGCGTGGTCTTAGTGTTACGGGAATCGGCAACTATATAGCACCTGTGCAGGGCTTTATCACGAAGGGGCTTAGTCTGATTACAGGCATTGTTTCTCTTGTGATTATGTTCAAGGTACTGAAAATCTTCTTCCCGGTAAAGGAAGAGGCTACCCCTGAGCCTGAAGACCGTGCTGAGCAGATTCTCAGAAATCTCATAGCATCCAAGAGGGATACGGATGCCGAAATTAAATAAGAAAAATCTTACGATTTATCAACCCCCTACCCCCAATCTTGGGGGCTGTAGGTGTTTCTTGTTCAATAAGCTTGCGTAATTCAATGAGCCCGCAGGCGAATTATAAGCTAAATTGCTCACAACGCGACCAATTTCCTATATAAAAAAAATACGGACATCGGAGGAGAAATCCCCTGATGTCCGTTTCTTAGTTGTTGAGTGTTATCAGCCGATATATTTGATAGCGGCGAGGGCGGCAGTGGCACCGTCTGCCGTTGCGGTGGTGATTTGTCTTATTTCCTTACTTCGGCAGTCACCTGCAACAAAGATACCGTCAAGGTTTGTTTTACAGCTTTCCGTCGCATCAACGTAGCCGTAGGCATTGAGTGTGACAGTGTTTTCAAGGAAATCCGTAGCGGGGACAAGACCGATAGCAACAAAGCAGCCGTCGCAGTCTACCGTAGTCTCGTTGCCGTTGTCCGTGTTGCGGATTGTGATTCCCTTGAGAGTATCCTCACCCGTAAAGCCCGTAACGACCGAGGAGCATATAATTTCAACGTTGTCCTTTGCTCTGAGAAGCTTCTGCAGAGCCTCCTCGCCGGTAAGAGAGGGGAGATTCTGAACAACGATAACCTTTTGCGATGTTGCGGAAAGAAGTATTGCCTCCTGAAGAGCTGAATTGCCGCCGCCGATTACGGTAACCGTCTGTCCTGCGTAAAATGCGCCGTCGCATACTGCACAGAATGAAATTCCGTTGCCGAGATATTTTTCCTCTCCCTCAACGCCTAAGTGGCGATGGGCGGCACCGGTGGCAATAATGACAGTCCTTGCGGAGTATGAGCCGTTTTCCGTGATAACCTCCTTTATCTCGCCGTCATTTATGGCTGTGACTGTGTCCATTTCAAACTCGGCGCCGAGAGATATGGCGTGCTCCACCATTTTATCTGCAAGCTCATTGCCCGATAATTCGGAGAAACCGGGGTAGTTTTCAATTTTAGGAGAGAAGGTAACCTGACCTCCGAATACGCCCTTTTCAATAACAAGAACGCTTTTATCTGCACGTCTGCCGTAAATTGCGGCGGTAAGTCCCGCGGGACCTGCACCGATTATAATAATGTCGTACATAAGGGGATCCTTTCGTGAGTTGTGATTTTAATGAATATTGAATATTGAATAAGGAATAATGAATAATTTTGGGACCTGCGGTCGGCATTATATGGTGTTTCGCACGTTCCTTTATCAAAGAGTAAAGCAAATTCGGAACAATGATGCAAATTCGGATTTCGGAATTCGGAATTCGGAGAAAAAAGCAAATTCGGAGTTTTATTCTTCATTTTGCATTCTGCATTTTGCGTTTTTTATGTTTTGCATTCTGCATTTAATTTAGCACCGCTGAATTACTGTTTTGCTGTCAGCTCATTTCTTCTCTGTGCGAGGTCGTGGTACATTTTTGTCCGTTTTTCACCGGTAAGGGGCCACAAGAACTTGGGGATAATTCCCAGCGCTCCCGAGATTGTGGGAACTGCGGAACACAAAGCGAAGAGCCAGAATTTTGTTCTGTCGCTCTGCGTACCGATCTTTATGCCCTGAACGTAACCGATGTTTTTAAGGATTATGCTCCTAACAGAATTCATAAGTGAGCTTTGTATTTTCAGCACGAGGCTTTTTGCAACGGAGGTGGTTGCCTCCATTCTGTAGCCGTTTTTCCATTCGCAAAAGTCCATAGCCTCGTTCCAAAGGTCATTGTTGATAACCTTGTTTACACCGAATGCCCACTTTGAGAACCATTCTCTGACACCCACGGCAACAACCATGGGAATCATCTTCGTGTAGTTCTTGTTAATTATACCGAACAGGAAGAAGCCGAGAGAAAGTATATCTCCGTATATATCCGCGCCAACCCATAATGCCTTTGATGAGAAGTTCCGTCTGAGGAAGGGAATGAAGCCGTAGGAGATACTGCCGTTTAAGGACGAGGGGATGTTTGCTATTGTGATCAGCGAATAGGAGCCGAACACGTCAATAAAGTAGTTGCTTTCCGACGTGCTGACGGAGAAGCCGCCCAGAAAGTCCGACATACACATAAGCAGAACGGGATAGTTTGATATAATGGCTCTGAGTCCCTCTTTTATGCTGGGACGTTCGAGAGACTGGGGCACTCTTTCCTTTGAATTGAAGAAATAGTAAAGGGTGAGCACCGAGGAAACAAGGGAGCAGCCCACGCCGAAGTACATAAATGCACTTGACAGCTTTATGCTGATTTTATCGTTGACTATAAGGTCGTAAAGCACGCCGAAGATATATCGGGGCATATCCTCGCCCAGATATCCCGAAAACAGCTCGGCAAGTGTAATAAGCCGCACTCGCTCGTTGGGATTCGGCGTTGTGGTGGACATATATCCGCCCTTTGCAAGATTGATCGCTGTGGATGCGGTTTCCTGAATTACCGTAAATGCAAAGTAGAAGATAAGCTTGGGAATATGGGTGCCCGAGGTGGCGGGGAAGAATATGGGAATCATCCAGTAAAGGGCACCGAGAAGCGTAAGGGGAATCTGAAGTCCTAAAAGATAGGGACGGAATTTACCCAGTCTTGTTCTTGTGTTGTCAACAAGAGAGCCGAGAAGAATATCGTTTATGGTATCCCACGCGCTTGTGAAAATGTTTACAACGGCAGAGACAGTAAAGTCAACCTTTACAACGTCCCAGATATATCTCTCCTGAAAGGAGTTGATATTAAAGGTGTTTGAAACGTCGTTGAGAACGTAGGCAACGGATTCCTTTACGCCTACGTAGTTAAAGTTTTCGTATACGTTGACCTTGGCTTCGGGGAGAGTCGTATTTTTTTCGTTTGCCATAATTTTTTCGCCTCCCTTATTTTGTAACCGTTACGGTGCATTCTGCCGCAACGAGGCTTTGCACCGAATATATGGTGATTGTTGCCGTTCCCTCGCCCTTTGCGACGATCTCACCGTTTTCTGATACCGTTGCAACCGACGGATCGGAGGAAATAAAGCCAAGCTTTGTAACCGTGGCATCCTCGGGCTTTAATTGCGTTGTAAGAGTATGCTTTTCGCCCTTTTTCAGGGTAAGAGCGGAGGAATCGAGATTTATTGCAGTAACCGGCTCGCAGACGTATACCGTACAGGTATCGGTAAAGGTCTTTCCGAGATATTTAAGCTCAACGGTAATAACGGCAGGCTCCGCACTTAATCCGACGGCGCTTACCTGTCCGTTTTCATCCACGACTGCGATGCTCTCGTCTGATGACGTAAAGGTAAGAGTGAATTCCTCTGCGGAAAGCTCAGCCTCCGTATAGGGTGTTACCGTCAGAGTGTTATAGCCGTTTTTGTCAAGCTGCATGGTGTCCTCTTCTATAACGATACCCGCCGTCCAAAGCTCAAAGCTTCTCGTGAGGGCAATCTTGAAGGACAGGGGCGTTGAGCCCATAGCATAAAGGGTATTCACAAAGGCTATATTTGAGGAATAATTGTAGGTTCTTTCAATGGTGAAAAGGGTTACCGTGTCTCTTTTTTCGTCAAGCTTCAGTGTGTATTTTATATGCTCGGGAATCATTTTCTCGTTAATGGAGGAAAATACCTTTTCATTTTCCTTTGAGAAGGATTTTATTGCGGCGGTATCTGCTCCTATAAAGTACATATTGCCGTATACCTTCGTGTATATGAGCTCAACGGTTGTGACGCCGTTTTCCGACGAGGCGGTGAAGCTGTCGGGCTCGTTGTCGGGTAAAAGCGTAAGGAGCACTGATGCATCCTCACCGTATTTTGTTTCTGCGGATTCAAAAAGGGCGGCAATATTGGAGCCAAGGGAGCCGGCGGTAAAGCTGAGAAGCTCTCCGATATGCTCATTGTCACATGAAAGCTCGGAAACGTTTACTCCCGTTGAATCCTTATAGCGGATAGTGCCGCTGTTTACCGCAGAGCTTATGCTTTTCTCGAGAAGCTCAAAGGCTTCCTTTGGTGATTCGGGAAGAGAAACGGTTTCCTCGCTGAGAAGCGCCGCATCTATGGTAGTACCCGGCTGTACCGATTTTGCCGTGATATATATTGCAACGCTGGAAATCAGTATAACGAAAACGGGAAGAAGGATCGTAATGAGGATAATGCTTTTAATATTCAGCTTTTTTTCCGATAAGCTCATTTGCGATTCCCTCCTTTTTTCGCGGATTTTCTGTTTTTTCCGAAGGATTTTTTCTCTTTTTCTGCCGTATCCTCCTTAACGATGGGCAAGGGAAGCTCGTCGAGAGTAAGCTTTCCGCTTTTAAGCTGTTTTTTTACTTCCAGCCTCTTTTTGTCCGCTTCTCTGAGCTGTAAGGAGGGAGTGTTGACAGCAAGCATAACGTTCAGAGCAAGGAAGGCTCCGAGGACGACGATTCCCGCAAGGGAGCCGTACATAGGCTTTGCCGAGATAAACTCATAGCCGCCCGAAAGGCTTGTTGCAATGAACATAAGCACTGAGCCCGCACAGTGGAACAGAATGCCTGCGGCAGATGCGGCGGCACAGCCCTTTGCAGTTGCCTTGACGTCAAGAAATGAGAATAAAAGGAATCCTGCCGCCACAACAGTTGCAATTGCCGCACCGAGAAGAGTGCAGAATGATGCTATCGTAATGCTGAAAAGAGCATCAAAGGCACCAAGGGCGTGAATATTATCAAAAAGCTGCCAGAAGGAATCGGAAATTATATTGTATATTCCCAGAGCTCCCACGGATATTTCATATTCCCACCAAGGGAAGGACAAAGCCACGTTGTAGGAGGGCAGAACGAGAACTGCGATGCAAAGAAGCAGAAGCACAAGTCTTGACGTCTGTACTTTTCCGCCGATAAAGGCTGTCTTGCATTTTGCGGCGAGGAGCCTTGCCGAGGCAAATTCCAGCTCGGTTTTTTTTGCATCTCTTGCAAGATCCTCCTCCTGTGTGTAATACATAATGTGGACACCGCATTTTTTACAGTTTGGTGAAAGATCAAATCTTTTTATTTCAGCTTCACATTTCGGGCACTTCAAGATACCACCGCCTAAAAGTATAATTAATTATATTTTAATAAAAAGGCACACGGTTTTCAACCTCTCATTATTGATAAAATATTGCTTTTGTTTTGGTTAATATACATAAATTATGATTTGCTTGATATTTGCTTGTAAATAATGTAAAATATGTTTACTACCGATCAGGAGAGATAATATGGGAAGTCATTTTTTTGCATTGTTTTCAAGAATGAAATATATTGACCGCTGGTCTCTTATGAGAAACACCGATTCGGAGTCTCTCGGCCAGCACAGTCTTGACGTGGCGGCAATCGCCCATGCTCTTGCCGTTATCGGCAACAGAAGGCTCGGAAAAAATTACGATACGGGAAAAATTGCTCTTATAGGAATTTACCACGATATGCCCGAGATCATTACCGGTGATATGCCCACTCCCGTGAAATATCACAGCAGTGAAATCAGAGAGGCATTCGGAAAGATCGAAAAATCTGCTCAGAATTCACTTCTTATGACGCTGCCCGAGGATTTAAGGGAGGACTTCCACCCCCTTATAAAGCCCGACGAGCAAAGCGAGGAATACCGCATTGTAAAGGCGGCGGACAAAATATCCGCGCTTCTCAAGTGTATGCTTGAGGAGAAAAACGGAAATTCGGAGTTTACAAAGGCAGGGGAGTCAACAAAGCGCTCTCTTTATGATATGAATTGCCCTGAGGCTGAAATATTCCTTTCTGAGTTTATTGACAGCTATTCTCAGGTGCTTGATACTGTACTTTCAACGGAGGATCAGATATGACTGCAAAGGATATTCTCAAAAAAATATGTGAAGCTGCTTACGAGCCCACGGCAGGCAGTCCTACGCTTAATGCAATAAAGGAGATAATTGCGCCCTATTGCGAAAAAACCGAAACGGATGCTATGGGAAATCTTATATGCACCGTGATTTCGGAGGGTGAAAAGCACGTTGTGCTCAGTGCCCATCAGGATAAAATAGGAATGGTTGTAACGGGCATAGACGAAAAAACGGGTATGCTTAAAATTGCCGCTGCAGGCGGCGTTGACATAAGAGCTCTTCCCGCCTGCACCGTCAGAGTATCGGGTAAAAAAGAGCTTATAGGCTGTATCACAAGCGTTCCTCCTCATCTTTCAAAGGGTGACAGATCAAAGGCCTGCCCCGTGGACGCCTTATACGTTGACTGCGGGATGAGCTATGAGAGGATAAAGGAGATAGTCTTTGTCGGTGATGCCGTTCAGTATTATTCTCCCGTGGAGGCGCTTCTCGGCACAAGGCTTACGGGCGCTTATATGGACAATTCCGCGGGCTGTACCGCAGTTATAAATGCCGTAATGAGACTTAAGGAATCAGGCTG
This sequence comes from Acutalibacteraceae bacterium, assembly GCA_045654865.1. Lineage (GTDB taxonomy): Bacteria > Bacillota > Clostridia > Oscillospirales > Acutalibacteraceae > RUG806. The sequence goes on along the minus strand of JAZOOE010000254.1, from coordinate 26,620 downwards.
TAAAAATAAGATTACCGCTGTTTTCACAACCCGTGAGGAAATAGGAAAGGGCGGTGCCGTTACTGCATTCTATCGCTTACAGCCGGATCTTGCTCTCATAACGGACGTTTCCTTCGGTGAGGCTCCGGGAATCGACAGCGAAAAATGCGCTCCGCTGGGCTCAGGTGCCATGATATGCCGTTCTCCCATTCTTCAGAGAGAGGTTGCCGATATGCTTGTGAATATCGCAAGGGAAAAGGGAATCCCTTACACCGTTGAGGTTGCCGCAGGCAGAACTGCTACGGATTCCGACGTTGCCGTGGTTGCGGGAAACGGTGTGCTTACGGGGCTTGCTTCAATTCCTCTTCTTAATATGCATACGCCCGTTGAGGCGCTTGACGTAAAGGATATTGAGGCTGTTGCCGACTTATTTGCAGAGGCAGCAAGGAGGTAAAATTATGATTGAGCTTATTCGTACGCTTTGTGAATTCAACTGCACCTCGGGCAGTGAAAAAAGCATAAGGGAATATATAATTTCAAAAATATCGGAGCATCCCTATACGGTGGATGCCCTCGGCAATTTGATTGTTGAGGTAAAGGGCAGAAAAAGAGCAAAAAACAAGGTTATGGTTGCGGCTCACCTTGACGAGGTAGGCTTTGTTGCACCCGCCGTGTGTGCTTCGGGACTTATAAAATTCGTTACCGTAGGCGGGATTATGCCTGCCGTAATGTCGGGAAGAAAGGTTATTTTTGAAAACGGTACCGTCGGTATCACGGGACTGAAGCCCGTGCATCTTTCGGGCGAGGCTGAAAAGAACACTCTCCCCGACGAGGAAAAGCTCTTTATTGATATAGGCGCAAAAAACCGTGAGGAGGCTCTTTTATACGTGCAGCCCGGTGATACCGCCGTTTTCAAGGGAGAATTTATCGACCTCGGTGACAAGATTATATCAAAGGCTCTTGACGACAGAGCAGGCTGTGCAATTATGCTCAGGATGATTGAGGAGGGCGTGGAATACGATACCGTATTTGCCTTTACCGTACAAGAGGAGGTTGGCACAAGGGGAGCCGGCTGTGCGGCAAACAGAATATGCCCCGACTATTCCGTTGTTCTTGAATCAACCACAGCCTCCGATATTGCAGGTGTTGAGGGTGACGCCCGTGTCTGCGTTCAGGGTGAGGGTGCCGTGCTTTCATTTATGGACCGATCCACCATCTATGACAAGGAGGTCTTCAATGCGGCTCTCGCGCTTGCCCGTGAAAAGGGCATCAGGGCTCAGGTGAAGACTGCCGTTGCGGGCGGAAACGATTCGGGTGCTATTCATAAAAGCGGCGGCGGTGTCCGTGCGGCGGCAATAAGTGCCCCGTGCAGATATATCCATTCCGCATCAAATATGCTCTCTCGGGACGATATTACAGAGTGCTACAGACTTGCTGTGGCTCTGACGGAGTATCTTGCAAATGCTTAGTTATGTAAAAGCGGAAAATCGGGACAGACAGACTCTTCTTGAAATGTGCAGTACCACACTTACGGGGGCGGAGGCGTTTACCTATTTATCTCTTAACGAGGATATTTCGGGGGGACGAGTGTGGTGCACAAAGGATGAGAAAAATGAGATAATCTCGGTGATATACGATGACGGAGACTACTATATAAAGGCGGCAGGGAGCGTGTTTTCCTCGTTTTTCGGCTACAGAGAAAAATGCATTATGATGTATTCGGGACACAGCGTGCCCGAGAGCTCTGCCGTGATTCTTGACGGCGGAGATGTTCTTTGTGCATTCAGACTTTTTTGTGAAAGCGACAAGCTTTCCTTTGACAATGAGCAGCGTTACGTTTACCGCAGAAGAGCCGTAAATGCAGGGCTTGCCCGTATGTTCGGTGTTTTTTCGGAGGGTGAGCTGATAAGCGTTGCCTCGGTCAGCGCCGTGAATCTCAGATACGCAGTCATTTCCGACGTGTTTACGAGAAGAGATATGAGATGTAAGGGCTTTGCGGCTTCGGTGCTTGCCGCGGCTGTGGACAGCTGTCTTAAGGATAATAAAATACCGTTGCTTTTATGTGATGAGAGTATGCGTTCTTATTATGAAAGGGCAGGCTTTGAATATTATGGAAAAATGTAACTTATGTCCCCGCAGATGTGACGTTGACAGAGCAAAGACGAAAGGACGCTGTAAGGTCGGAGTAAGGCTTACGGCGGCGAGAGCGGGACTTCATTTCTGGGAGGAGCCCTGTATTTCCGGAATCGGCGGCTCGGGCACCGTATTTTTTTCCGGCTGTAATATGGGCTGTATCTTTTGTCAGAATATGTCCGTTTCAAGAGGGCATACGGGCAAGGAAATAAGCGTTGACAGACTCAGAGAAATTTTTTACGAGCTCATTGATGCAGGTGCGGATAATATAAATCTTGTTACTCCCTCTCATTTCGTTCCCGAGATTGCCGAGGCTCTTTCCCGCGAAAGGCTCACGGTGCCCGTGATATACAATACCTCTTCCTATGAAAGGGTGAGCACCCTTAAAATGCTTGATGGACTTGTGGACGTGTATCTGCCGGACCTTAAATATGCGGACGGCACTCTTGCTTCACAGCTTTCCTCTGCTCCCGATTATCCCCGAAGGGCAGTGGCGGCAATTGACGAAATGATAAGACAGACGGGCGCTCCCGTTTTTTCGGAGGACGGACTTATTACAAGGGGCACCATCGTGCGACATCTTGTCCTGCCGGGCTTTCTTGAAAATACCTACGACGTTATCGATATTTTTTCATCACGCTATCTCGGAAGGGCTCTCTTTTCGCTTATGAGTCAGTATACTCCTCCGAGGACACAGCTGAAATATCCGACTCTTAACAGAAGGCTTACTGAGGAGGAATATGAAAGGGTATCGGATTATATGTTCCTTTCGGGTATAGAGGAGGGCTTTTTGCAGGAGCTGTCCTCTGCAAGTGAGGAGTATACTCCCGAATTCGACCTCAGCGGAATATAGACCTTTTGTATCGGGGCTTTTGCTCCGATAATAAAAAATAAACCTCTTTCTGCGCTTTAAGCGGAAAGAGGTTGTGTTTTTTTAGGATTGGCGAGGATTTTAACGAAGAAGTGGCGGAAATCAGCCGAGAAAAAACACGGTTCGGATTATTGCCGTCACCCTAAGCTTTTGCGGGACGATTATCTCAGGGGGCGTATTTTATGCGCCGAGAAAGTCCTTGTCAACGGTTATGACCGTGAACAGGCTGCTGTCGTGCTCCTTGATTTTTTGGTCTATTTTTCTTTTGATCTCATCGTCATCCATTTTTAAGCCGTGGGGCACGACAACGTCAAAGATAAGATTCGTATGTGTGTTTCCCTCCACGATTCTGAAATCGTGCAGCTTCATTCCCTCCATCACGTCATTACAAGCATCGGAAGCTATTTTCTTGAGCTTCTGCACGTTTTCGTTGTCCGTCTGAATGGGATCCATGTGTATGACCGCCATACAGCCAAGCTTTTCCGTAAGCTCTCTTTCAAGATTGTCCATTTCATCGTGGATTTCAAGGATGTTGCCTGATGCGGGAACCTCGGCGTGAAGAGAGATCATACATCTTCCGGGGCCGTAGTCGTGAACTATCAGATCGTGTATTCCCAGAACGTTTTTGCCGTTTAATACGATCTCCTCGATGGATTTTACGAATTCGGGCTCGGGAGGCTGTCCGAGAAGAGGGCCTATGGTCTCATAAGCGGATTTGAGTCCCGCAAAGAGAATAAATACGGCAACGAGAAGTCCGCAGTAGGCATCTATGTTTACGTTGGTAAGGTAGGTCACCAGCATTGATATGAAAACCACGCCCGTGGAAAGCATATCGGAAAGACAGTCCGTTGCGGTTGCCTTCATAGCCTGAGAATTGCAGATATTGCCGTATTTTCTGTTGTAAAGGAACATATAGAGCTTTACGGCAATACTGACAGCGAGGATAATGAACACGAGAGCGCTGATCTCGGGAGGCTCGGGATTCATTATTTTGCTTACTGAGCTTGTGAGAAGCTCAAAGCCCATAACAACTATAAGTATGGATACGGCGATTCCCGACAGATATTCGATTCTGCCGTGGCCGAAGGGGTGTCCCGGATCGGGCTTTTTTGAAGCAAGGCGGAAGCCGAACATCGTTATAAGGGATGAGCCGGAGTCCGAAAGGTTATTGAAGGCATCGGCGGTGACGGAAATGGCTCCCGAGAGGGAGCCTGCAACAAATTTTATTACGAATAAAAGAATGTTGAGCGCAATTCCTGCACCTGAGCATATCATTCCGTATGCTTGCCGAAGCTCCTCACCCTTTTTTGTGTCTTTGACAAAAATTTTTGTAAGAAGCTTTATCATTTCGCACCTCAGTCGTCAAATCCGTTAGGATTGTTTTTCTGCCAGTTCCAGGTGTCTCTGCAAGCGTCGAATACGTCTCTCTTTGCTGTCCAGCCAAGCACCTCGCGTGCCTTTGAGCAGTCAGCGTAGGATGTGGCAATGTCACCGGGACGGCGGGGAGCGATAACGTAGGGAATATCGACGCCCGTGGACTTTATGAATGCATTTACAAGCTCAAGAACGCTGACACCGTTGCCGGTACCGAGGTTGTATATCTCACAGCCGTGTACTCCGAGAGCTCTGTCAAGAGCGCATACGTGACCGTCTGCAAGGTCTGCCACGTGGATATAGTCTCTGACGCCCGTTCCGTCGGGTGTGTCGTAATCGTCACCGAAAACGGAAAGCTTTTCACGCTTGCCTACTGCAACCTGAGAGATATAGGGCATAAGATTATTGGGGATTCCGTTGGGAGCCTCGCCGATCTTTCCGCTTATGTGTGCGCCGATGGGGTTGAAATAGCGGAGGATGCAGACGCTCCATTCGGGATCGGATACGCAAAGATCCTTGAGTATTGTTTCAATGTAAAGCTTTGTTGTGCCGTAGGGGTTTGTTGTACCGCCTGCCTCAAGTCCCTCGTGGAAGGGAGCCGTGTGCTTTTCTCCGTAAACCGTAGCAGAGGATGAGAATACGATGCACTTTACGCCGTGCTTCTTCATAGCGGAAAGAAGCTTTACCGTGCCTCCGATGTTGTTATCGTAATATTCAAGAGGCTTTGCAACGGATTCGCCTACTGCCTTGAGACCGGCAAAATGGATTACTGCCTCTATGTCATACTGAGAAAATACCTTGTCAAGTCCCTCCTCGTCTCTGATGTCACATTCGATAAGGGGGAAGTCCTTGCCCGTGATCTCTCTTACTGCGGCAGAGGATTTGGGGGATGAGTTTGCAAAATTATCGATTACTACGATTTCCTTTCCTGCCTCAAGCAGATGAACGCAGGTCTGTGAGCCGATATAGCCGGCGCCGCCCGTAACAAGTATAGCCATTTTTTTGTTCTCCTTTATTTTCAGCTGACTACCGCAATCTGCGTTTCTCCCGACAGCAGAACTGTAAGAACGTCCTGAGCGCCGGTATAGTCGAATGCTGTTATATTTGTGTCAACAAGATTTATAAGGGAAGAGAAGAAGCTCTCTCCTTTTTTGAAGTTATCCATGGTGAAGTGTTGTCTGAACACGGCACCCATGGCATCGCCCTGAATTCTCAGAGCCACCTCTCCCGAGCCTGCAAGCTTCATATATTTAAGCAGAATATCCGAGGTCATATTCTGAACGCCGGGAGAAAAGGTATATTTTACCGCATCAACGTTTACCTCGTAATTGCCCGTGATCGTAACGGGGACGGGACCGAGAAGCGTCATAAATCTTTTGAAGTTGTCCTCGGTTACGTGGATATAACGCTTTATGTGAATGTTACGCGTGGAGAAGGATGCCGCCAGCACGCTGAGGGATTGGCTTCTGAATGCCTCGCTGAGGCTTATTTCTCCGGACTGAGGCTTTAACGTATAGTCGAGGGGGATGGGCTTGATTCTTATTTTCCTCTGTGCGGTATCAACGCTTACAAGCTGACAGAAGGTAAGCTCATCCTTGTCGGAGCACAGAAGCAGGAAGGTTGCGCTTTCCGTGAACTCATCGGTTTCGGGAATAACGCTGTCCGCGGGAGCTCCGGAGGTCTCCTCCTCATATTCCGTGGATGCCTCTCTTGCACCGAGAGCGCGTCCCAGATCAAAATCGTTTATAGCGAGAATTACAAATGCCGAAACAACGAAGGCGAGAAGACAGCAGAATATCGTGACCGTTACGTAGCCCGGCAGACTGCGCTTTCGCTGTTCGCCCTTCGGCGCAAAATTTATTACGTTCTTTTTATCCATATCTTAGCTTTCACACCTTTACCGATATATTATATATGCATACCTGCGAAAAAATCAAGATATTAACAGAATTTTAATTTCTTAAAATTAATAATAAATATTGAATTTTGTGAATAAATGCCAAAAGCGTATTGACTTTTTTATCAGGTTGTGGTAATATACCTTTTGCCGCATATTCAAGGTTGAAAGTGGCTTACGGCCCACCTTGCGTAGCGAGACTTATAAAGGAGAAAGATCAATGTACGCAATTATCGAAACAGGCGGTAAGCAGTATAAGGTAGAAGCAGGCGACGTTGTTTTTATCGAAAAGCTTGACGTTGAAAGTGACAGCGAGGTTGTATTTGATAAGGTAATCGCAGTTGCAGGTGATGACGGCATCAAGGTAGGCGCTCCCTACGTTGAGGGTGCTACAGTTGCTGCTAAGGTTCTTAAGAACGGCAAGGCAAAGAAGATTACTGTTATGACTTACAAGCCCAAGAAGAACGAGAAGAGAAAGCTCGGTCACAGACAGCCCTACACAAAGGTTGAAATCGCAGCTATCAACGCATAATGGTCAAAGCATCATTTTGTATCCGTGAAGATTCCGCATCTTTTACCGTGAAGGGGCATGCCGGCTTTGCCGATGAGGGTGAGGACATAGTATGTGCGGCTGTTTCATCTGCCGTGTATATGACGGTCAATACTCTTACGGAGATATTCGGCGTGAAGGACACTTCAAGTGTTAAGGACGGATATTTACATTTCGAGATCAGCGGTAACGAAACCGCACGGGATATTATAAAAGGTCTGAAGCTCCACGTCAGTGGGTTGGCAGAGGAATATCCCGATTATGTTAAAGTAATAACGGAGGTGTAAGTAATGCTTAAGATAAACATTCAGCTTTTCGCTCATAAAAAAGGTATGGGTTCAACCCGTAACGGCCGTGACTCTGAATCCAAGAGACTCGGCACAAAGAGAAGTGACGGTCAGTTTGTTAATGCAGGTACCATCATCGTTCGTCAGCGTGTTACACACATCCACCCCGGCAACAATGTAGGTAAGGGCTCTGACGACACACTTTTCGCTCTCATTGACGGAAAAGTTAAGTTTGAACGTCTTGGCAAAGACCGTAAAAAGGTCAGCGTTTACGAGAACTAAACAATCGAAAAAATGCCTGAGGAGAAATCCTCGGGCAGTTTTTTTGTCTTGATTTTACGATACGTCAGAAGAGCAGGCTTTTTGCGGCCGTTTTTATTGTCTGTGGGACGGAAGACAGCCCTTCCGCCGATGATACGCGAAAGGGCATAAAGCGTGTTGTCAGTTATCCAGCAGAGAGTTGAGCTTTTCTCTGAACGCAAGGAGTCTTTCGGGCTCCATGGGATAGCTTGTGAAGCTTATATCTCCGAGCTGCTCTGAGATAAGCTCAAGAGCATATTCTCTTGAATATCTGTCTTCAAGAGCTCTGAGGGCGGCTATATCCTGAAAGCCGTCGTAGAATACCTTTTGTCTGAGAGAGCTCAAGGGGGTACCGTCCTTGCCGGGGTATACCACGAAGGCATCACCCGAGGGGAAGGCTCCGTCGGCATCCGTTACGGTAAAGGGATCGATCTCACGCTTTGAAAGCTGTGAATAGTAGAAGTTGAAGCCCCACTGCAGGAAGCCTGTGCAGTTGTACTTATAAAGAAGCACGCCGAGGATTCTTGTTTTTACGGCGGGCATAGCGAAGAAGCGGTTGGGAAGATTGTCTCTGAACTGACCGCAGCAGTAGTAGGGCCAGAGGCTTGGAAAGTTGCCTGCAAAGGCTTCGATATTGCCCTCTTCGGGGACGGGAGTTCCGATAAGTCCCTCCTTATAGAAGTCATAATCGGAGAGTGCATCGATATGCTCGTAGGCTGAGAAATATTTTCTCACGGCATCAGAGGCCTTTTTATAGTGGGCAATATCCTGAAGTCCGGGCTCGTCTGAGCAGTGAATAAAGCAAAGCTCCGTAATGCCCTTTTTGTCAGTATATTCCTTTAATGCCTCGCCGAACTGTCTGAGGAAGTTCATATAGCTGTCGCTGGTTGCCTTTGTTTCCCAGCCGAATATCCTCTTTGTGCCCTTTGAGGTCTCTGCCATAATTTTCGGAGCGTGCTTTGCTCCCCACTGGGTGAAAAGATGTGATAATTCAAAATATCGGACACCGTTTCGAAGGCACATATCAACCCATCTGTCAAGAAGATTGAAGTTAAATTCGTATCTGTAATTTCTGCATCTTTTCACGCCCACAAGCTGAACCGTGGGACGCTCCTTTCCCTCTTCTGTGTCAAGGGGAGGAGTGAAAAGGGGAGTGAGAAGACAGTTAACACCGTGGTCAACCGCATTTTTTACGAAATTTTCAATTATCTGCCAATGCTCCTCGCTGAAAACGGGAACCTTATAGTAGGTTGCAAGGCAGTCGCAATGGAACCAGTTTATGTGAATGAGCTGCTGGCGGGGAAGACAGGCTTTTACAACGGTAAGAGCCGCACAGAGGGTTATTGTCTGCTTTTTATCTGAAACGGTAAAGCGGATCTCGTGACGTCCTGCGGGAAGTCCTGCCGAGTCAACGTTTACCCATAAAGCCGTTGCTTTGTCCTTTTTAAGCTCAGTTTCTCCCGAGAACGTGTCAAGCAGGTCGGGATAATAGCCTGAGTCGCCGTTTTTCAGAAGAAGAATATCTCCGCATTCCTCCTTGTCTATTGCCTTGCCTGCATAGATCTCCTTTACCTGAGTGAGCTGAACGCCGGGGAAATCAGAGACTGCCGAAACAGTACAGTCACAGTCGCTTTTCAGAACTATCTGAAAATTACCCTTTTCGCCTGAAAGCAGGGAAAGCTCCCTGAAGTCGTAATCGGCGGACGAGTCGGAAAAGATCTTTTCGAGGGATGAGCATAACATAGCCTTTAATGCCATAGTAATTCTCCTTTTTTTGTTATCGTAACAAAATAATAACATTTGAGAAAAGAATATTCAACAATAAACATTAAAATGCACAAAAAAACAGTGATAAAATCTATTGCACTTTTTTTTAAGGCACTGCAAATCTGTTGACTTTTTTTTCATTTTATTATATAATCATTATGCATAGTCGGACGTAGTCCCAAAAAATTCAGGAGGCAAATACAATGAAAAAGACTTTAGCTGTAATTCTTAGCGTTATAATGCTTGTTTGTTGCATTCCTTTCGCTTCAGCTGCTGAGGAAATCACTTATACTGCAAACGGCAGTTTTGCTGCATCAAACCAGTTTGTTTCAGGCGGTACGTACAAGGTAGGAAGCGGTGTTACAATGACCGTTCCCTCAAACCTTACTCTCTATATTCCCTCAGGCGCAACCCTCTGGGTGCTTGAAGGCTCAAAGCTCAACGTTCTCGGACAGATCGTTGTTCTTGACGGCGGTAATCTTATAATTGAGGGCTTCCTTTACGGTGCATCAAACGTAACCGTTAACGGCACGGGCTCTGCTCTTTGCGAGCTTCGTTTCCCCGCTCTCACCACAACCTCAGGTCTTATTGATAAGGATGGTGAGGCAAGAATCAGTGTTGCATACGGCCATTCCTCAAACGGTAACATCTATGAGGATCAGCAGGGAACTGTTGTTTATTCCGGTGTAGGTGATGCAGGTGCATCAGTTATGCTTCCCCTTAATCAGTACGTTTACATCAAGGCTGATATCAAGGAGCCTATCACAGGTATTGACAAGTATGACGATGCTCTTATGAACGTTTACTTCAACGGCGTCGGAATTCCCTATACACAGGGCTCACATCACACAATGCTTACCACTTCAGTTGACGTTACCTATTCAAAGTGGGTTAAGGATGACGATTTCCTTAATACCTTCAATATCTATCTTCCCACAGGTGAGGGCTACACTGTTTACGGCCGTGAGGGCGAGCAGAGTGCTGACGGTGAAACTGTTAAGCTTAAGTACGGTCAGTCCTTCTCCTTTAAGGTAGAAATCGATCCCGAATACGATATGTCCTCTTACGAGGTATATATCTACAACGGCTATGGATGGACAGACCTTGATACCTCCACACTTCTCAAGGACATCGCTCCCGCAGTACCCGATGAGTACGGCTACTATCACATCGGTAAGGATACCGAGGGTATTCAGGGCGAGCATACCATCTACGTTGTAGGCGTTATGAAGAATGACACTCTTCTTATGGTTGGTGACATTCTTGATATGATCAGAAATATCTTTGAAATGATTACAGCTTTCTTCGCAGAATTCTTCGGATTCCTTGGCGGCGGTACTACTGTAGCATAATTCAAAACGAATAGAATTTAAGCCGTCTGAGAGTTCTTCTTTCAGACGGTTTGTTTCATTTTAAATTTCTTCTGTCGGGGAAATAAGCTTGTACCCGTAGGGCTGAGCGTTTTCAGAACAATAATTTCCGAAAGGGAGCGAACTTATGGATGAGTTTTTGAAGGATCAGATAGTCAACAGTATAAAATATCTTCCCTCAAATATAATAAAATCATATTTTACCAAGACTTATTCTGAGGAAACCGAGGAATTCAGAAAAAAAGTCGGTTTTATAAGAGGTGTTACCTCTGCAACGGAGGATTACGATAAGCTTAAGGGAGCCAATATCGGCTGGGTAAGAGAAAGTCTGCCTGCTCCCTTTAACGGGGACGGCTCCGTAAACGAGAGATATACTGCCTTCAAGGAAAAGTGCAGAAGATATGCCGAGCACGGAATCCGCGTTATGGGTATCACTCCTCTGCCCAACGAATACCTTAATTGCGGAATTGACATAAGAAGCCCCGGCGGAAAGGAAAAGCTCAGAGAGGTATCCCGATTTATTATTGAGGACGTAAGGGATATTGTGGGCGGTCTGCAGATTGCAAACGAGCTGGGAATGCCCCGCTTTATGATTCCTTATAATATGCAGGAATGTATTGAATTTCTCGGTATTCAGATGGAGGAGATGTTCCCCCTCAGAGGAAGCTGTATAATCGGCTATAATTCCGCAGGACCTCAGGTGGATCTGCATCTCGGAATGAAGCCGTATCTCAAGTATTGCGATTACGTAGGCTTTGATATGTATCTCGGCTGCTTCTTCTCTCTTCCGGGCTTTGTGTTCCTTTTTGACGTAATGGTAAGGTATCTCTGGGCATTTACGGGAAAGCCCGTGCTTATGCAGGAATTCGGCTATATCGGCGGCGGTAAGCCTAAGACGAAAAAGGAAAAGCTTGAAATCCTTAAGGGCTACGGCTTTGACAGTGAAAAACAGGCAAGGGCAGATATAATGAAATTTGTGGATGCTCTTCCCGAGCATTTCAGAAATCACGTAAAATTCGTCTGCGGTGAGGATAAAAGGGTTACTGAGGACTTTATGTTCTCGGGGGATATGACAAATCATCTGTATAAGGAGCTGCCGAGAATTACCGTGATTCCGGGAATGCCTCATACTCCCGAGGGACAGGCAAAATTCTTCTCGCGTGTTATAAAAAGGCTGTACGAGCTGCCCTTTATGTGCGGAACCATAATTTACTGCTACAGCGATTTCGGTCATTGCGGCTACTGCGGACAGGCGGACTGTCCCACGGAGACCTTATGGGGACTCGTTGATATAAACGGTGAGCCCAAGCCGTCCTACTATGCCGTAAGAGATGCCTTCGGAGAAATAAAAAATGCGGAGTCGGGATGCAGCAGTCCATCTGCAGAGGTGGCGGAATAAATACCGACAAATAAAATCAAGAGGATGTAAAAACGAAAAGCTTTTACATCCTCTTTAACTTTTGAGAAAAATGAAAGAGAGCGGATTTTATAAGAAAAGGCATATGGCGGTGTCTGTTTTTTAGGACTTGTCGGGCTGTGACAGTGCCTTTTAATATACCGCTATGTGTGAGATCACGGGATTGACTCTTGAGTCGGTGATATTGATTCTGAGCGCACGCGTTTTTACGGACTTTATGCGGATGATTCGCTTATAGCCTACGGTAGTGCCTCTGAATATGCGCTTCCAGCCTCTTGACGTGGCGCGTTCCACGGTGAAGCCTTCAATGCGCTGTCCCTTTAATATGTTTTCCTTTATAATAATATATCTGATCCTCCTTGATGAGGGGAAGCTTATGGTGATGCTTGCCGTCGGATGTCCCTCGGGAACGGCAAAGAAGGTATCGTAAGAATCCGTTTTCAGCTTATCAGCGCTGTTGTCTCCCTCATGGCAGTCCGAGGTAAATACGGCATCCTCTGACAGACAGTGTTCAAATGCCGCTTTGATGGCATTTCCCAGCTGAGCCAGTCTCTTGACGTCGTTATCTGCAAAAAGTCCTCTCCTGTCGGGGGGGATATTGAGAAGCAGAGTGCAGTTGCCGCCCACGCTTCTGAAATAAATGTCCGAAAGAACCTTGAGCGAACGTACCTTGCCGTCCTCATTTTGGTGATAGAACCAACCCGGACGAATGGAGGTGTCCACCTCAGCCGCTCTCCAGACTATCTTTTTTGCTTTCATACAAAGCTCACGGCTGCCTAAATCCTTTGCCTCGTCCCGCGGCGTACTGCCGTCCTCAAGAATGCTTACAACGGGGCTCCATTCGCATTTTCTCGTGTCTCCCGCCTCGTTGCCGCACCATCTTACGTCGGGGCCCGATACTGATATGCACGCATCAGGCTGAAGACGTCTGATGATTTCATAATATCTGTCCCAGTCATAGACCTGCTTTTTGCCGTTGGGGCCCTCTCCGCAGGCACCGTCGAACCATACTGAGAAGATCTCGCCGTAATTGGTCAGAAGCTCCGTCAGCTGATTGCAGTAATAATCGTCGTAGGGCTTGCCCTGACCGTAAAGAGGACAGTTTCTGTCCCACGGGGATAAGTATACTCCGAATTTTATACCGCCTTTTTTGCAGGCTTCGGCACATTCGCGGACAACGTCACCCTTGCCGTCCTTGTAGGGCGAATTCTTTACGGAGTGCTCCGTAAACGCAGAGGGCCACAGGCAAAAGCCGTCGTGGTGCTTCGCAGTAAGAATAAGTCCCGTCATTCCCGCGCTTTTTGCCGCCTCAACCCATTGGTCACAGCAAAGCCCGACGGGGTTGAATATTTCGGGGCTTTCCGTTCCGTCGCCCCATTCCTTGTCGGTAAAGGTGTTTACCGTGAAATGCACGAAGCCGTAAAACTCCATCCTCTGATGCTCAAGCTGTCTTTTTTCGGGTACGATCTTAACAAGCTCCTTGTCAAGCTCAAGGTAATTATTCATATTCTGTCCCTCTTTTGCAGTCGGATTTATTTACCTTAATTTTACAATGTTCTCCGATGTATTTTCAATATATTTTTTTCTCTGCCGTAAATTAATACCTAATTTATATTATGTTAATTGACTTTTAACGCATTGTGATATATAATTATACTGATTAAAAGTATAAAAATTGGAGGAATATCAATGAAAAAGGCTTTAAGTGTTTTTCTTGCTGTTTTTTTGACCTTTGCTTGTGTGCTTCCTGCATTTGCGGCTGAGGATAATCAGACTCCCGCTCAGACAAATGAGGTGCCAACGGGTGAAAAGTATAATTTTTATTTCTGGGCTCCCTCTGTTGATTACGAGGGCGGATACGTTTTCGCACTGTGCGAAAACGGTGAGGTCCAGTATGAAGAGGATCCCGACGGCCAGTATTGCTTCTTTGACGGACGCTATATGCTTCCCTCAAACGTTTTGCCCAGCTATCAGGATCAGATTCCCCCCGAGAGATACAGCCCCATTGAGTTTACGGGCAACGTTGAGGTTGCTGCCGGCGATACCATTGCCTTCAAAGTTGTGACCTCCGAGAAGTATAACGTTTACACGGCTGTTGTCTGGGCAAAAGACGTTAAGACGGGCATTAAAACTCCTGTTAATATGAATTCAAACGATGAATATGCAATTTATGCTGACCGCGACCTTGAGATCTACGTTGCAGAGTATGACGAGAACGGCAATCCCGCACTTCTCAGAAATCACTACAACGTAAAGCTCACCTCAGGTGACGGCTACAAGGTAAAGACACTCAAGGGTGAAAACTATCAGGTAATTTACTACGGCGATGAATTCAGCTTTAGAGTTAAGATTGACAGCGGTTATTCTGCAGCAGGCATCAAGGTCAGCGTACAAAGAGGTCAGTCAGGTCTCGGCGGCTTCCTTGAGGAGGAAGATACAGATATGCTTGTAGGTATTATGGGCGGAACAGAGACTCTTACGTCCTACGGTGTTGACGAAGACGGCTGCCGTCTTTACACCATCGAGAATATCACGACTGATTGTCGCATCATCGTATCAGGTCTTCAGGAGGAGTCAAACGTAGGCGTTATGGCATTCCTCAAGAGAATTCTCAGACTCATTCTCAATCTTTTCGGAATCGAGCTTGATCTTCTTGATTCTCTTGTTGCATATTATACAGTAACAATTGATTCATCAGAAGCAGACGGCGTTACCTATGAGGTTATCCGTTCCTCTTCCGACGAGCTTTCTCCCAAGGAATTCAATATTACAAGCGGTGAGGGCATTTCCATTGTTGTAACTAAGAAGGATCCCTTACAGGATGTAAACGTTTCATGGATACCCGGAAATGAGCTGGCTACTTATGATACACCGTGGATTCTGGATTATAACACCCTTACGGGTGAGGCAACGTACGTTGCGGTTTATAATATAGACAACATTACATCCGACCTGAAGATCATTATTTCCTAAAAACAAAACGGACTGTGCCACTTTTCCGGACAGTCCGTTTTTTGCCCTTTTGGCATTGACTTCGGGTAAAATTGCTCACATAGCGGAGCGTTTTACATATAGTGAAAGCAAAATAATAAAGGAGCGTTTTTTATGTGGCAGAAAATACTTGCATTCTTTACAGCAATCATTGCATTTCTTGCATCCATCTTCGGTTTTTCCTATTCTGACGGCAACGGTATGATGAATCTTTCCTACGGTACACACGAAAGACAGAAAATGGATCTCTTCCTTCCCGAGGATTCTGACGGTGAGGTGGGACTTATTCTTATGATCCACGGCGGTGCCTGGATTGCAGGCGATAAGGAGTCCTATACCGAGGCGGCAGAATACGCATGCGACAGCTACGGCTATGCTGCGGCGGCTATAAATTACCGTTATCTCGGTGAGGGCGTAACTCTCCACGATATTGCAGATGACATAGATGCGGCTCTTGCTCTTATCAAGAAAACCGCTGAGGAAAAGGGCATAAAAATCGAAAAGGTGCTTCTTACGGGCTCATCTGCGGGCGCACATCTTGCTATGTTCTATGCATATTCAAGATATGAGACCGCTCCCATTACTCCCGCC
The DNA here is from genome assembly GCA_045654865.1 of Acutalibacteraceae bacterium. GTDB lineage: Bacteria > Bacillota > Clostridia > Oscillospirales > Acutalibacteraceae > RUG806. The sequence continues at coordinate 11,093 of JAZOOE010000254.1, read as the reverse complement.
GCCGTCGTAAGCAACTGCGGACCTACGGACTTTACTGATGAGAATTTCTATATCAACAACGAGCTTGGTGACAAGGAGACCATAGCAGATCTGTTCTCCCTTTGCATAGGCAAGGATTTCTCTTATGATCAGAGGGCAGATTACGCCGAGGAGCTTAAAGCTGTTTCACCCCTTTATTACGTGAATGAAAGCACTGTTCCCACAATTATTAACCACGGTCAGGTCGATACTATCGTTCCTTATTCCAATGCCCTTTCAATCGTTGAAAAATTCGAGGAATATTCCGTAAACTATGATTTCTTTACCTTCCCTAATTCGGGACACGGGCTTGATGCCGATCCCGACGTAAACAAGGCCTCGGAAAAGGTGATGTTTGAATATATCTTCGAATATCTCGGAGTTGAGACGGCATAAGCCGCAAGGTGCGCAAGTCGCCCTGACGGTACGGCTGTTGCCTTGCAGGGGCTTCTGATATAAACGCATAAAACAAAAAGGAGCTGCTTTGCCGTTTCGGCTGCAGCTCCTGAAGCTTTATATATGTAAGCCCTTTCGGGCGATTGTTGTCGGGCAAAGCCTTTTAAGGCTTGAAGCTCAGGTCTTTTTTCTTATGCGTTCTGATAAGAAAGAAGAGCGTTGAGTTCAATAACCTTAAGGAGCTTCTTGAAAGAAAACTTCATACCTTCGATCTCGCGGATAAGTTTCTTTTCTGCCTTGATTAATTCGTTGTTGTACTCTTTCATGTCAGTACTCCTTTCGTTTGATTTACAATATTATTATATACTATTTTTCAAAAAAGTCAAGTAATTTTACACAAACAAAAGAGTTTGCTATTGTGCAATATGCACAATAGACAATTTTGACGAAAAATAATCACCCTTGATATAATCACCAAATTACACCTGAATAATTTGTGTAAAATGCACAATGAAATTAAGGCGGCACTGAGAATAATGACGAAAAAAAAGAGAGCCGTCAAGACTCTCTTAAAAAAGTTTGTATATTTTTTTAGTCCATATAAAGAGGATATTTTTCAAGAAGCTCGGTTACCTTGGCTCGGATATTGTCGATATTTGCTTCAAAATCGGTAGCAGTAAGGTAAATGCACTCGGCAATAACCTTCATATCCTCCTTGGTAAGACCTCTTGTCGTAACGGCGGCAGTACCGATTCTTACGCCGCTTGTGATAAAGGGACTCTGGGGATCGTTGGGAACGGCATTCTTGTTAACGGTGATATAAACCTCGTCAAGCTTGTTCTCAAGCTCCTTGCCCGTGATATTCATATTCTGTAAATCGAGGAGTATAAGGTGGTTATCGGTGCCGCCGGAAACGAGATTGAAGCCCTTTTCCTTGAGAGCATCCGCAAGAGCCGCGGTATTTTCGATAACGCCCCTCTGATAGTCCTTGAAGCTGTCCTTGAGAGCCTCGCCGAAGCATATAGCCTTAGCGGCGATAAGGTGCTCAAGAGGGCCGCCCTGAGAGCCGGGGAAGATTGCCTTATCGATAGCCTTTGCAAGCTCCTCCTTGCAGAGGATAAGACCGCCTCTGGGACCTCTTAAGGTTTTATGAGTTGTGGTGGTTACTATATCAGCATAGGGAACGGGTGAGGGATGAAGACCGGCGGCAACAAGACCTGCGATATGAGCCATATCAACCATAAAGTATGCGCCGACTTCTTTTGCGATAACGGAGATCTTCTCAAAATCAATGATTCTGGGATATGCGCTTGCGCCTGCAACGATGAGCTTGGGCTTAACCTCAAGTGCAAGCTCTCTGAGCTTTTCATAGTCGATTCTGCCGTTTTCTGCATCAACACCGTAGGGCACGAAATTATAAAGCTTACCTGACATATTAACGGGGGAGCCGTGAGTAAGATGTCCGCCCTCTGCAAGTGACATACCGAGAACCGTGTCACCGGGGTTGAGAACTGCGAAATAAGCGGCAAAGTTAGCCTGTGAGCCTGAGTGAGGCTGTACGTTAGCGTGCTCAGCGCCGAAAAGCTTCTTAGCTCTTTCAATTGCAATTTTCTCACATTCGTCAACTGCAACACATCCTCCGTAATATCTCTTTCCGGGATATCCTTCAGCATACTTATTGGTGAGAATGCTTCCCATAGCAGCCATAACGGCAGGGGAAACGATGTTTTCAGAAGCGATAAGCTCAAGGTTTCTGCGTTCTCTTGCAAGCTCGTGCTCCACAGCAGCACCAACCTCAGGATCAACAGTCTTGATGAAATCCGTTACGTTTTGAGCGTTGAACATATTTTTTCCTCCGATTATAAGTTATTATTGAAAAATTGCACAGCAATTTGTTTACCGAATATTATTGACTGCTTTATATAGCCTTGGGCAGATTCCATTTGAAAACAGAAGCCAGCAGTCTTAACAGGAATATTGAGAGAATACCCGCAACGACGGGAATAATCTCTCCCAGCTGAGGAAATTTTGAAAGTCCCCAATAGATGCATCCGCCTGCTATGGAAGCCACGGCATATATCCTCTTTGTCAGAACGAAGGGGACATCGCTGACTATTACGTCACGGAGAATTCCTCCGCCGCAGCCCGTCAGCATTCCGAGGAATATAACGAAGAAGAAATTATCTCCGAAGCCCTTGTTTACGGCAACGTTTATTCCCACCACGGTGAATACTCCCAAGCCCATAGCGTCGAAAACGTTGTTGACCTTGTCGATTATCTCTATGTTCTCAGAGAATTTTGATTTGAGTATGCTTGCCGTGATAAACGTAAGCAAACAGGATGCCACGGCAAAAATAAGGTATATGTAGTTCTGAAACATGGCAGGCGGAAGATTGCCGAGAAGAATATCTCTTATTGTACCGCCCCCGAGAGCCGTTATGGTGCCCGATAAAATTACTCCGAAAATGTCAAATCGCTTGGTAATTCCCAGCACCGCACCCGATACCGCAAAAGCACAGGTGCCTATAAGCTCAAGTATGAGAATCATTGTATCCATAATAAGCTGCCCTTAAAAAATATTAAGCCATTATAATATTAATGTGATTATAACAAACCCCCTTTCATAATACAAGTAAAAAATGGCAACGCGGATTTTTTTGTAGGAATGAAAAGAGAATAAGAAAAATACGTCAGCTTTATGTGCAAAAACACAAATGAGCGGCGGGGAATCAGAGGGGGCAGACGTTTTTGACCGGCCGAGTGATTTCTCTCTTGAAAATCACTCCCGATATATGGTAAAATGTAAAAATAATAATAGTAATATTCAAAGAGGGGATTATATGTTTATTAAAGCTCTTGCATATTTAATGGCACTTATGGTGGCTTTCGTATCTTCATTTGTTACGGGCAGAAGTGCTCAGTATATCGACGTGGTTGACATTTCGCATTATCAGACCTTTCAATCCTTTGGCACATCTATGTGCTGGTGGGCACAGACCATTGATGACGAGGAGCTTGCCGACAGCATTGCAAAGGCACTTTTCTCCGACACGGAGGGACTGGGACTTGACGTTATCAGATATAACGTAGGCGGCGGCGAGGCTGACAATCCCGACACAAGAATATGGGATACCTCAAGAAGAACGGAAAGCTTCTACGTATGGGACGAGGCAAAGGGTGAATACGTCTATGACTTTACTCGTGACGCCAATGCAAGAAGATTTCTCGATCTTGCTGTGAAATACGGTGCAAAAGAGGTTATTCTTTTCTGTAACAGTCCCCATTTTTCAATGACCGAATCAGGTCAGGCAAGCGGCGGACTTGTTGAAAACAGCTCAAATCTCCCCCGTGAAAACTATGATGATTTTGTGGATTATCTGTTGACTATTGCAGATTGGTTTGTTGCCGAGGGTTATCCCGTAACCTATATTTCTCCCATAAACGAGCCTCAGTGGGGCTGGGGAGGCGAATGGGTTGGTCAGGAGGGCTGTCACTATGAGCCCGACGAGGCTGTTGAGCTTCTTGAGATGTTTGCCCTTGAAATGATTGAAAGAGACACTCCCTACGGACTTTCGGGCGTTGAAACCGGTCAGCTTTCATGGTGGTACAACGATTATCTCTACAAGTTCTTTGAAAACGATACCCTCAATGCTTATTGCGATACTTTCTCGGGACATTCATATTGGCTTGACGGCAATAAAGAGGAAAAGACCAATTTCGGAAATACCTTCGCAGAAAAATATCCCGACAAGCACTTTGAAATGAGCGAATGGTGCGAGCTTCCTCTTACGATAGATTCAAAGACTATCGACAGCGGTATTCACATGGCAAACGTAATTATTGAGGATCTCACTCTTCTCAATGCCGTTTCATGGCAGAGCTGGACAGCCTTCAACGGCGACGGACTCCTCTATGAGGAAAACGGTGAGCTTAAAATGTATAACCGCTATTATGCGTTTATGCAGTTCTCATCATTCATTGAGCCCGGTATGACAAGAGTTGAGGTGTTCGACGATATCGGCACAAATGAAAATATTGCAAAGGTCGCTTTTACAAACGATGAAAAGACGGTGCTTGTGGTTGTCAACAACAGCGAGACTGAGGAGGAGCTGAGATTCCTCGAAAAATACGTGGGAACAGAGATCTACGTAACGGATAAGGAGCACAACTGCGAAAAGGTCGCAGACGGTCTTATCGGTACAAAATATACCCTTTCCGCGCGAAGCATCACTACCTTTGTGTTCGATAAAACGGTGTTCTGATATAGCCGGAAAATATGCGCGGTTACTAAGGATTTAAAAACTATGGGGAGACACTTTGTAAAGAAGTGCTCCCCGTTTGTATATTTAAAAGTGATGTCTTCGGTCTGAAAGAGCCGTAATGACTTATGTGCTTTGAAATCAATTACGCCAAAGCGAAAATATATTCTTGTGTGTGTATAAATTTCAGAGGCTTAAAGGCGTTTGTAGACCGCCTTTTCAAGCATTACCGCGGACTCGTTGCCCGCTCCGCCGTCCACGTGGGAATTTTTCATCAGAATTGCAAAGATCCCGTTTTTCGGATCCACCCAGAAGTGAGTTCCGTAAGCGCCGCTCCAGCCGAAGCAGCCAACAGGAAGAGCGGGGTAGGTGCGTTCTGTGATAAGTCTTACACCCAGTCCCCAGGACTGATCACGGCATATTTTGTATTGCTCCGAGCACAAAAGCCCGAAGGACTCCTCGCTGACAAGCTGTATGCCCGATTCGGTCTTGCCCTTATTAAGAAGCATTTTTGCAAATTTTCCGTAATCCTCAAGGCTTGATATAAGTCCGCCTCCCGCAAGACAGCGCTTTACGGGAATATTCTCAAATACACAGCTTTCGGGCATTGCTCTGACTGCGTTTTTTCCGTCCTCGTTGGTATGCATATCAATTATCCGCGATGACATTTCCTTTGTAGGAGAAAACGTGGTATCGGACATGGAGCAGGGGATAAGTATCTCGTTTCGGAGAAACTCGTCAAATTCCCTTCCCGTAATCCTGCTGATTATTTTTGCCGTAACGTCAAAGGCTCCCATAGGACTGTAAAGCTCTTTTGATTCAGGCTCAAAATCGAGCCCTGCCTTCACAAGGAAATCCACCGCGCTGTCAATGGTTGCGTGATCCTCTTCGGTCATACGTCCGTATTTTGTCATATCGCTTCCGATGCCCGAGGTATGGGAGAGAAGATTTCTGAGCCTCGGTGCTTTTTTCGGCAGACCGAGGTCATTGCCGTCGGCATCTGTGATGTGTATATCTCTGAATTCGGGAAGAATATCCTCCACCTTGTCATCGAGATTTAAAAGTTCTCTGTCAATAAGAATCAGCGCGGCAAAGGCGGTAAGCGGCTTTGTCATTGACGCAAGTCTGAAAAGTGTTTTCTCTGTGACGGGCGTTCCGTTTTCAGCCGAGGTAGTGCCGAAGCATTTTTTTAATTCGAAATTATCCTGCTGATAAACGTAATATGAACAGCCGAAAACCTTGTTTTTATCAAGATCGTATCGGGCAAGCTCTTCTATTCTTTTCTCTGTTTTCTTAAGACTCAGTTTTCTCACTGTGATTCCTCCGTTTTCGGAAAATTGTTTGTCCCCGGAAATATTTTATGATATAATAATCCAAAAGTAAAGGAGAATGATTATGCCTGAGATAAATTATGATAAATATTCCCTTATGCAGAATTCTTATCCCGAAATAAAGAAGCTTGGAGCCTGCTCACCCTACGGTGAAATGACACCCTTTGTTTTCGGTGGTATTCTTTACAGGCTTGAGCTTACGGATGATACGAGGGGGCTTGATCCCGAGGATGAGAGCATAGGTTTTCTCATAAGAGAGGTTGAAAGCGGAAAGGTCATTTCCCGCGGCGGCAAGGGACATTATTATTTCTCGGGACTTGCGGACGGTGACGTTTTTTATATATTCTGCGTTGAAAGCAAAAAGGGCGGCTTTTCCGGAGATACGGTAAAGCTGTTCACAACGAGAAATCTTATTGATTTTGAGGAGCGGGTGCTTTTCAGACGTGAGGGCTTCAATTTCTTCAATACAGCTCCCGCAAGGGATGAAAAGGGCTTTATGCTTGCAGTAGAGGCAAATGAGCCTGCCGAACTCGTCGGCGTGCCCTTTACCTGCTTTTTCTCAAGATCCTCTGATCTTGTCAGCTGGGAGCATCTGCCCGATGACACGGCATTCCCCCGTAACAGATATATCGGCGGCCCGTGTATGAAGTATTCCGATGGGTGGTATTATCTTTTCGGAGTTACCGAGCTGCCCTGCGCAAGATATACGAACTATCTTTACAGAACACGGGATTTTTATATCTGGGAGGTGGGAAAATATAATCCCTTTCTGATGCCCTCCAACGAGGATAAGCTTATAAGTCCACGTGCGGCTGACTTTACGCAGGATTTTCTTGAAAGCATAAAAAACGGCTTCAATATAGATAACAGTGACGTGGATTTGTGCGACTATCGGGGGAAAACCTATATAAACTATTCTGTAGGCAATCAGCTGGGCTTTTATTATATGTGTGAAGCGGAATATGACGGTACTATGAGTGAGCTGCTCAGCCGCTTCTTTGAGTGATATATGAAAAATTCGGTTTAATTTAAAGCAAATTAAGGGGTTCGGAGCATTTCTGCTCTGAACCCCTTTCAGATTTTGTTGGTTAGTTGCTTTGCTTTTACCGCTAAACGGGTAATAAGAATCAGTATGCTACGTTGAAATCCTTTACAAACGTCATACCAACGGTTGCATTGATGCCGATCTTTGAAGCAACATCCATAACGATGGGAGTTGAGAAGTTGATCCATGTTATGTGACCGCTTGCCTTGTCAACCTTGCACTTGAGTGTGCAATCATAATACTCGGTGTCGAAGCTCTTTACGATGAAGCCCGCTGCGTCCATAACGTCATCAGTCTTGATGATTTCAAAGCCGGCGGAAACGCCTGCACCGTAGGTGGGATTCTTTTCCGTCTTTGTAACGATAGTGATCTCGTATTCACTGCCGTTATCCTTACATTCAGCGGATACTACGTCACCCTCTGTAAGCTTACTTACGTAGGTTTCGCCGGGGAGATAGAAGTTCTGAAGCTCGCCGCCCTCATAAACCTCGGGAGTGTCATTCTTCTTAAGGAAAGTGCCGATAAGAGAGGAGCCTGCTGATTTAAGAGCTGCGGGAACAACCAGCTTTTCCTCGTTGTGCTGATAGTCCTCATAGTTTCTTGTAACGCTCTTGGCTTCCGTCTTTATCTTGTTTGCTGCGGTGTTGTAGTAAGCAAGAATAGCTGAAATGCCCTGAGGTGCACCGCTTGCTGCGGGAGCCTGAGTCGTAGCCTCCTGAGAGGATGCGGCTGTTGTCTCAACGGTAGCTGCGGCTGTTGTCTGCTCCTGAGAGGATGCGGCTGTTGTAGCCTCGGTATTCTGAACGGGAGCGGCTGTTGTCTCAACGGGAGCGGGGGGAGCCTGAGTGCCCGTGCTCTGAGAAGTGTTTCCGCCTAAGTGAATGACAAATTCAAAGCGTGTGCATGCTGTGCAGGATAAAAGCAGGATTGCTGTGATGATAAGTGCAATTACTCTTTTAGCTTTCATAAATATACCTCACGTTTATCGGCTGTTGTGCCAGCCGTTATTTCCTTCTTCGGATCAATAGTCGATTTTGTATGTCTGCTGGAAGAGAAGACCGATTTCGCAAACGCCAACGTTGATGATCTTAATAGCTGAAACGCTGTCAAAGTGAAGGATACAGGGAGTCTCGAAGTGAAGCTCGGTGATCTTTCCGTCCTTTGTGATCTTTGCAGTTACGCTTGCTCTCTCATAGTAGGAGTGAAGTCCGCCGAATTCAATGAAGCCGGCAGCTGCACCGGAAACGTCCTCGGAGCGAAGAAGAGGACCAAATGAGCCTACGGAGCCCGAGCCTGCCTGTGAGTCGATCTCACGGTTGTCTGCCGTACCTGTTGAGTAGAGAACAACCTCGTAATGATCGCCCTTGTCAGTGCAGGTTGCATTAGAAATGTTGTTGGGATCAATATTGATAGTGCCGAGACCTACGGGAGGAAGGCTGTTGACGTCAACTGCAAGAGCCTCGGTATTTTCAACCATGAACATACCCATAAGCTTGTTGGCGATACCTGCAAGTGTTGAGTTGCCGCCGTCAATGTCAAGAATGTTGTTATAGTTTGATGTATAGTCGTATGTTCTTGTGATAGCGGAAGCCGTGCCGAGCTTGTTATATGCCGTGCAGTAGTATGCTACGATGTCAGCCTTTGTTGAGGGGATCCCCGTGTTCTGTGCGGGAGCCTGAGTTGTAGCGTCACCGCCCTGAGGAGCCGCCGTTGTGGCTTCGCCGCCCTGAGAAGCACCTGTTGTAGCTTCTGTGTTCTGAACGGGAGCCGCAGTGGTCTGCTCTGCGGGAGGATTGTTTGTATCGGGTGTTGTGCTTGTGCCGCCCTGAACGGGAGCATTGCCCACGGGGATCACAAGCTCAATTGTTGTGCAGGCTGCAAAGGAAAAAACGATGGCAGCCGTAAGAAGTAAAGCAAGGATTCTTTTGATTTTCATGAGTACCTCCGAAATGTATCCGAAAATTTATGTATAAAATACATTCTATATCATAATGAGAACCGCAGATTTTGTCAATAGACAATTTGTTAATTAATATATTAAAAAGATACAATTTTCTGTCACGGTGTAATTACTACTTGATTTTTTTCGGTTTTTGGCTTATAATTACATCGGAATATATACACACGAAAGGAAGATCCTTCTATGAAAAAAGCTCTTGCGGTCGTTCTTGCCGTGCTTACGGTGCTTTCCTGTATGGGAATTGCTGTTTTTGCCGCTGAAGACCCTTATACCAAATCATTCTGTGTCAACGTTGCTCCCGATTGTCAGGAAAAGCTTGCCATAACAAGCGTTTCGGGTACAAACTACGTTATTGAGGGCGGCACCTTCAAGTTTACTGCTGAGGCAATAAACGGATATGCATTTGATCAGACAACGGTTCTTAAGGTTGCAAACACTCATTATGAGGCTGACGTTATTCTCGGCGTTGAAAGTGAATACGGCTACATCATATACCCCGATGCAGACGGAGTTTACACCATCGAGGGTGTTTCCGAGGATCTGTATATCTATGTTGCAAACCTTGACAAGGAATCCTTTGCCGGACTTAAGGATTTCTTTATGAATATGTTCAACTTCTTCCTTAATCTGATGAACTGGTTCTTCGGACTTAACTGATGAAAATTACTGAGACAGCCTGCTTTTTAGAGAAAAGCGGGCTTATCTTTTTTTTCTGTTTCGCCGTCGGAAAACCGTTGTCAGACATCGTATCGGGGCGCAGAAAAGGACTTATGGAGCTCTGAAAAGCCCGTTTATATAAATTCAACAAAAAAAACCTTGCAAATACTGTCAATTTATCAAAAAAATTACTTGCAAATAATTTTGTGTTTTTGTATAATAAAAAAGGTTAACTAAACCAAAAATCGGCTTCGGTGCCGATGGAATTAAAAAATAAATAAGCGGATGTCCGGAAATTAGTTTTCGGTATCTGCATAAGATTCGGAGGAAATAAAACAATGAGCAATTTAACAGAAAACAAAAAGTTTGTTTATTTGTTCAAAGAAGGCGACGCTTCCATGCGTGAGCTTCTTGGCGGTAAGGGTGCTAACCTTGCTGAAATGACAAAGATCGGTCTTCCCGTTCCCCAGGGCTTCACAATCACAACAGAAGCTTGCACACAGTACTATGAGGACGGCAGAAAGATCAATGATGCTATCCAGGCTGAAATTATGGAATACATCGTTAAGATGGAAGAAATCACCGGCAAGAAGTTCGGCGATCTTGAAAAGCCCCTCCTTGTTTCCGTTCGTTCAGGTGCTCGTGCTTCCATGCCCGGTATGATGGATACAATCCTCAACCTCGGTCTTAATGAGGAAGTTGTAGAGGTTATGGCTGCTAAGTCAGGCAATGCTCGTTGGGCTTATGACTGCTACAGAAGATTCATTCAGATGTACTCCGACGTTGTTATGGAAGTCGGTAAGAAGTACTTTGAAGAGCTCATCGATAAGATGAAGGAAGAAAAGGGCGTAACTCAGGACGTTGACCTTACAGCTGACGACCTCAAGGAGCTCGCTGCTCAGTTCAAGGCAGAATACAAGAGCAAGATCGGTAAGGATTTCCCCTCCGATCCCAAAGAACAGCTTATGGGCGCTGTTGAAGCTGTTTTCCGTTCATGGGACAACCCCCGTGCAAACGTATACAGAAGAGACAACGATATTCCCTATTCATGGGGTACTGCTGTTAACGTTCAGGCTATGGCTTTCGGTAACATGGGTGACAACTGCGGTACAGGTGTTGCTTTCACTCGTGATCCCGCTACAGGCGAAAAGGGCCTTATGGGTGAGTTCCTTACAAATGCACAGGGTGAAGACGTTGTTGCAGGTGTTCGTACTCCCATGCCCATCGCAGAAATGGCTGAAAAGTTCCCCGCAGCTTTCGAGGAATTCAATAAAGTTTGCGCAATTCTTGAAGATCACTACAGAGATATGCAGGATATGGAATTCACCGTTGAAGACGGTAAGCTCTATATGCTTCAGACAAGAAACGGTAAGAGAACTGCAAAGGCTGCTCTCAAGATCGCTTGTGACCTCGTTGACGAAGGCATG
>JAZOOE010000253.1:0-8226 GCA_045654865.1 Acutalibacteraceae bacterium | reverse complement strand
CCTTGGATTTCTCAGCTGCACCAACGATAACCTCACCAACCTGACGGACTGTAAGCATAGCTGTACCGCCGCCGGGATACATTGTGAAGGGAAGCTTGTCCATTCTCTTGATCTGCTCGATGAGAATAACCCAAACGGGCTTTCTGCCGGGCTGTGTGCCGAAGATGTAGGGAAGCTCGAGAACAGCAACGTCAAAGTTATCATCAGCAAATGAGAAAGCAACGTTTTCCTGATCGATACGGCTTCTGATATAAGGATGCTTTTCTGTAAGCTTCATATCGGGATACTGCTTTGCGGCATAAGAAAAATATGAACCGAGAATAACAGCATTCTTCATTCCAACCTCTTTGCAAAGAGGAAGAATTCTCTTAAGGGGAGCAATGTTATACTTATAATAAGCATCATATACGGGGGCGGGGAATTCAACTCTTTCGTCAATACCTGCAGCAAAAACAAAGCAATCATAGCCTTCCATCATAGCCTTGATTTCTTCATCTGACTTCTCGTAAATGTTGCAGAATGCAAGCTCCATCTCTTCAGGAATGGGAGCTCCTTCGGGCAGAGGAGGTAAAGCAACGCTCTTAACGCTGTGACCTCTTTCAATAAAGATTCTGGCAGCTTCGCAACCGAGAAGACCGGTACCGCCAATCATAAATACTTTCATAATAACATCCCTTTCACAAAATTATTTTTTATTCTATATCAAATAAAAAAACTTTACAATAACAAATTTTTAAGAAAATGTAAAATATCACTCTAAATACTGAAGATTATTCTGATGCTCATCAGCAGTTGAAGCAAGATAAATCTTACCTTCTTTATCATGGAGGAAATAATAATAATCGGTAGATTCAGGATGAAGAGCTGAATAAATAGCATCTGCTCCTGGACAACAGATAGCACCTACTGGTAATCCTGTTTTCTGATAAGTATCATAAACCTTCAGGTAATCATTATAAGTTCCTGCAGAAACAAGCTTATCCTTAAACCTATCAATATACTGCGCAGTTGAATCACAGTTGATAAACGGGAACGAGGAGGATTCGAGACGATTATAAAGAACGGACGCAATTATAGGCATCTGAGCGGCATCAAATGCTTCTTTTTCAATAATAGATGCGATTGTAATAATTTCATCCATTGTATAACCCAGCTCTTTAGCACGGGCTGCATAGGCACTACTCCATTTATCGCGGAAATTATTAAGGAATCGCTCAATAACACTTGTCGGTGATTCTCCGATATAAAATTCATAGGTATCGGGATACAAATAGCCCTCAAGAACTCTGTATCTCAATTCCTTATCGGTTATACCTGCAAGAAAATCATACTGTGAGAATATTTCATCACTGACCATAACCTTATATAATGAATCCGCAGAACAAACGCCGCTGTCATCAAGCTTTTCAACTATCTGTTCAACAGTAAAGCCTTCGGGGAACGTAACCTTGACAGTATTACTTACAACACCGTTGGATCTTATTTCAAGAAGCATTCCTTCTACGCCCATGCTTGAATTGAGGAAATATGTACCCGCAGGATACATAAGAACCTTTTTATTGCCGGAAGCATCAGTTCTTTCATCAAGGCCCGTGATTTTTGCGAAAAGCTTACAGAACAACGGATTGTTTATAAGATCCTTTTTTCCGAGCTCATCGATAACCTGATAAACGTTCATATCCTTATCAAGCACAACTCTGAAATCCGTGTTGGATACGTCAATGGCGAGAATATCATTTATACAGCCCATAATCGGAATTCTTATCAGAAATGCGGAAATAAAGACGATTACAACAATGAGAACAGCAAGGATAGCACCTTGTGCTCCTGTTGTTTTTTTGCTTTTCCTTTTCTTTCTTTTAACATTGGCGGCGGCACTTGATCTGCCTGACGAAGTGCCTGTAGACCTTTGCACGGGTTTTCTTGCAGAAGAAGAAGAACGAGAATTTGTATTTCTCGATTGTGTATTTCTTCCGACGGGCTTATCGGTATTTCTTCCCGTTGAGGATTTAGAATATGCCGAGTAGTAAACCTCACCCTTATTCTTTACTTCATCCTTCGGCTTATCGCTGACAGGTGAATAAAAGCTGTTAATCAATTCCTCAAACGAATCAGACGAATGATTATCTTTTCTTGTATCGCTCATATTTAAGACTCCTTACTATTCAAATCAAAGGGGAATATTGAATCTGACTTATAACATTATCGGCAACACTTCTGCCATTTACATACTCAATTATACTGTAAGAGAACTGAAAAACACAGCCGGCTCCCTTAGCGGTTATAACATTTTCGTCAACACAGCAAGCATCGCTCAGCACTTCCGCACCGTGCAACTCCTCATCAAAGCCGGGGAAGCAAACAGCTCGTCTTCCCTTTAATAATTCCATTCTTCCGAAAATGATCGGTGCGGCACAAATTGCGGCAATCAACAGATTCTTTTTTGCGCAGAAATTTACTGTATTACGAACAAATTCACTTCTATATAAATTTTCGGTTCCGGGCATTCCGCCGGGGAGAATTACACCGTCACAATCAGACAAATCAAGTTCACAAGCAGCAATATCGGAAATAACACTTATGCCATGAGTTCCTTTAACGGTTTTATTGTCAACACCGACTGTCTTTACTTCAATTTCAGCTCTTCGGAGCATATCCAGAGTAACTAACGCCTCTGTTTCTTCGAATCCATCGGCAAGAAACAAATAATACATAATTGTTCCTCCTGCAAACTAAAACAAATTTTTTACATTTTAACATAAATGTTTTAATTTTACAAGTGTTTATAAAAAACATAAATTTTATTTAAACAAAAAAACTCTTCATCTGCCAATGAAGAGACTTTTTGTAAATATTATTAAACAACATTCTTTTCAATCAATTCAAATTTCAATTGCTCCAGAACCTTTTTTTCTATACGCGAAATATAGCTTTGCGAAATACCGAGTATATCCGCTACCTCTTTTTGTGTATAGTCCTTATCTGCCTTCAAGCCATACCTGAGATATATAATCTGCTTTTCTCTTTCAGGAAGCTTTTCAACGCTGTCCATTAACACACTTATCAGCTCATCATGCTCAAAGGCTTCATTTACGTCATTTCCTTCATCAGACAGAATATCCCCCAACAATAATTCATTACCGTCCCAATCAACGTTTAACGGCTCATCAAATGAAATTTCAGCTTTACTGTGAGAAATCTTACGTAAAAACATAAGAACCTCGTTTTCTATACATCTGCTGGCATAGGTGGCAAGTTTAATGTTTTTATCGGGACAAAATGTTTTAACTGCTTTAATAAGCCCTATCGTTCCGATTGAAATCAGATCATCAAGAGCAACTCCCGAGCTTTCAAATTTCTTTGCTATATACACTACCAGTCTGAGATTATGAACTATTAATTTATTTCTGGCGCTTGTATCCCCACAAACTATAGCGTTGAAGCATTCCTCTTCCTCATCTTTTGATAAGAGGGCAGGCAGAGTATCAGCATTATTCAAATACAACAAATTATCTATTGCGGATTCATCTGACTTTTTGTCTGTACCTACATACTTTTTCCAGAATAGTTTTAATAACTTAAGCACTTCCATTAATATCTCCTTTTAATACACTTTCATTTATCAACGCAGAATATAACTTATTATCAAAAGAATTATTTGTCAAAGCTAACGTGGGGTTATGTAATGTTATTGCCCCTGTATCATAATCAACAACGACGCTCTCAACGGTTAGGGCAGGTATCAATTGAGTGTTACCCAAAGAAGTTATCGGCAAAAGCCTTATTCCCTCGGGAATAAAGTCCAAATCAACAGTTGGCAAAAGATTCTTGATTTGACAATATCGTTCAACATCAAACAGCTTATAAGCTTCCGAGAAATTTACTATAATCACCGGATTTCCCGTAAAAGGATCAATTACCGAATTTCCCGAATCATATAATGCCTTTAAGGTGATCCGCTCATTATTACTGCTGATACTAAGCTCGTAAATATAATCCGCATTTCGTTTTGAAAATACAGTTTTTTTCAAGAGTTTTATTACAAGAAAACAAATTACGATAACAACTATTATGCTGACAGGCCCGATATCAAAATAAAAATAACCGTTATTAATAAACAATTTGTTCTTCAAAAGAGAAAGAGCAAGAGTATACATTATTCCCGAAAACACAAAAGAAATCAATAAAAACATAAGGATACAGCAAAGATATTTTTTTATTGAAACTGCTTTGAACGTCACAAGAACAATCGAAAGAAGCATAATCATTTTTACAAGTATCTGCAATACGGAATTGATTTCAGGAGCAAGAATAATAAAGGAATATATACCACCGACAAACGAACCCGCAATCAACCTTTTGGGCTGAGTTTCATTTCTTGAAAAATCCGAAGTCAGATTTAGTAAAACAAATGTGACGATAAAATTTATAAAAAACAAGATATCAGCATAAATAACTGTTTGCATCAGACCACTCCGTATCATTCTGAAAGAAAGTATACTATACTAATGCTTTAATTCTTTGTCGATAAAAGAAAATAAAATCAGCCACCTGAAATATTTTTTCAGATGACCGACAATTCTTCTATTTATTTAAGCTTACATTCAAGACAAACCCAGCCGTTTTCCAATCGGCGGTTAATTATCTCAAAGCCGTTTTCGTCAAGACATGCAAGCACCTCATCCTCTCTGATGTCAATGATTCCCGATACAATATAGACCGCATCTTCGGCAAGGAACTTCTTTACGTCAGGAGTTAGCATTATAATTGCATCTGCAACTATATTTGCAGTCACAATGTCAAACTTACCCTCTACCCTATCAATTAGATTTCCTACAATCATATTATAACGAGGATATGAAAAACCGTTAAGCTTTCCGTTTTCCACAGCAACCTTAACCGCTAATTTGTCAATATCAACGCCTATTGTGCTTTCGGCTCCAAGAAGCATACCCGCAACACTGAGAATTCCGCTTCCGCATCCGACGTCAAGCATTTTTGTATTTTCAGACACATAATTTTCTAAAGCCTCAAGACAAAGACGTGTTGTTTCATGAGTTCCCGTTCCAAATGCTATTCCGGGCTCAAGATTCAATACCACTCTGCCGTCAGCGTTGTAATCATCAATCCATATAGGTCTGATAAGAATTTTATTTCCTACGTTTATCGGCTTGAAATATTGCTTCCAATTATTCTCCCAATCCTCACGGGCACAATTATCAAGATCAATTGTATAGGAAATTCCTTCGGCTGAAAGTCTGTCACTGATAAAAGAAACTGCTTCCTGAGGATTTTCCTCGGGAGAAATATAGATATGAACAATACCGATAGTTCTGTCCTTAGCAAGCAGATCCTCATCTATAAGATCAATTTTAGCAATTTCCATAGCCTCTGCTTCAAGATTACTGTAATCCTCAATATAAATACCGTAAGGTACCGTCATTGATGCAATTGCTCCCGCTTCATCAACTCTTTCAACGGGCACGTTGATTTTTATTTCTGTCCAGTTTTCCATATTTTCTCCAATCAATATTTATTATGTACATCTTCTGCAAAACACAGAATGTCCTTAAATTCCAAAACCTCTCCGTCATCAAGAACGGCCTTACCCGACATTCTTCCGAATACCTGATGCTGATCTGTTATAATGAGTTTAACGTCAATTTTTGCCGCTCTGTCAAGAACAGGTATAAAATCAGCCATAAATCTTCCATCGGAGGAAGTAAATGTCCACGGCTGCATATACTGCTTCTTTCCGTTTTCATCTACAGGTATATTAAAGCTGATATCATCAAATTTATGTCCCGTTCCGTCATAAAATATAATATTTTCACTCGCAGCACTTGTATCACCGAAGCCATAGCCTATATTAAAACCGAACGGCTTTCCGTTAATAACTGAATTTCCCGAACCCCAATACCAGGTATTATCATAAGTCCATACGCCTCTACCCCAATCAAGGGTACCGAAATCCGTCTCAGGATTAAAAACATATTCCTTTCCGTCAAAGCTGACTTTACCGGAAGCTCTCATACAATTGATCTTTCGGTTATAATAAAATGCTTTTTTATTTTCCTGCCACGGCGTAGCAATAACAAGAGAATCCATATCCGGTTCATCGAGAATAATATCGCAATAAAAATCCTTACCGTCACAAAATCTCTTAAAATCACACATAAGACGTCTTGAATTTTCTGTTTTGAGATATTGGATATCAAGACGCTTATCCTTATATTTTACATCACCGATATCGGTAGACGAAGGCATTTTAAGCTTTCCCATAGGAAAGAAATTGAGAATCGTCTCAGTATGCTCCCACGGCGTTTCATCAAAAAGTAAAAGACTTGCGGATTGAAGTCCGATATAACCATCATCGGAAACGGTAAGAGCGACACCAAACTTATCTGACATTATAAGATAATAATCCCATTCCTTAATTCTGAAAGCAGGAGCTTTTATATCATTTCTGTCATATATCTGATAGAGTCGGCGAGACCATCCAGGTTCTCTCAACTCACCGTTTTCATTGAGTAGTCTTTGCACTTTTGTTATTTCATGATTCCTGTTACTCATAAACACACCTCAGTTTTAAAAGTCTGCGTCAACCGTCAATCGGAGCTATTATCATCAGCACTAACAATACATACGTCTGTACTGATATCTTTTCTGCCGTGGTTATAGAATTTTCTGTCTTCAAGAGCCCACATTCTGCCGGTAAAAGCTCCGACCTCTACAGCTTTAACAGCCTGAGCAATCTCAAAAATATTTGCATCAAAGGTATCAAGAGCAGAAAGAATCTCTGCTTCAAAAAATAATGGTCTTACGGCAGCACCGTATTCGGGATTACCGTGATGTGAAATAAGCATATGTTCAACAAGCATCAGTGTATCCTCGGAAATACCAAGCTCCTTACCGATCTCAGATACGATCATCGCACCACCAACAAGATGGCCGATAAGTGTACCTCTGACAGTATAACCGTCAACGAGGCCGATGGGTGAAACGGTAAATTCTTCCGTTTTAGCAATATCGTGAAGAATGGCACCTGTAAGTAACAGATCTGAATCAACCGAAGGATATATAAGGGAAACTGCCTGAGCAAGTCTGCAAATAGTAAGAGTATGCATCATAAGACCGCTAATAACTGCATGATGAAGCTTAAAGGCAGCAGGAAGATCAATGATCTTTTCCTTGAATCGATTAAGAATTTCAGAAGTCAGATGCTTCAGCTCCTCATCCTGAAAAGCTTCAACGATTTTAATAAGCTCAGCAAACATTTTTTCACCGGATTCCTTTGCAGAGGGCACAAGATCCTTTATGCTTACCGTATCTCTCTCATTCAAAGCTCGGTATCTGTCTATCTTGAATTGAAGCTGATTGTTATATGTACTAAGAGAGCCTCGTACAAGAATTACGGTACCGACTCCCGGTTGCTCTTCGGGTGTCCCCTTGAAATCCCATATTTTAGCAACAACGTCAATTTCACCGTCTGAAATAACAAGATCAAGGTAAGAGCTTCCGTTTTTAGCGCTCTTTCTATCACAATTTTTTACAAGCACGTACCCTTGCAGGGTTCCGTTTGAATCAATTTCATCAAGTTTCATTAAATCACCTCATAATATTATCGTACCACAAAACTAAAAATAAGTAAACAGAAAAAAGATCGCATAGAACGATGTTATTTTCTGAATTCTTCAAGAGAAACAAAGGTATATCCCTTTTCGCGGGCAGAATCAATGATATCAGCAAGAGCACCTGCATTATCGGGAGATACTGCGTGCAAAAGAATTACCGCACCGGGGTGTATTCTTGACATAACCGTATCGTATGCAAATTCGGCTCCCTTGGGATTTTCAACGTCCCAATCTGCGTAAGCAAGTGACCAGAACACACAGCTGTAGCCCAGCTCGTTGATGACATATGTGGACATCTGCGAATATTTACCCTGAGGATATCTGAAGTAAAGAGACGAATAACCGAAATTTTCTCTGAGATAATCATCAAATCCTTTTATTTCCTCGACTATTTCATCAGGAGTCAGACTTGAAAAATCAGGATGTGTAACACTATGGTTGCCTACAATATGTCCTTCGTTTATCATTCTTGCAACAAGTTCAGGATTCCCCTTCACCTGCGGTAACGTACAAAAGAAAGCGGCCGGCACATCCTTTTCCTTCAGAACGTCAAGAATTTTACCCGTATATCCGTTTTCATAACCGCAGTCAA
>JAZOOE010000252.1:0-8034 GCA_045654865.1 Acutalibacteraceae bacterium | reverse complement strand
AAATGGATGATTATAATAATCACGAATTGTTGTAATTCTTTGAAGTCCGTCTATTAGCTCATATTTATTGTTGTTATGCCTAACCAATATTACACCAAAAGGCTCTCCATTTCGAATATTGGCAATAAATTCTTGTCTTCTTTTTATCTTACAAACAACACTACTCTGAAATTGAGGAATGATAAATTTGTTATCATCCAAAACATCATTCATTTGTATTGTAATTGGCATATAATTACATTTCTTCATTTTAGAGCCCCCTTTTAAATTTACAAATTTATTCTACATCTTATACTAAAATAAATCAAGATAGGCGATAGAAAAAGACAAAAACGGTTAACGATTTTACATATTGGTGTTTATGATACACACCAAACAAACACCTAGGTGAATTTTTTCGAGAAAATGAAAAGACTCTGAACGGGCAGAATAGGCTTGTTCAGAGTCTGATTTTTTTGGTGGTATTATGTTAAAAACCGTTGATATATAAGGGATTTGGGGGTTAGTGAAAAGTGAAGAGTGAAGAGGTAAAAAGTAAAAAAGCATCGACTAAGTCGATGCTTTTTTTGGTCCGAGTGGCGAGACTTGAACTCACGGCCTCTTGACCCCCAGTCAAGCGCGCTCCCAACTGCGCCACACCCGGTTGTTGGAACAGATAGTATAATATCACACACAAAATGAAAATGCAAGTGTTTTTTTGAAAAATTTTATTTTTTTTTTGAATTTTTTCAATAATGTATGTTTTAAACAATATTCTCCTATTTACTTATGATTTTTTAGCGGTTATAATGTATTCGATTTATGAATATTGCAGCAAATTTCAAGGAGGCTTATATGAATACGCTTATAGGACGCGAGGTCGTATTTTCACATACAAACAAAGAAACTCCGAGAAACGGCGAGGGTGCATTTATAGGTCTGAAGGACGGATCGATTTTATATGCTTACACAAAATTTTCGGGAGACGAGTGGAATGACGATGCTCCTGCGGATATTGCGGCAATCGTTTCTTATGACAACGGAGAATCGTGGAGCACGCCCCGCATTATAATTCCCCGTGATACTGATACCAAGAATCTTATGTGTCCATCTCTTATCAGAATGAACAACGGCGATTTAGGGATGATTTATCTGAAAAAGATGAAGCAGGGCATCAATGCCGTGCCTTGGTTTGTCCGTTCAAGTGATGAGGGAAGGACGTTTTCTGAGCCATTAAGATGTATTGATGATGAACTGAACTATTACGTTATAGTAAATGACCACGCAGTTATGCTTAAAAACGGAAGAATTCTGTTGCCTGCAAATTTTCATACCAAGGAAATCAACGGAACGCTTGATTATAACGAGCACGGTCTTAAGGTTATCTTCTGTTCCGATGATGACGGAAAAAGCTGGTATGAGCTATCTCAGCGTCAAGACATTCCCTTTGCTGACAGAAGCGACACGGGACTGCAAGAAACGTGCATATATGAATTCCGAGACGGCAATCTGCGAGCATTGTCAAGAACCGATATGGGATTTCAATACGAATGCTTTTCCAAGGATTTCGGCGAAAACTGGAGCACACCCGAGCCTCACAGATTTTTTTCTTCACCTGACTCCCCTCTTCTTATGAAAAGAGCCTGCGGAATGACTCTTGCGGTCTTTAATCCCATACCGAATTATACAACCCGTGACGGAGAAAAAGCGTGGGGACGCACACCCCTCGTATGTGCAGTAAGCGATGATGACGGAAAAACGTTTCCGAGAATTTATTTTCTTGAGAACGATCCCGAAAACGGCTATTGTTATCCTGCAATTTTTGACGGCGGGGATTATGCGCTTATAGCATACTATCATTCCGATGACACGGAGATCCCGTTAAATTCTTTCAAAATCAAAAAAATATCGGTAACCGAATTAATAAATTGAGGTGCTTTTATGAAATTTGTAAACGTAAAGCTTAACAAGGATGTTTTCGGAGACGGCATACACGACGATGCCAAAGCATTACAGTCGTGCATTGATGAGGTAAAGGATGGAGGTACTGTATATTTCCCTGACGGAACATATCTTATTTCCGCTTCTCTTATCTTTTACTCAAATCAGCACCTTATTTTCTCCGACAAGGCTGTGCTTTTAAGGAGTGCCGACAGCAATCCTCTCACCCGCTATCTTCTTGCAGCTTACTCTGAGCCCGAATGGGAGGGCTACTCGGGTACTCATGACGTAGTGATTTCAGGCGGTATTTTTGACGGAAATAAGGATATGACCGAAAAATCAACACTTCTGAACACCGTCCATTGCAAAAATATTGTTATTGAAAACTGCCGTTTTGTGCATTGCTCAAACTGGCATTTCATAGAAATCAATTCTACGGAAAATGCAGTTATCAAAAATTGCATTTTCGACGGCCCTACATACACAGTCAAGCACAGCATTCTGTTCAACGAGCTTATACAGCTCGATTTGGCACAGGACGGCTCCTACGGTCCCGTTTACAACTGCGACGGTAAACTCATTGATTTTTACAAGGATGATACTGTTTGCAGTAATATTCTTATTGAAAACAACATTTTCAAGTGTGACGGCTCTCCCGGAATCGGTCACCACAACAGCTGTCCTCACCACGGAATCATTATCCGAAACAATATTTTCGAGGGCACATCAGGCAGAGACGGAGTAAGCAGAGGTTATATTATGTTCCGCCCCGCCGTGTATGACGTTACTGTGGAAAACAACGTTTTTATTGCGCCTGACAACGATTACGGCTCACCGAACCTCGGTATAATCATAGAAAACACCGATACAAGCGCACTCAAGGAAGCGGACAACACCTATATCGGTAATTTCACCCAAAAGGTTTTCAGAGGCGAAAATACGTACAGATAATCTCAGCAAAAAAAACAAATACGTAGTGCAAAATCAAAGCTTCGATTCCTCGTTTTCTTGTCTGACGGCATATAAAGTCTCGGCAGAGGGCGAGGCTTATTCACAGCATAAGGCTTTTACTTTCATAACTGAAATTATGGGGTTCTGCAGACTAAAATATTCTGCAGAACCCCATTGATATGCATAGACTTTTACTCACATTACTTTTTCACCGGACAATTTTCATATTCTTTATTGCAGTATTATTCAAGCATTTCGATTTCGGTGTAAAAAAACTGCTCCTGAAAGCTGATCTCCTTTTCGGCGTCATCCTTTATAAAGCTTTTTCCGACGGGAGCACCGATAAGCTTGTCCTCATTATCATTAAGGCGATGAGCTATACCTATAATTTTACATTCATATTCGTCAACGGGCTCGTCTACTCCCAGCAGATATACGTCGAGCTCCTCACCGTCACCGCCGAAAACATCCGGAATATATCCGTAGTTTATGGGATAATGCAAGGAAAAGCTTTCCTTACAGTGAATATAGCCTAAAGGTCTGTCAATCGTAATTTTTACCGTTTTACCGAGATATGACATTGCAAGAGCTTTTCGTTTTTCATATTCAAGATACTTATTGAGCACCGTATATTCACGCATATAAAGACTTCTGTGATCCTCTTCTTTTTCATCATAATGAGAAAATATTTCTATAGCCTCATCCATATCAACCCAACGTGCCTCTGCACCGTGTTCAATTTCTGAGGAGGTAAGGCTTGCTTCACCCTTGCCGATTATTTTGCAAATAAAGTAATGAGCCTCATAGCAGGTATCAAAGCAATATTCATTAATTACAATAAACGGACAAATAAGCCGTACGTCATAACCCGACTCTTCTCCGATTTCTCTTATACAGCACTCTTCAAAAGTCTCTCCCGCCTCTTTTCCGCCACCGGGAGACATATACACATCGGTATTGCGCTCATAGGTCAGAAGTATCTTTCCGTCAGATACTATGAGTCCACGTGCGGCAGGTCTTGTTTTCAAGGGAGGGAAATCATAATGAATACTGTATTGATCAATTGTTTCCATTTTTATCACCACTGACATTTTATTACAAATCCTTGCTTTTTACAATAAAAAATATCTAAAGTACACAATAAAAAATTGCATCCATATTCAAAAGGTAGAAAAAGTCAATTTTTCAATATGATCAATTGACTTTTATTATCCGTCTGTTATACTTTAATTAATTAAATTAAGAGGTGAAAATTATGAGTGATACCTTAAAGCAGAATTTTTTTGTAGGCAACGATGCACATTGGGAAGATATATATGCAGGAAACGAAAAAGCGCAGTTTTATAAGGACAGCGAAACTGATTTCGTGGTATGTAATTACACTCCCACAAGAACAAATGAGGACGAATGTGAATTTGTCTCGACGTTTCCCGAAAAATTCGAAAAATTCGGTCTTCAGTATGTCATAAACAATGAATATGCAAACTGGAACGGCTCAAACGTAACGGATGACGGACACGACTGGAGCAACACGGACGACGGCTGTCACAGAATGAATCTCACCCCCGAATACATATCCGCACTTTCAAAGGACAAAAACTTTCTGGGACTTATGTATGATGAAATGGAGCATTCCATAATAAACAGAAATCTTACGCTGACCATCAATAAAAGAGGAACGCATCTGCCCGTTTTTCCCTTGGCGCTGGCTAAGGACGTAGTAATTCAGGGTGAACTTCTGAGATTACAGTGCAAGGAATTTGCTGATTATCATAAGAAAAACGGCACTCCCCGTTTTGTCGGTGAGCACGTGTTCCCCGTACTCTTTCATACCTTTGCATCATCGGGAATTATTCCTAATTTCAAATCGCAAAAGGAAAGCTATTCAAATTTGCAGTATGCAAATGCAGCGGGTGCAGCCTTGCAGTATAACACAGAGCTCTGGAACTGCGTTGATTTATGGAATTACAACACTTTCCCCGGGCATTCCCCCGAGGAGATGTTCTACAATCTGTGGTTCTCTTATCTCGCAGGAACAACCAGAGTTTACGTTGAGGGAGCAAGCCAGTTCTTTACGGACGGCAAGCCCAACGATTATGCTTACCAATACAAAAGATTTTCAACAGATGACAGAAGAAAGCACAGAGACTATTCGGTTCAGGATTACAAGCCTGAAATCGGCATCATAAGATACGACGACTCATATTGGGGCCAATGCGACCCCTTTATGTGGAGACCGATTCTCCTCGGAAATAAAAATCTGAAGGTTACAAAAACAGCAAAGGAATTCACAAAAGCCTTCCACGTGGTAACTCACGGCGAAACCTGTAAAAACGGAATTGCATGGGACAGAATTTCCCCCTGGTCACTTCGCCCCCACAAGTCATTTTGCTCGATGAACGGCGTTGCGGTATTTGATGACAGAGTTACAAAGGATAAGCTGACATCCCTGAAGCTGTGCTTCCTTTGCGGATACTATATCAGCGAGAAAACCTTAAAAGCCGTTATAGAGCTTGCAAAATATAACGGACTTACCATTGTTGCGCCGAGAAGATTTTGTCCCGAATATATCAAGAGACAGGCAAAGGGCTCTTTCTGTGAGGTTAAGGACGGCAAGGGTAAATGGATCGTGACAAGCAATATTCTTTCAGCAAAAACCAAAAAGAGTGTCAGGGGCTTTATCGGCAACAAGGGTGAAATGAAGTTCACCTTCGGAGATAAAACAATCCGAATGAAAATAGCAAAAGACGGAAACTCATTTGAAATAATCTGACGGAGATCAATGCACTATGGAAATCAAAAAGGTTCTTGTAATTTTTAAAACTCATCTAGATATCGGATTTACCGATTTTGCACAAAACGTTAAGCAAAAATACTTTGACGTATTCATCCCCGGAGCAGTAAAAACTGCTGATGCTCTCAGAGAATCGGGCGAGGATGCACGCTTCAAATGGACTACAGGCTCTTGGCTTATACACGAGTATCTGAGAAACAATCCGGGAGAAAGCGGTAACGAGGTCAGACGTGCAATAAAAAACGGCGATATATGCTGGCACGGCCTTCCCTGCACCACCCACACAGAAATAATGAACAAGGAGTTATTTTCTTACGCATTATCTCTCAGCGAAGAGCTTGATAAGCAATTCGGGAAAAAAACCATTGCCGCAAAAATGACCGACGTTCCGGGGCATACAAAGGCAATCATCCCGTACCTTAAAAAAGCGGGAATTGAGCTTTTGCACATCGGTGTCAATCCTGCATCCGCAGTGCCCGACGTTCCCGAAATTTTCCGTTGGCAAGCTGATAACGGAGACAAAATCACGGTTATATACAACGGAGAATACGGAAACTTCACAAAGCTCGGAGACAGCGGTGTAGCTCTTTACTTTGCTCATACCCTTGATAACATAGGCGGCCCCGCTCCCGAGGATGTAATAGCCACATTCAAAAGCTTAAGAGAAGAGGTTCCCGGCGCTGAGATAGTTGCCGCTGAGCTTAATGATGCGGCAATAGTTTTGCGCGAAATTGAGGACACACTTCCCGTTGTTAAGGAAGAAATCGGCGACAGCTGGATTCACGGCACGGCGACCGATCCGAAAAAGCTTTCTCAGTTCAAGGCGGCACAGAGATACTATTCCGATATGCCCGCTTCCGAAAATAAGGATAATCTTGCAAGAGGTCACCACTTTATCCCAGAGCATACGTGGGGACTTGATGAAAAAACTCATCTCAATGAGAACAAAAATTACAGTAAGGACGCATTCAATTCAAGGCGCCATCTTTCCAATTATCAGAAAATGGAAGAATCATGGAATGAGCAAAGACGTTTTCTTTATGACGCAATCAATGATATGACGGGTGCGGATAAAGATAAGCTTTTATATCTTATGTCCGAATATCAAAGAAATGAGCTTCCCGTTGACGGTTTCAATAAAATTACTCCGGATACGGACATTTCCATTGACGGCGGTGTTATAAGATTCACTGACTCAGGTGCAATATCCAAGCTTCAGATAAACAATAAATCAGTTGCAGATGAAAAACATCTTCTCTGTGACCTTTTATATGAAATATTCTCTTATGACGAATATATGCGCTTCCATAAAAGATATCATCGAATTGAGGATGATTGGGCTTATCAGGATTTCACAAAAATGGGCTGTGAGGATGCCGTCACAGAGTATTCCGCTCATAAACCAAGTGCAAGAATTTACCAAAATGCAAATACATTTATCGTAAAATATACCTTTGACGAATATGCCACAGAAAAATACGGCGCACCGAGAATTCTTGATTTGTTAATCAACATCAATGATACAAGGATATCTTTTGATCTTGCCTGGTTCAGAAAGGATGCAATCCGTGTGGCGGAAAGTCTTTCCTTCGGCTTCAACCCCATCGGAACAAACAGAAGAATAAGCAAGCTCGGAGCTCTCGTCTCGCCTGATTCGGTTGTCAGCCGCGGAAACAGAAATCTTCACGCAACCGACAACGGTATATATTTTGATGAATTGAGCATCGTATCACTTGATGCCGCTGTTGTGGCCCCGGGAAAGCCCCACCTTGTTGATTTCCCCGATGAAATCCCCTCTCCCGATGAAGGCTTTTATTTCAATCTGTATAACAACACATGGGGAACAAACTTCCCGATGTGGTATTCAGAGGATGCAAGATTCCGTTTTTCATTAGATCTTTACGGAGGCTGAAATGGTAAAATATAAAAGAGCTAAGCTTTCATGCTACTATTCATATCTTTCAATGGCATCTATCTTCAGTCTGCCTCCTCTTCTTTTCAATACCTTCCACGAAATGTACGGTGTTTCATATACCTTACTCGGAACTCTTGTTGCAATAAATTTCTGCACACAGCTTTTAGTTGATCTGATATTTACATTTTTTACAAAATATTTCAACATAAAAAAGACCGTCACGGTAATGCCTATGATCACCTCCGTGGGAATGTTAATTTATGCATTGGTGCCCTGGATATTCCCGCAATATGCATATATCGGATTTGTTATCGGAACGTTTATTTTTTCAATATCAGCAGGACTCAGCGAGGTTTTATTGAGTCCCGTCGTTGCCGCAATCCCCTCGGAAACACCCGACAGAGATATGAGTCTGTTACATTCACTTTATGCATACGGCGTTGTTTCGGTTGTT
>JAZOOE010000251.1:0-4952 GCA_045654865.1 Acutalibacteraceae bacterium | reverse complement strand
TGCTGTGCTGCACCCGGCGGTAAGTCATTTACTATGGCTCAGTATCTCAAAGGTGAGGGGAGTATAACCTCATGTGACGTTCATCCGCATAAAAAGATTTTACTCGAGGATGGTGCTTCTCGGTTAGGTATTAAAAATCTTACTGCTTTATGCTGTGATGCGAGAGACTTAAATAAATCTCTTGCTGAAGCAGATGTTGTTTTGTGTGACGTCCCTTGCTCGGGATTCGGAGTTATGGGCAGAAAGCCGGAAATAAGATACAAGAATAACGACGAAATTGCACAATTACCACAGGTGCAATATGAGATTCTTTCCTCGTGTTCTCAGATTGTTAAAAGAGGCGGCACTTTGGTGTATTCGACCTGTACTCTCAATAAAAAGGAAAATGAGATTGTTTGCGATAAATTTTTGGATGAGCATTCAGATTTTGTTTTGTCGGATGACAGTGAATATATGGGCTTGACCGAAAAATATATCACTGTATTTCCCGAGGATAACGGCGGCGACGGCTTCTTTATTGCTAAATTTGTCAGGTGCTGAAAAATGAAAATAGATATCTTATCATTAAACTTAACTGAGCTGACCGAAGAGATTGTCGGTTTAGGTGAGCCCAAATTTCGCGCAAAGCAGATTTATAAATGGTTACATAAATCCTTAGTTTGTGAATTTGATCAAATGACAGATCTGCCTTTGAGTCTGCGTAAAAAGCTTAGTGACAATTTTGTCATTTTTAACTGTTCTATTGAAAAAAAACTCATTTCGGAGTATGATGGAACAATAAAGTATTTGTTTGCTTTGCACGACGGAGAATATATTGAATCCGTTTTAATGAAATATAAATACGGATATACTGTCTGTGTTTCATCTCAGGTCGGTTGCAGAATGGGTTGCACATTTTGTGCCTCGACCTTGTCGGGTGTTGTGCGAAATCTCAATTCATCGGAAATTCTGTCTCAGATATATGCTATCAGCCGTGATAACAATATACGAGTTTCTCATATTGTTATGATGGGGATGGGGGAGCCTTTTGATAACTATGAAAATGTCCTTAAATTTTTAAGGATGGTCTCGGATGAGAACGGACTTAATATCAGTATGAGGCATATTTCATTGTCCACCTGCGGTTTGGTGCCTGCAATTTATAGGCTTATGAAGGAGGAGCTTCAGCTCACCTTATCTGTTTCTTTGCATGCGCCGAATGATAATCTTCGCAGCTCTATGATGCCTGTAAACAAGAGATATCCTGTTGCAGAGCTGATAAAAGCCTGTAAGGACTATACTGAGGCAACCTCACGCAGGATATCCTTTGAATATTCTCTTGTACGCGGCGTAAATGATACAGATGAATGTGCTCTTGAATTGTCAAACATACTGAAAGGAATGTTATGTCACATTAATCTGATTCCGATAAATGAGGTAAGTGAAACCGGCTGTAAAAAAAGTTCTCCCGAAAGAGTTAAGCGTTTTGCGGATATATTGGCAAAAAAAGGATTTGCAGTAACTGTTCGCAGAGAGCTTGGCTCTGATATTAATGCTGCCTGTGGTCAGTTAAGACGTAATACTGTCAATAAATAATATTTCTGTTAGAAAGGAGCTGTGCAATTTGGATTTCTCAATGAAAACTGACAAAGGAATTGTCAGAGATGTAAATCAAGATAATTGTTACGTATCTGTTTTTAATTCAGACTGTTGCTTTGCTGTTGTCTGTGACGGAATGGGTGGTCCGAATGCCGGCGACGTTGCGTCTGAGATTGCTGTGAGAGTTGTGTCGGAAAATTTTTCACGGTATTGGAATGCAACTCTCGGATTATCCGAAATTAAAGAAATTCTTATTGATGCAGTCAAAGCAGCAAATGCGGAAATTTATAAAAAATCCCAGGAGTCTCCTGAGTTTGAAGGAATGGGAACTACGCTGGTCGCCGCTGTATGTCTGGATGATGATATTCTTATCGTCAACGTAGGCGACAGCAGGGCATATATTATTGATGATTCTGTTAAACAGATCACTAAGGATCACTCCCTGATTCAGGAAATGATCGATAAGGGACAGCTTGATGCAAGATCAGCTGAGCGATTCCCTTATAAGAACATAATCACAAGAGCGTTAGGTACAGATGAATCGGTAAGGGTTGATTCGTTTATGCTGAATGATATTTCAGGTAAAAAATTATTGTTGTGCTCTGACGGATTGTATAATTTTGTTTCTTGCGAGGAAATAGCGGATTTGATAAGCATTCACCCGATTTCAGATGTGTGTGAGCATCTTATAAATAAAGCCAACGATAACGGCGGTAAGGATAATATTACGGCGATAGTGCTTATGAGATAAAGGATGAGAGGTATTAACTATGGATAATTTGGTTAATAAAGTAATTAGTGACAGATATGAAATTCTTGAAATAATCGGTTACGGCGGAATGTCAATAGTCTATAAGGCTTATGACAGAGTTGACGATCGTATTGTTGCTCTTAAAATATTAAAAAAAGAGTTTATGTCTAATGAAGAGTACAGAACAAGATTAACTAATGAATCAAGAGCTGTATCCTTGCTTAACCATCAGAATATAGTCAAAATTTTTGATGTCAGTAATACCGAAAATCTTCAGTATCTTGTAATGGAGCATATTGAAGGAATTACATTGAGTGAATTTCTCGGCAAGCAGAAGGTTCTCAATTGGAAGGAAGCATTGATCATTGTTGTTCAGGTGCTTAAGGCCTTACAGCATGCGCATGACAAAGGGGTTATTCACAGAGACATCAAGCCTCAGAACATTCTTTTATATAATCAGCTTGTTAAGGTTACGGATTTTGGTATTGCTTCCTTTAAGCGCGGTGATATTGTATCTGTAGATAACGGTGTGCTCGGTTCAGCGGGATATATCAGCCCCGAGCAGGCTGCGGGTAAATATACCGACGAGAGAAGTGATATTTACTCCGTTGGTGTAGTTTTGTATGAAATGCTTACGGGAGTGCTTCCTTTTGACGGTGATTCAGATGCCGAAATTGCTCGCAAGCATATTGAGGAGGAGCCTAAGAAGCCTACTGAAATTAATTCCCGAATTCCCCGAGGTCTTGAACAGATCGCTCTGCGTGCTATGCAAAAGGATACGGATGTTAGATATCATTCAGCCGCAGAATTTCTTAAGGATCTTGATGAGTTCTGGAGAAATCCTGAGATTGTATTTGATTATCAGTATTTTATTGATAAAAATCCCACTAAGTATATTGCATCCAAAGATAATATTGTAAATAAGCCCGTTGTTGATGAAAATTATGATATTGATGATGAGGATGAGTATTACGATGAGGATGAGGAGTATGAGGATGATGACACAAGAAACTCGTTCCTTCCGATTCTCATAGGTGTTGCTGTTTCTCTTATTATTGTCGTCGGTATTGTCATATTTATAGTAATAGGCAGTTCTATAGGAGAGTCCACCGGTGATTCCAAAGAGAGTTTCCTGGAAAAAATTGATATTTTCGGATGGTTTTCTGATGATACGATTGAGGTTCCGAATTTTATCAATATGAAATTCGACGATATTCTTGAAAATTATCCCGAGCTTGCTTTTGAGAATCCTCCTCAGTATGAATACAACTCCAACTATGAGGACGGATACGTTTGTAATCAGTATCCCGATGCAGGTGATGAGGTGTCTAAGGATACTGTATTCAAGCTTACTGTTGCAACGAGCGTAGAGATGGTTCTTGTTCAAGATGTTACCGGCAAAAAATCTCTTGAGGCAGAGTCTATTTTAAGAGCCTCCGGACTTGTTGTTGAGCTTATTCCACTTGTTGATGAGACAAGAGAAGAAGGTGAAGTAATTTATACTGAGCCTGTAGCCAATAAATACACCGCATATAACGGTACTGTTTATGTTTATTATGCAACTGGTAAGAATGATATTAATTCAACGAGAGTTCCGAATGTTGTCGGATATGATCTTGAGGCGGCAAAGCAGAAGATCATTAACGCAGGTCTTACTGTAGGCGCCATTACTCAGGGCGCAAGTGCTCCCTCTCTTGAAGGCTTCGTAATAAGTCAGACACCTGATGCGACAACACCCGTTAACTCCGGTGTCAACGTTAATCTTGTTATCGGCAACGGCATCCCCGCTACAAATACAGCTACCTTTACCATTTCATTGCCTTCTCTTTCAGCAGGAACAACAGGTGTTATAAAGACTTATCTGAATGATACGGCTTATGATTCTATTCCCGGCGTTGCTCTTAACGGCGAAAGCTATAAGCTGAGCTTTACAGGCTCCGGAAAAGAAAATTCCTTTAAGATCTTCTGTGATGCTGTTCTTGTTTATACCGGTGATATAGACTTTACTACAACTCCTCCCACTTTCTCAAATGTTCACGGTTATCAGTTCTCGACAAAGGAATCTGTGCCCAATGTTGTCGGTATGACTTCAAGCGAAGCTGAAGCAGCTCTTGCAGCTGCGGGCTTCAATAAGGTTCGAGTTACTACAGAATCCAGTGCTACGGTGCCGGAAGGTGTTGTTATATCACAGTCACCTGTTCATAGTGCGACAGCTGAGTATTCTACCGCAACAATAATTACTATTGTGATCAGTGAGGGAGCAGGCGAGCTATCAACAGAATCGCCCTTGGTTCCTGAAAATACAACCGATTCAGGTGTATCTTCTGAAGAAACTACCGTTGCGACAGAGGCTACAACCTCTGCTGAGCAGGCGGGTACAGAAAATACCACTAATGCATAATAATTGAATTTTCGGAGTAATTTTATGTCAGAATTACACGGCACTATAATAAAATCAATCAGCGGCTTTTACTATGCTCAAGCCGCTGATGCGGTTTATGAATGCAAAGCAAAGGGTGCATTCAGAAAGAAGAATATAACACCTTTGGTAGGCGATGAGGTTATCATTGAGCTCTACGGAAATACCGGAACGGTAATTGAGATTTTACCTCGGAAAAATTTT
>JAZOOE010000250.1:0-5168 GCA_045654865.1 Acutalibacteraceae bacterium | reverse complement strand
CATAAACATCATTCAAAACATTCGGATAAGTTAAAATTTGCCCGAGTAAATGATTGGATTTCTACCACAGATACGTCGGTTAACATTAAGCTTATTTGGATACAGAGAAAATACATAACTCAAAAAAACTTATCTTTCAATGCAGTTTATTTTTGTTTTATAAGCTCCGATATATACTCTGCGGTAAGGCGGATCTGCTCTTCATTGGTGATGGTGGGAATGCCGTCACCGTCCTGCGCACCGTACATACCGAAAAACGCATGACAGCCGCCCGAAATTTTCTTTTCGATAAAATTCACGGGGAGATTGGATTTATAACGGATATAGCTTTCCATATTCATAACCTTATCTTCACTTCCGAATACTGAAAGCACCTTGATGCTGCTGTCTGAAAGGTCTTCGGTTGAATATGAGCCAAGAAGCACAAGTCCCTTATAATCAGAGGAATGCGAACCGAGGTAGCTTGCCGCCATTGAACCGCCGAGCGAATGACCGCCTATATACCAGTCGGTGATTTCGGGATATTCACCTTGTTTTCCGTCTGCCGCATTCATATCAAGAACTGCAAAATTTAAGGGCATTTTGAGAAGCACGCAAAGCACTCCCCTTTCGCAAAGCGCCTGCATAAGAGGGATATATGCACGGTGTTCAACCTTGCCGCCGGGATAAAATATGAAGCCGGCTACGGGATTTTCAGGCTTAAAAATTATGGTATTATCGGGCTCCTCTTTCCAAGAGGTATGCTGAGGAAGAAATGCCGCGATAGCCTCGTTATCGGAGCTGTAATAATCACCGAGATATGCTCCGCTGACACCGACAAGCAATGCGAGAATTATAAAAATTGATGTAAGTGTGATAATTAATTTGCGAGTCTTTTTCATCTTATCCCCTTATTTTACAATCTTATATTCCCAGTCGATGATGCCGCCGAATTCTTTTACGTTGGTGTAGCCGAGGTTGACGAGGGCATCTGCGGCGATTTTGCTTCGTCTGCCACTGCGGCAATATACGAGAATCAGGGTATCCTTTTCGGGGATTTCGGCTTCGGCACGGTCGGTTATTTCATACTCGGGAATGAGAATTGCATTCTCAATATGACCTTCATCGAACTCCTCTTCGGTACGGGCATCGATGATAACATATCCCTCTTCGGTGTCCATTATATGCTTTGCTTCCTCCTGGGAAATCTGCTGATAGGTCGCGGTAGCAACGGTAGTGATCTCCGTGGTTTCTTCAGCAACGTTTTTATCTTCGCAGGCGCAAAATCCGAAAAGAGAAAGTGTGATTGCAAGCATTAACATCAGTCCTTTATACTTCATAATATACCTCTTGTACGCCAAAAATAAATACAATCTTATTTTACCCTGAACAATATATACAGTCAACAAAAAATACCGATGGAATATTTGAGTCCCATCGGTACATTTTATAGTCAGTTTGTTTCTTCGACCTTGAAGCCTTTTTTGATAAGGAAGAACAAGGGGACGAGGACGAAGACGGAGACGATTGCCGCATAGATGAACATACTTGAAGAGGGTACGATAGTATCAACGCCGTATTCGTTTATGTATGTAACCGCAGAATTACGGCAAGCCATATCGCCCAGTGCAGGACCGAGCACCATAGGAATAAGAACGGTGAATATCATTCTGATGCCCTGGAAGAGACCTGCCTTACCCTCGGGGATGAAGTCCTTGATAGATGCATTAAGCTGAATACCCATTACAAGGTTACCTACAACAGCAGGCACAATACCAACAAGGATAACGTGGATATTGGTTGAGGTTGCAAGGATAACAAGACCTGCAGTTGCTAAAATTGCACTGGGGATAAGTCCCTTTGCCTTGTTTTTGCCCGAAATCTTAAGAAGCATAACCATACTTGCAATAAGAATTGCAACCATAACCACAAAGGTAGCAATAACACCGGGAGTGATGAGATTATCACCGTTATCGGGGATTACAACGTACTGCAGATATACGAGAAGATAGGGGAAGAATACCTGATAGGATACGCTCGAAAAGCCTATGGCTAAGAACGTAAGGTAAAGTCTTGAATTGCTCTTGATAACGGACGGTCTGAAGCCATAGAAAAGGTCCGCCCAATAGTTTGATGATACTTCGTTTTCGACCGGCTTTTTCTCAGGATTCTTGATAAGGAACAGACCTGCAACACCGCAGGCTGTAACGAACAGACCGAGATAAAGGAAGAAATTCTGATAGGAAACGGTACCTGCCTGCGCAAGACTGCCAACACCCATAACAGCGACCATTGATAAGAAGCCGACAAATGTGAAAGCGACTTCAATAGTAGGTCTGACTTTAGGTGTGGAAATTTCCGTAACCCATGCATTAAAGGCGGCATCGTTACTTGTGGAGCCCATATAAGTCATAATTATATCCATTAAGATTATTACCCATACGGTGCTTGTGAGAATCTTTGCTTCGTCTGAAAGTCCGAAAACTGCCGCAATATTTTCCTTTGTAATAAAGCCGAAAACTGCGGTAACAAGACCCCAAAGTATGTAGCCGACGGAAATGAACAGCTTGCGGTTTTTCATTTTATCGCTGAGCGTGCCCATTACAAAGGTGGTAAGCACTGCCGCAATAGCCGAAAGCGCTACCATTCGGCTGATAGCAGTTGTGGGAGCCATTGATCCTGCCATAGCCTCTGCCGATGCATTCGCATAAACAGAATTATACATGAAGGTATTGAAATACATATTTTCAATGTTCCATGCAATACCGCCCATAAAGCTGAATAAACACATCGTAAACCAGGTTTTCTTAGAAAGCTTTTCTTTAATCATAACTATTCCCTTTCCCTTCAAAAGAAAAATCTGAAGCTATCAGTTGAGTACATTCTATCACCTTTTCGGGGGAATATCAATGCTAACAAAATAATATACTGTTGTTTTCAAAAAATGTTTAAGCAAATCAAAAGAAATAACACAATAAAAAGTTAAAAAAATAGTAGCTACAGCGGCAAGAGCAAAACTCTTACCGCTGTTTTTTCTTACTCTATTCGCTGGAACAGGATAGATATTTCTTTTGTGATTTTCTTTAGTGTTACGGTTTTCTCCTGCCAAGTCAAATCAATATTAAGCCAATCAGCTATTTTCTCTGATGAAAAAGGTAAAATCGGATAAAGCAGTACTGCGATATTTGCGATCAGATATGCACACTCAGCAATGGTTTTTCGGCACTGAGCTACATCATCTGTTCTTGTTTTCCAAGGCTGCTTTGAATCATAGTAAGCATTACCGAAGCGGATAAGCTCAAATATTTCTTCAGTCGCATCACGGAAACATCCTTTTTCTATTTTCTCGCCTACCGAATCAAAGGCATTTTTTACCCTCAGTCTGATTTCTTCATTGACGGACGTTTCCGCGATTTCAGAGTTCAGATATTTAACGGAGAATGCCAGTGTTCTGTTTACAAAGTTACCCCAAGCACCCACAAGCTCGGAATTATTCTGTGTTTTGAACTCTCTGAAAGAAAAGTCCGCATCCCTTTTTTCGGGACCGTTTGCAATAAAGAAATATCTTATAGCATCAGAGTTATAATCATTCACTATATCCTTTACCCAAACCGCATGGTTCCCGCTTGTTGATATTTTCTTGCCCTCAAGAGTAACGTATTCACTTGATATAATTTCATCGGGCAGATGAAGCCTCTCACCGTGTGCAAGCAAAAGTGACGGAAGAATAATCGTGTGGAAGGGGATATTGTCTTTTCCGTGCACATAATAGTGTCGGCTGTTCTCTCCGTAAACATCCTTGAAATCAAGATTCTTCTCTTTGCATAATACAGATGTAACGGAAAGATAACCAAGGACATTTTCTGCCCATATATAAATTTTCTTGTCCTGATATCCGTCCTTGGGAACATCAATACCCCAATTCAGATCTCTTGTGATTGCTCTGTCACGGAGTCCTTCATCAATATATCTTTTTGTAAATGCAATTGCATTTTTACGCCAATACGGATGTGAGTTCAAACACTCCGTAAGCTCGTCTTTAAGTTTTGATATAAGAAGAAAAATCTGTGTTGTTTCATTGAAAACAACAGAAGTCTCACACTCAGAGCATTTTGCATTTATAAGTGAATCTGCATCAAAGATTTCACCGCAGGCATCGCATTGGTCACCTCTTGCAGTTTTACCGCAAACGGGACAGATGCCGACAACTAATCTGTCTGTAAGCACCTGCTGACAAGTCTGGCAATATGCCTGCTTAACTGTTCTTTCCTCAACATATTTGCTTTCATACAGTTTTTTGTGAAAATCCGTAACGAATGCCTTGTGTCTTTCATCTGTTGTTTTAGTGTACAAATCATACGAAAAGCCGAGCTTTCCGAATACATCACAAAATTCGTTATGATAGAATTCGCTGATTTCTTCAGGTGTTTTGTTTTCCTGTTTAGCTCTTATGGTTATAGGTGTACCGTGACAGTCACTGCCGGACACATAAAAAACTCTTTCACCTTTAGCTCTGAAATAACGGGCAAGCACATCACCCGGCAACAGTGCTGCTAAATGCCCGATGTGGAGCGAGCCGTTAGCATACGGCCAAGCTCCGCCGATAATAATGTTATTCATGTTTAATTCCTCATTTCTTTAGTTTAGTAACATTCGTGTAAATTAGTTTTACAAAAAAAAACCGCTCTCACCCCCATACAAAGTACAAGGGACGAGAGCGTTACTCACGTGTTACCACCCTAATTCACTTGTTTCTCACGACAACAAGCCTTATCAAGTTCGGATAGGAAATGATCTATCGAAACTCTATCGCTGTTACGGGCGATCCCGGCGTAGCCTAACATAAAGCTCGGTACGCAGCTCAGAGACCATGTTCAGCAGAATTCACTTTACCCATTCACAGCACATCAAAAGATGATGGGATTCTCTGAAAAGCTTCAGATGCTTACTCTTTCTCATCATTGCTATTGTATGTAATATATCATCCTTAAAATAAAAAGTCAACTCGGATGTCAAATAATCAAAAACTTTTTTGACTAACACAAACTCTCATTTTATCAACCAACAAGCTTGGTGTTTATGATACACACCTTATAAACACCAAAATGGATTTTTGGGGTGGTATTATATTGGCAACCGTTGATATATAAGGGATTATGAGATTAGTGAAGAGTGAAGATGTAGTCAAA
>JAZOOE010000249.1:0-3605 GCA_045654865.1 Acutalibacteraceae bacterium | reverse complement strand
ACAGAAAGACGTTTATGCAACTTATATAATATATCACGCGTAATGTATGGTTGAAATTACGAAAATCACAATTGACTTTAAAATGGTGTTAGTGTAAAATACTTTAAAAAGAAAACCATAAATTATGTTTTAATTTTCTTCGCGAAAACATTATATAACACTTGTATTTTTATGTCAATTGCGGATATAATTTGCTGTATTTTTTTGCGTGATTCTATTGACATATAAATTGCATTGTTGTATAATAACTCCGTAATCCTTAAAAGGGGTTAACTATGTGTGTATATACTGAGTCGCAATGCTCATTATATAGAAAAATATTAAAAAAGGAAGGTCCTTAAAATGAAAATTGCAAAAAGAGTGCTTGCAATTGCTATGGCAGTTGCTATGATCGCTTGCTGTGCATTAATGGCATCCGCTGCTATTAAGCCCGATGCAGCAAAGTTCGAGCTCGTTCTTGACGGAACAGACGTTAAGCTTTATGCAAAAGATTGTATCGGTCTTGCATCAGCTGACGTAGTTCTCACATTTGATCCCGCTGTTGTAACTAAGGTTAACGTTCGTAGCGGTGCAGATTCCAAGAACGTAAACAGTGACAACTTCGAGAACAACTCCTTCACAGCAGAAAACAATATGTCTGACCTCACAAAGGCTGCATATTCTTTCTACTTCAAAGAGTATCTCTGGACATCAGAGAAGTTCGCTGCTGAAGATATGAGCGAAGAAGCTAACATCAACGCAGAAAACTTCCACATCGTTACATTCAGACTTACTCTTGCTGAAGGCAAGACAGCTGAAGATGTAACAGTTGGCATCACTGTTAACGCTTCCTTCACAGATGATTCCAAGGTAGTTGAGAAGGTTACTGGCCTTACAGCTACAGGTATCGAGAAGAAGGCTGAAGAGACAACAGCTGCTCCCGAAGAGACAACAGCTGAAGCTCCCTCAACTCCCGCTGAGACAACAAAGCCCGGCGTAGTTGAAGGTCCCAACACAGGTGACACAGGCGTTCTTGCTATCGCTGCCGGTGTTGTAGCTCTTGCAGGTGCTGCATTCGTAGTTTCCAAGAAGAGAAAATAATTAATTAAAGCATTATTTGCAGTTTTAATTAGGGTTTACAGGAGTTGATTCCGAAAGGATCAACTCCTTTTTCCTATATCCCCGTTTCTTTTTTTATAACTATTATTTACCGTTTGTAAGGGCTTGATACCCTTGCAGACGTTTTTTATTTTTAACATTTATTTTTTAATAAGTAAAAAAACAGCCGATGCCTGTGAGAGCATCAGCTGAAGAGATAAATGCTTTATTCAATTAGCTGTCTGATAAAACGGCAAAGCTTTCTCCCGGAATTATAACCCCGCCGCCGAATCTTGTTCCGCCGAAGATCGGCATCATTTCCGTCATATCATTATTTAATCTGTATGTAATTGTCTGCGGGTTTTTGTTTATGACAACAAAAAGCCTTTTAGCTCCCGGCTTGTATCTTAAGTATGCAACACAGCCGAGGGTTGCCGATATAGGATAAAAGCCTCCGTCCTTAAGCACGTCATGGCTTCTTCTCAGAGCGGCGAGAGATCTTGTGAATTCGAGGATTTCGCTGTCTTCGTTTTCCCATGGGAAGCAGCCACGGTTAAAGGGATCCTTACAGCCCGTTAAGGCGGCTTCATCACCGTAGTAGATGCTCGGTACTCCGGGGAGAGTAAAATTCATTACAAGAGCCATTTTGAGAAGCTTTTTACCCTGCTTTAATGCTGAGTCGCTGATAGATACGCAAGCCTGCATTTCACGGCTTTTCCCCTCGCAGTCAATGCCCGAAAGAAGAGTGAGAATTCTTTGTGTGTCGTGTGTGCCAAGATGATTCATCAGACAATCAAGTGCCTCGGGTGGATAGTTCTCTGTGATTGAGAATACTGATTCCATAAATTTTTCTGCATTTGATGAAAGAAGAAAATCTGTGATGGCTTGTCTGAACGGATAGTTCATTACCGAGTCAAGCTGATGTCCCAACAGAAATCTTCTTCTGCCCCCGTGGCTTATTTTATTTGTTGCATCCTCCCATACCTCACCTAAGAGGTATTTGTCCTCACCGTTTCTTTTTACAGCCTTTCTTACCTCGTCAAGGAAGACGTCGGGAAGCTCGTCCGCAACGTCAAGGCGATAGCCGGCGGCACCCGCTTTAAGCCAGAAATCTATAACCCCGTTTTCACCGGTTATAAAGCTGAGGAATGAGGGCTCCTCCTCTTTTGTCTCGGGGAGGGTGTCAATACCCCACCAGCTGACGTATTCGTCTGAATCCTTTTCGAATTTATACCAGGTGTAATAAGGTGAGTTCTTGTCACCGAAAGCCCCCGTATTTTTATATCGTCCGTACTTATTGAAATATACGCTGTCTGCTCCCGTATGACTGAATACGCCGTCGATAATGATCTTGATTCCGAGCTCTTCGGCGCTTTTGCATAGGCTTGAAAAATCCTCTATGCTTCCCAGCAGGGGATCGGGCTTCATATAATCAGCCGTGTCATAGCGGTGATTTGAATGAGCCTCACTGATGGGATTGAGATAAATGCAGTTAACTCCTAAGGAGGCAATATAGGGAAGCTTCTGTTCAATTCCCTTGAAATCTCCGCAGAAATAGTCATTATTTCTGATGATTCCCTCGGAATCGGGAAGGTAGTGGGGGAGTGCGCCCCAGTCATCACGAAGAATTCTGTCCTTCGGAACGTTTTTCTTTGCTTCGCCCGAGAAGCAGAATCTGTCGGGGAATATCTGATAAATTATTCCGCCCTTTATCCAGTCAGGTGTTTTGAAATCGGGAGAGTATACCGTAAGCTGCCACTTTCTGTCACTGCATATTTCACCTGCGCAGGAGTCTTTCTGCTTGCCTATCTCTGTTTTTCCCCAGGAGTTTTCATAGCAGAATCTGTAAAACAAGAGCTTGGGATCATTGATAACAATTTCAGTCTGCCACCATTCCTCAACACCGTCTGTGCTGTGCCAATCCATATTTATTACAGTGTCGCTTTTGTTGTCTTCCGACAGAATCAGGCGGCAGGCGGTAACTCCGAAATCACGGGGCAGAACAACTCTCAGCCACAGGGAGCTTCCTGCGGCAATTGCTCCGTTTATAGATTTATGCCATGATTTTGACGGATCAAAGGGTGATTTCATTTGTGCCTCCGTGAAAAAGTGTTTATATAAAGTATGATAATGTAATTAAAACAAAAATGCAACACGAAAGATGTCGTATTGCATTTTATTGTTTTATGATATATATAAAAAACAGAAATTATATATCGGTTTTCAGGCTTATTTCTTTTTCGCCTTTACAGTGTGCCATATATCTCTTGCGTAATCGTTTATGGATCTGTCGGCGGCGAAGATTCCTGCGCCTGAAATGTTGTAAAGAGCCATTCTGTTGAGCTTTTCCTTGTCGAGGAATATTTCCTCTGCCTTTTTCTGTGCAAGAGCATAATCCGCAAAATCAGCAAGAAGCATATATTTGTCTTCTCTGATGATCTCTTCACCAAGCTCCTTGAAGCTCTTACCGTCGATAAGAGAGGAGTTTATGAAGTCAATAACCTTCTTGAGGGTGGGGTTATTGTGAT
>JAZOOE010000248.1:0-21551 GCA_045654865.1 Acutalibacteraceae bacterium | reverse complement strand
AATCTGTTACCCTTGCCCGAAAGCTTCATTTTAATACTCTGATTGTGCATATGTCCCGTAAATACAAGATGCACACCCTCATCGGCAAGCATAGAGGTTATCTCATCAGCGCGGGGCATAACTGCATCATCGATCAGTGCAAATATCGGACAGGCAGGAAGCAGAGGATAGTGATTCATAGCGAACATCATCTGTCCGTCCTCTCTTGCCTTCTTCGTCTGCTGTAATATCCATTCCGTCTGTGATGCGGTATACGTCTTTTTATTTGCGGCATCTCCGTCATTATTAAGAGCAAGAAGTCTGACGCCGTCGGCTAACTGAGCTACATATGAAAGAGATTCTCTGTGAACGGAAATAGCATCAGAAAAGCCGTATTTATAGTAAAGATCGTAAAGCTCCTCGCGCTTGGTGCCGGGGAATTCCTTTCTGCCCGTTTCATCAAAGGCAAAGCACTTTTCCTTGAAATCATGGCCTGCGGTAATTACGAATATTTTTTTACCTGACTTTCTGAGACTTTCCAGAAGCTCAATAAACTCAAGATGGCTCTGCTTTTCTCCGTTGAAGCTGAGATCTCCCGCAATAAGCACGGTATCAGCATCCTCATTTTGCTCAAGCCACTTAAATGCCGCTTTATTTATAGCGGAGGTTTCGGCAAAGCACTTTTGCTCTCCCTCCATAAACTTATCGTATTCCTCACCGCAACAACCAAGCTCAGGCGCAAAATAATGAGTATCCGTTACAAGAAAAAACTTAAAGGGCTTCATTTTTGTCCACCTCAACTATTCTGAAATTTTCGG
Source organism: Acutalibacteraceae bacterium (assembly GCA_045654865.1). Taxonomy (GTDB): domain Bacteria; phylum Bacillota; class Clostridia; order Oscillospirales; family Acutalibacteraceae; genus RUG806. The sequence continues at coordinate 20,754 of JAZOOE010000248.1, read as the reverse complement.
GCTTACGCTCCTTAGGCTCAGGCTCCTCCGCAGGTTCACCTACTGCAACTGCAATTATAAATATGAAATCCTCAGGGATATCCATAAGTCTCTTCCACTTTTTGCCCTCCTCGGATTCAATGAGAGAGCCCACGCTGGCGATAATGCAGGAGCCGAGCCCCATTCCCCGAGCAGCTATTGCAATATTTTCAACCATTATGCCGCCGTTCATATCCGTTTTATTATCGGCAAAAATAAAAAACATAGAGGGAGCTCCGTGATATACGGGATTTACGTCCCAGCGCGTATATGCCGGCGTATCCCAGCCTACCTTGTTCTTGAAATCAGTGTTTAATTCATCAAGCAATTGCTTATCGGCAATAACTCTTACGTGGCACGGCTGCGTATTTCTTCCGCTGGGCGCCCACATAGCACATTCAAGGAGCTTTTCAATAGCCTCTCTCGGAAGAGGCTCATCCTTGTACGAGCGTATTGTTCTTCTTTTTAAGATTGCTTCAACTACGGGATTATCGATCTGAATACTCATCTGTTGTTAGCCACCTCTTCATATAATTCTGACACAAGCGATCTGTCTCTTACAGACTGATAAGCGTTGCACATAATGTTGATCTTTGACTGCAAGGGCTCCTCGCTGACTATCCTGAGACATTCGCTTCTGTATTCACCGAATATTGTATAGTCATTGACAATATTGATCTTATATACGAGATAAACGTAATCGGAATACTGAAAAACCACTGCCTTGTTGTTTTCTGTATTCTTCACCGTCTCATAGAACGAATCGGAATATCTGTGATCCCCCGCACTTATAACGACCGTTTCATAGCTTTGCTCGGTAAGCGGAAAGCTTTTTGAAACGTCCGAATAAGCCTTCTCCGTGGTATAAGAGCTTGCAACCGAGTTTGCGGCGGCGGTATACACTCGGCTGAGCTCGTTTGTGCGCTCCTCGGTAAAGGCAACCTTATTTCCGTATACGTCGGTATCATACACGGGAGTTCTTATATATCTGAACGCCACGTAATTTTCAGCAAGAACGCCTCTTAACACGGCATCCGAAATTTCATCCGTACCGCCCTTATCAAAAAACGTAAGACGCAGCTTTTCAATATATGCCTCATAGGTTCTGATTTTAAGATACGTCTGCTTTGATACGCCGATTCCCTCATAATAAGAGCCGAACATATTCCATAAAACGTTCATTTCATCACTGACAGCCTGCTTTTCACCGTCGGTAAGCGCCAGAGAATACGCCGCAAAGGTGGAATTGACGGCAACGTATCTTATACACATATAGGTTGCCTGAGTAAGCCTTCCCTCCTTTGTCCCCTGAGACTCGGGAAGCTCCCATACGTAATCGAGCCAATATCTGAATATTTCGGAATCAATGGGAGTGCCGTTGACGCTCAGAGGATATGTCGGGGAATCCGTTCCCGTGCATCCGCTCAGTGAAGACAGAAGTAATATCAATATAAGAAAAACGGAGATTGCTTTCTTCATTTACGCCTCCATAGAATTTTGCATAATGTAATATATATTATAATTTATATTATGGTGGTTTTCAATGCTTTTTTAATTTACCCACAGGTGAAATTACTTGACGAAAAGCCGACATTTGTGGTATAAGTATAATGAGGTGTTATTTGTGTTTGAAAAAATTATCATAACAACATTAAAGAGCTTCAGTGCTGTTATATACGTATTCATTATGCTTGCATTATTCTCTGTTCCCGTTCTTTTCGTTTATCAGGCATTTCAGCCCCCCGAGTTTATTCTTGAGGGAATAACAATTCCCGAATCTCTCGGAGATGACGAATTCCTCTCCGGAAAAGAGGGCAATTGGCACAGAATTGATTTCACGATGACGGCATCAAGCGGAAAATTCTCTCCCTACAGCTATAAAATAGAAGAGTTTACCACCGAAAACAGCGGTGTTCTTTCTCAGTTTGAGGATTATGAAATCCGTATAGACAGTCCCCTTGAATTTTCAAATACAGAAAGCGACAGCTTTGTTTTATCTCTTTACGTACTCTCGGAGGAAGCTCCCGATTTCACCGAAATCACCGCTGATATTACGTTCAGTGCAATAAACTATGAAAAATCCTTCTCTGAATTTTCAGTCAGATACAACGTGACGGAATAATCCGTTATAACATAAAAAAATGAAGGCTGTAAAAAACGAAAGTTTTTTACACCCTTCTTTATCCTTATTTTTATTTTCAGTCGGTTTTAAAGCTTCTTTTCTCTGAGAATTCCTTTATACAAGCCGTCAATGCATTCGCCTCTCGGAGCATAACCCCTTGAAGAATAATATTCCTCCAGCTTTTTATTGTCATCCGCGGAATCCAGACGGAAGCATTCAACACCACGTCGTACTGCATACTCCTCAGCCATTCTGAGAAATATACTGCCTGTCCCCTTTTTATCAAGTCTTACGGCAAAATTATGAAGATAAAGCGCCTTTTTTGTCTTATAATCCTCAACGTTCTCCCATCTGTCGTCCTCTGCCTTAAGCACGGCGCAGGCAACAATTTCACCGCTTGATTTTTCCTCAAGCACAAAAGTCTCGCCCTTTTTTCGGTGATAATGAAAATACTCAAGAGGATAAACCTCCGTGTAATTTGTAACGTTCCATTGCTTAATGCCGACAACGTCCATCCATTTTACACGGCTTTCGATAATTTCAAACATCACGGGAACTTCAGACTCTTTTATGGGACGAAAGACATATCCGTCTTCTCTGTCAAGCTCCTTTATCATTTTATTAATGCTGTTGAGCACGTCCTTTTTATCAGCACTCCAAAGAGGAGCCGCAAGCGTTTTTTTATTACCGTCCCCCGTCAGACGATGAACGGCAACACTATCGGGGACAAGGGGCAGGAGCTGACGGAGAATATTTATATATTCATCCTTTTCAAGAGGCACTGCCCTGCCCTTTATATATTCATCATAAAGCGGAGAATCTCTGAGAATATGAAGCAGCTGCAGCTTGATTCCGTCGGTTTTGTTATCAAGGGCAAACAGCAAAGATCTCTTCATATCCGAAATATCCTCTCCGGGAAGCCCCAGAATTATATGCGTGATAACATATATTCCCGCCTCGTGAAGTCTTTTAACCGCCGAGGAATACTCCTCGTTTTCATAACAGCGTCTTATATATTCAACGCTTTCCGGCTTTGACGTCTGCAAGCCGAGCTCAACCCAGACGGGCTTTACTTCGTTAATTTCCCTGAGCAGCTCCACAGTCTCATCGGGGAGACAATCGGGGCGTGTTGCCACGGAAAGCACGTCGATATCGGGATGGCTGACAGCCTCATAAAAAAGAGCTCGCAGTTTTTGTATCGGAGCATAAGTAGACGTAAAGCTCTGAAAATAGGCTATATATCCGCCGCCTTTATTTTTATGCGCAACCCGCTTTTTTGCATTTTTGATCTGCAAAGACACACAGTCTCCCGACTCGGCAAAATCACCCGAGCCCGATGAGGAGCAGAAAATACAGCCACCCGTGCCCTTGGTGCCGTCACGGTTAGGACAGGTAAATGAGCCGTCAAGCGACAGTTTATAAAGCTTTTTGCCGAATTTTTCACGGCAATAATCATTCATCGTTTTCATTTCATTATTTTCTCCCGCTCATACGGGAAATTATTTATGATAGGCTTCTCCCGCATTTATCTTGAAGCCGCGGTAAATCTGTTCAAGAAGCATTACTCTTGCAAGACGGTGAGGGAAGGTCATCTTTGACATTGAAAGACGTACGGAGGACAATGCTTTAATTTTCGGAGAAAGTCCGTAGGAGCCTCCGATTATAAAAACCACGTGGGATTGTCCCGAAAGAGCGCTGTCCTCAAGAAGCTCAGCCATATCCTCAGAGGAATACAGCTTTCCCTCAATACAAAGGCTTACAACCCTTGCTCCCTTGGGAAGCTTTGCACAAATCGCCTGAGCCTCCTTTTCGAGAGCACCGTCAATTTCCGCCTGAGACGGCTTTTCGGGAAGCACAGCCGCCTTTATTTCCGTTATATTGACCTTGGTATAGGCCCCCAGTCTTTTAACGTACTCGTCGGATGCCATTTCAAAAAAAGCATCCTTGAGCTTACCTACACAAATTATACTTACACTTAACATACTGTCCTCAGAAAATTATGTATTTACCCATACTGCCTACGGGAGCAACCTCAAGAAGATAATCCTTACCGGGCTGGGCACCGTCGCGCTTGAGCACCGAATTTGTATAAGCAAACGCTCTGTCTGGAGTATTATTCTCACGGCTGAGATGCCCCAGCACAAAGCGGCGCACTCCGCTGTCCAGAAGAAGCCTTGCAGTATCGGCACAGGCTCTGTTGGAAAGATGTCCCGAATCCGAGCGGATTCTTGCCTTGAGGGATAAGGGATAGGAGCTGAAATCCAGCAGAGTGTCGTCATAGTTTGATTCAAGAAGCACCAAAGAGCAATCGGAGAGATTTTTAAGGATCTCATCGTTTACCTTTCCCGTATCTGTGCAGACTCCCACCTTTGCATCGGGAAGCTGTACGGTAAAGCCGCAGCTTTCCTTTGAATCGTGGAAGGTATGAAAATATGAAACGTGCATATCCTCAACGGTAATACCGTTTTCGGTAATTATCTCCGTTTCAAAGGAGCCGTCAAGTATCCCCTTACCCATAAGCCCCGAAAGAGTACCACCCGTAGCATATACGGGTATTTTTCTTTTTGAGGCAAAAACTCTCAGCGCCCCCACGTGATCATCGTGCTCGTGGGTGAGAAAAACAGCCTTTATGCTGTCGGGAGAAAGCCCCGCCTTCTCAAGAGACAACAGAAGCTGTTTATTGTTTGTGCCGGCATCAATGAGAATACCGTGCTTTGCTGTTCCGATATAAGCGGAATTGCCGCTTGAAGAGGAACAAAGTGTGCAGAATCTTGCCATAAATCGTCCTTTATTTTATCTGTAAAAGTCTTACAGACTATCCTTTTCTTTGGTGGTATAAAACCATATTTCACCCTTACCGGCAGGGTTATAGAAATTGAAGCCGCCCTCAAGTCCCGTGGAATCTCCGCGCTTTATATCACCGTTCACGGGATTTCTGAAAACGTATTTGGTATTGGGAACAATGTGAGGATAAATTACAATATTATTCGCCTCGGCTTCTGCGGTTCTTATGACCTCGATAAATCCGCTTCCGTCGGAAGTATCGTGGAACTGAACGGCATACCAGCCCGATTCACGATCTGAAAGTCTGTAAAAATCCGCCTTTAATTCGTCTTCCGCCGCGTCTCTCCATACGGGAACCATTTTTCTTGCGTTATTGAAATCCTTTTCACTGTCATCAGGATCAAGACATACGGTGAGAGCGGGAGCCATGGCGCAAAGATAAGAATACTCATCGAGATTTCTGTTTTTGGGCATTCTTGCATCTGCGCGCTTTGCATGAGCTCTGAAATACGGGATCCATGAGAACATTTCATAATAATGGAATATTCTCGCATCGGGATCGTCAATATCCATATCCGTATACTGTAAGGGTACGCTTCTCCTCAGCATATCCATTTCGTTTCTTGTGCCGCCTGCAGCACAGTTATCGATAATGAGGCCGGGATTTCTGAGCCTCAGCTCGTCATAGAGTCTGAGCACCGCCTGAATATGCAGATTCTCTCTTGCTCCGCGGCGGTTTTCCTCCTCATTCTGCAGGAAATATCTGTCAGGCTCAAAATTGAAGTCCTGTCTGTATATATCTATTCCGCCCGTCTTTATGTGCTTATCAATGAGCTCCAGCACAAAGCTGAAGCATTGAGGATCGGAATAATCAAGAAGCCTGCATTTTTCCTCATTTCCCTCATCGTTCACAGCCTTCAGGCACCACTCGGGATGAAGAAAATCAAGCTTTGAGCCCTCCATAACTCTTTCGGGCTCGAACCATACGAGAAGCTCCGAGCCGTATTTCTCAAGATGCTCCGATATGGGACGGAAGCCGTCGGGCAGCTGCTCGGGATTGGGCACCCAGTCGCCTACGTTCCACCATGAGTGATCACAGGGATACCAGCCCGCATCAATCCACCAGCAATCGGGTGTAAGTCCTCTTTTTACAAAGGCATCTATAGCTTCGGTCTGATTTTCTGTGGTAATACCCTCAAATTCTCCCCATCCGCCGATTCTGTGCGTATGAAGGAACATACGAGGACTTATTTTTTCTCCGTTTTTGCCTACGGGAAGAATATGCCTGATGAAGAAGCGTCTCCAGAGATTTATTCCCTTTTCCTCCTCGCCCGTATAGAAAAGCGCAGTAAGATTGGGAGTTCTCATAGTCTCGCGCGGATATAAAACCGTGCTGAAATTCTTTTGTGAAAGCTTAAAGTGAACTCCGTCTTCACGGGGAGTAAAGCACATAAGCCATTGTCCCGCCCAGCCGATACCGAGCTTCACGGAATATTCGCTGAATTTAAGAGTCATAAAGGGAGAGGCTCCGTCTGCACCTCTTGCACAAACGGGAGAAAGCGCGATTTCTCCGGTAAGAGCCTGCTCACGTCTTCTGAAAAGCTCCTTGTTTCTCGTATCACCGTTTCCGTAGGAAAGCACGGGAGAGGTACCGGGGAAAAAGCCCTCGACGGAGAACTCCGACAAAAGCTCCGAATTGCTTTTTCCGAAGTTTGTCATTTCGGCGCCCCACTCGGCAACGGGAAAGCCCTCATACTCGGTAAGCCTTGCAGAGAACATAAGTCCCTTTGCCGCAACGGTGCTTATAACAGTTTCACGCACCGCCGAATCGGTATGGTACCTCTTAACCACGGGTTTATACTCACTGTCAAGCCCCACGCTTTTAAATCCGTCAAGCACAAAGCTTACGGGAATGCTTTCGGGAGAGGAGTATCCTAATATTTTATTTTTCAGCAATATCTCATTCTTCATATTATCTGTCCTTTCCGTTGAAAAGGCTTTTACATTTTACCGCCCAATTTTCCGAGCTTTCCTGACTTTGAGCCTGAGAAATTACGGTCAATATCAAGAATATTTGTTTCAAAGGAGAAAACTATTGAGTCCTCTTCTCTTGAACGCTTGAGGGCAAGCTCCACCATACGGTCAAGAAGCTTTTTATAGGGAACTCCTATGGGCTCCCAGAGATAGAAGGACAAGGAGCCGGGAATGGTATTTATCTCATTGAGATAAACCTTATCCGTTTCGCCGTCTATCATAAAGTCTATTCGGGATACGCCGTTACAGCCAAGCACCTTGAATGCCTTAACAGCCATTGAGCGTATCTCTTCTCTTTTTTCGGGGCTGATGTCTGCGGGAATTTTTCTTGCAAGGCTTGCCATACCCTTTGAGCCGCCTGTTTTCTTACTGCCGCCGCCCTGAAGATATTTGTTTTCATAGCTGAGTATCTCGTCGCTCTTTGCAGGCTGTTCACATTCAGATGCCTCTGCATATTCCGTATCTCCAAGCACCGAGCAGTTTATCTCGGTAAGATCGGTAATTGCCTTTTCAACAAGCACAACGGATGCGAAGCGGAATGCACTGTCCAGGGACACTCTCAGCTCCTCGTCGTTGTGAGCCACGCTGATGCCTACGGATGAGCCGAGATTTACAGGCTTGACGATAACGGGATAGCCGATTATTTCACGGCATTTTGAAATAATAGCGTCGGGCTCTGAAAAATCAGCGGAAATAAATCGCAGACAGTCAAGCACGGGAACGCCGTTATCCTTGAGCACCGTTTTCATAACGTATTTGTCCATTCCCACGGCAGAGGAGGTTACGTCACAGCCGACGTAGGGCACGCCCAGCATTTTGAGATACCCCTGAAGCGTTCCGTCCTCCACGTTTGTTCCGTGGACTATGGGGAAAGCCACGTCAATATCCGCAATACAGTTATCACCGAATTTCTTGAAGGGATACTGCATAAGCTTTACTCTGCCCTCTATGTTCATCAGCACACAGCGCTGACTCTTTTTAAGGAGAGCCGGAATATTCTTATATTCCTCGATCATTGAGCATTCAAAGCCTGTATAAAATTCATTGTTCTTAGTTATATATACGGGAATAACCTCATATTTTTCGGCATCTATGGAGGCTATAGCCTGCAAGGCCGAAATAACCGATACCTCATGCTCGACGGATTTGCCGCCGAAAAGCACACACAGATTTATTTTCATTCGGGCATGCTCCTTTCTTAATAGTTGTCGGGAAGGTCATTCTCCAGAAGAATGATCTTTTTCTTGTCACTGCCAAGAGCGTAAAGATGCTTCATAGCCTCGGAAAACTCCTCAAATACAAGCAGATTCTCTGCGGGGAAGCCCTTTGACTCAACACCCTCTCTGATGGCAAGAGTCTGCTTTTTGCCTATAAGCACGATCTTGTCACAGCAATCTGCGGCAAAGGCACCGAACTCACGGTTAAGTGTGTATTCCTCCCCGCCCAGCTCTACCATACCGGGGGTTACGAGAATACGAAGTCCGTCCATCTGCTTAAGCGTGGAAAGAGCCGCCTTACAGCCCGCGGGATTGGAGTTGAAGGCATCGTCGATAATTGTGACGGCACCCTTGTTTACTATCTGCATACGATGGGGCACTGCATCAATACGGCGCACGTATCTTCTCATTTCGGAAAGAGGCATTGAAAAGCCGTGAGCCGCGGCAATAGCACCCGTGATATTGACAACGTTGTGCATACCTAAAAGGGCGGTTTCAAAGCTCACGGTTTCACCGTCGGGAGCTGTTACGTTGAACACGGTACCCTTTGAGGTAAAGCGGATGTCGCAGGCGCGGTAATCGCAGTCTGCAGACGTACCGTAGGAAATATATTTTCTGCGGGGGAGATTATTTCTTATAACCTCGCTATCAAGATTGATATAGAGTCTGCCGTCCTCGGGAAGTGCGTCCGCAAGCTCGTATTTCGTCTTGATGATATTTTCTCTTGAGCCAAAGGATTCAAGATGCTGTTCACCGAGAGAGGTAATAATACCGTGCTTGGGATGAACTATATCGCAAAGCTCCTTGATGTCGCCAACCCACTTTGCACCCATTTCGCAAAGAAAGATCTTATGAACGGCACGAAGAGAGCCTCTTATTGTCTTTACTATACCCATTGGGGTGTTGAAGCTTTCGGGTGTTACGAGAGTATCCGTCCAGGCTCTTAAAATGGTATAAAGATAGAATTTTACGCTGGTCTTTCCGTAAGAACCCGTAATACCGATGGTCATAAGCTCGGGCATCTGTCTGAGCATTCTCTTTGCATCATTGAGATAATGACGGTTTACTCCCTTTTCAACCGGTGTGTTTATAAGATTGGCAATAAGCACATCAAAGGGAGCAGTTGCCGCAATAAGTCCGAGCACAAGGAATGCAAGATTCTTTTTCTCAGACATAAGACACAGCACGCAAAGGGCATATTCGGCGGCAATGATAAGCCCTACCGTGAAGAACATTCTTTTTACACGGGGAGTGTAGACAAGAGGCTTCTTCTGAGGACGGTTTCTGTTTTCCACCGCCTGAGCAATAACAGCCGCAAGCAAGGCAGCCGCACCGAAGCCGGCCAGAGGATCATAGTCTATAAGCCCCGTAAAGGCAAGGGCGAAAATTATGTATTCCACCGCAAACCTTGACAAATTCTTTTTTATCCAGCCCACGTGCGTGGAAAAACGATAGCCGTTAAGCTGGAAAATATGCATATTGAAAATAAGGCACTTAAATACGGAATATATCCCCGCAAGGGTAACAGCGCCGAAAAGTAACTGTAAATAGGGTACCATTGATTTGCCTCCGATATATCAAAGCTTAAGGTAGGATCTGATTATTGCATTGAACAGCACGGGATTTTCAATAAAGGAATAATGTCCCGCTCCCTCAATTCTTGCAAGACCTGCATTGGGGATAAGCTGTTCCATTTTTTCCGCATCGCTTATGGGAGTTGCGGTATCGAGTGTGCCCCACACAAGAAGTGTCTCCTGCGTTATACCGGGAAGAAGCGATGAAAGGTCTTCGTTTACAACGTTTATAAGAACCTCTCTCATAAGAGGGGATGCCGCCTTATAGTCGGCAGAGCCTACCATAGACTGCATTTTTTCTATAAGGCCGGGAGCTGCTGATAAAAGCTTCTTGCCCAGCTTCATAACCTTTTCCTTCTTCAGCTGCTGCTGAGTCTTCTCGGGACGGATTCCTGCGGAATCCACAAGAATAAGCTTCTCAACGCTGAAGGGAAGCTCTTTTCTGTTTACAAGCTTTATTATAACTCTGCCTCCGAAGGAATGGCCGAGAAGAATTACTCTTTTAAGTCCGAGAGTCTTGATGAATTCAATTACAAAATCCGTGTAATCATCTACACACCACGCAGCGGGAGGCTCAGGTGTTGCACCGAAGCCGGGCATATCGGGAGCCACTACGAAATATTTTGCGGCAACGGGTAATGCCGAATTTCTGAAAAGCTCGATGTTTGAGCCCCAGCCGTGAAGCATCACAAGAGCACATTCACTGTCGGGCGAGCCCTCGGCAAAATAGTTAACGTTGATATCTGATATTTTTATTGTCATATTAAAATCCCCTCTTCCGGAAATATTCACTCTATCATTATATACGGAAAAAAATTTGTTGTGATTGTCCAAAAAAGGAGTCGGTCAATCCGCAGTAACGAGAGAGGATATATCCACGGGTGTTGCGTCTGCCCATAATTTTTCGAGATTGTAATATTCTCTCTGATCCTGAAGAAATACGTGAATTACAACATCGTGATAATCAAGAAGGATCCAGCCCGTAGCCTTGCCCTCTATCTGACGGGGCTCAATGCCCTCAAGACCAAGCTGATATTCAACCTCGTCTGCAAGTGCACGGACCTGTGTATTTGACGTACCTGCGGCAATTACAAAATAATCCGCAACCACTGTAAGAGAGCCGATTTCAAGGGCGGCAATTTCAACAGCCTTTTTGCTGTCAAGAGCCTTTACGGCTATTTCAAGTTTCTTGTTCATATTTTTTCATCCTTTTCATTTAGGTTTATAAGAATTTCGTTATAGCATGCCACTGTGTCGGGGTGTATGGGACGGTTATCCCGTGCGAGCTCCTCGATAGTAAAGCGAAGCCCCTCCTCCATAGCCTTTTCAAGAGAAAGCTGAGCTCTTTGTCTCATGTCCTCCACACCGTTATAGCTTCTGTCCTGAGATATGAAGTCTGCGACAAAAATTATTTTTTCAAGCAGGGACATATTTTCTCTGCCCGTGGTGTGGTATCTGACAGCATCAATAATTTCCTCGTCACAGCCGTATTCACTGCGAAGATATGCTCCTCCCGCAATAGCGTGCCACAGCTTCGGCGCGCTTTTTTCAACGGCAGTAAGGCTTATTCCCTCTTTTTCAAAAAAGGCAGTATATTCCTGCTTTGAAAGCTCCTTGAGCACGTCGTGAGCAAGTCCCGTAAAATATGCCTTTTCGGGATCACAGCCGTATTTCTCGGCAAGCTCGCGGGCTGACTGTGCCACACCGAGGGAATGAGTATATCGGAAATCCGAAAGTCTTTCTCTAATATCCTTAATTAATTTTTCATTTTTATACATTTTTGTAAAGTCCCTTTTTATCTATGTAATCTCTTACGGCGGGATTCAGAAATTCACCGGTGTCCCGGGACTGCAGCAGCATTTCCCTGAGGCACGTTGAGCTTATCTCAAGCGGTGAAAAATCAAGAATTTCACATCTGCCGTAGGGACGAAGCTCTTTCTCTGCAAAGCGTTCAAGCTCATCTCGCGGAATACCTCCCTCACGGGACACTCCCGCAAGAGTCACCATACCGAGAATATCCTTATACCTGTACCACCTGTTGAAGGACAGCACCTGATCGGAGCCGATAATAAGATAAAGACTCGAATCGGGATAAAGCCTTTTCACCTCACTTACCGTATCAACGGTATAGCTTTTGCCTCCGCGGCGCATTTCTATATCGCTGACCTCAAAATGAGCCTCCGGAAAAGCCGCCTTACACATAGCGAGCCTGTCCGACTCGTCAGCACCTGAGCTTTCCTTAAAGGGAGACAAGGCGGCGGGAATAATAAGCATTTTATCAAGCCCGAGAGCCTCCACGGCAAAATCGGCAAGCCTTTTATGTCCCAGATGCACCGGATCGAAGCTTCCGCCGAATAAACCTGTTTTCATACTCACGGCTTTGCGTTTTTCTTGGGAAGACGCTTATCTCTGCCCTTTTTATCTTCAAAGGGAGACTTCTTTTTAAGCTTCATGGCACGTGCCTTGAGCTTTCTTTCCTTTACGGGATTGATCTTTTTCTTTGCAGGCTTCTTTTCCTGATGAAGCTCGGGATTAGGACGGTATAAAACCATAACGCCGCCTATAACCTGAACGACCTCACTGCCCGTCTTTGCCGCTAATTCCTCTGCGGCCTCACGTGCGGACAAGGGAGAGGTTTCGGTAAGAACACGAAGCTTGATAAGCTCACGGGTTCTCAGTGCTCCGTCTGTCTGCTCAATAAGAGTATCGGATATGCCGCCCTTTCCAACCTGAAAAAGAACGTCGAGTGTGTTTGCCTGACCTCTGAGGGCGGCTCTTTCTTTACTTGTCATATATTTACCTCATTAACCTTAATTTCTGATCTGCTGTAAGCTTACACCATCTGTGAAAGCTTTTCCTTCAGCGCTCTGAGAGAATTTCCTCTGTGGCTTACTGCATCCTTTTCCTCGGCTGAAAGCTGGGCAAAGGATTTTTCTCCGACCATAAATATGGGATCAAAGCCGAAGCCGTTTTCACCAACGGGCTCATAACCTATTTTTCCCTCGCAGGTGCCTCTTACTGAAAACTCGGTTCCGTCGGGAAATACCACAGCCGCAACGGAAACGAAGCGTGCCGTTCTTTTTTCATCGGAAACACCCTCAAGCTCACCTATAAGCCCCGCCATTTTTTCGGGATAGGGAGTGTCCTCACCCATATATCTTGCGGAATATACACCAGGTCTGCCGTCAAGAGCATCAACCATAAGACCTGAATCATCGGCAATACAAGCCATTCCCGACTCCTTACAGCCGGAGCGAGCCTTGAGAAATGCATTATCCTCAAAGGTCTCCCCCGTCTCCTCTACGTCAGTAAGCGTTATTCCCTTTTCGTAGTCAAGATAGACATTTATTCCAAGAGGAGACAATATTCTGTGAAGCTCCTCTCTTTTTTTCATATTATGAGTGGCGATTAAAAAATCCAAACAATCCACCCCTCTTCTTTTTCTTGCTTTCTTCTTCCTCACGTGCCTTGCGCTCTGCCTCTGCCTTTTCGGCGGCAAGTCTTTCTGCCTCTGCCTTTTCGGCGGCAAGTCTTTCTGCCTCTGCCCTTTCGGCGGCAAGGCGCTCTGACTCTGCCCTTTCGGCAGCAAGTCTTTCTGCCTCTGCCTTTTCGGCGGCAAGGCTTTCTGCCTCTGCCTTTTCGGCGGCAAGTCTTTCTGCCTCTGCTTTTTCGGCGGCAAGTCTTTCTGCCTCTGCTTTTTCGGCAGCAAGTCTTAAAGCTTCAGCTCTCTCTTGTTCCTTGTTGTCTTTGCTATCAGTGCCGCTGTCTTCTTCTGCTTCGGATGCTTCTTCAGATGCTGCTTCGATATTTTCATCTGCTGTGATGCTACTGTCTTCAGCGTCTTCTTCTCCGATTTCTTCAGATTCTGCGTTTTCTTGTCCCTGAGAAGCTGTGATTTCATCGTCGATTTCGCCTTCGATGCCATCTGCTTCGTTATCGGCTGCGATTTCCCCGAATACTTCTGTAAACAGAGCTTTAATAGCTTCGGCGCCATCTTCTTCGCTTTCCTGAGGAGTGTAGTTGATATAGTCTTCAGAGTTAACAAGCTCACTTAAGGTATCCCCTTCCGTATCGTTATCTTTTTCCGTTGCATTTTCAAACAGACTCTTTGCAAAATCAAGGGGTGAGAAGGGCTGGAGATCGTCTATAGCCTCACCCACACCTATAAATTTAACGGGAAGCTTAAGATCGTTCTTTATGGAAAGAACAACACCGCCTCGTGCCGTACCGTCAAGCTTTGTAAGCACGATACCCGTAAGCTCAGCCACGTTCATAAATTCCTTTGCCTGATTTACCGCATTCTGTCCCGTTGTTGCATCAAGCACCAGAAGCACCTCTCGGTCAGCATAGGGAAGCTCCTTATCGCAAACGCGGTAGATCTTAGCAAGCTCGTCCATAAGGTTTTTCTTATTATGAAGTCTGCCTGCGGTATCACATATAATTATATCGCAATCTCTTGCAATACCTGCCTGAATCGTATCATAAACAACAGCGGCGGGATCGGCACCCTCCTTATGCTTGATGATATCAACGTCAGCTCTTTTTGCCCACACGTCAAGCTGATCTATTGCGGCGGCACGGAAGGTATCCGCGGCACCGAGAATAACCTTTTTGCCCTGTGCCTTATACATAGCCGCCATCTTACCGATGCTGGTGGTTTTACCTGCACCGTTTACGCCGATAACGAGGATAACGGAGGGAATCGTAACAAGTCCCATATCCTCACCGCCGTAAAGAAGATCTGCAATAATGTTCTGTAACTCTCTTTTTACCTCACCCGTGCTCTTGATCTTTTCACTCTTGACACGGGCTCTTAACTCCTCAACCACCTGAACTGCGGTGTTTACACCAACGTCAGACATAACGAGTATTTCTTCAAGCTCGACAAACAAATCGTCCTCAAAGGAATCGAATGCATCAAGCATTTCATCAATGGCACCTGCCATTTTATTTCTGGTTTTACCCAGACCAAAGTTGATTTTACTGAAAATTCCCATAATCTGCTCCTTAAGAAAACATATCAGACCTGACTACGGTCAGATATATTTCCGTGATATATACATTGTCGATAGACTTATTCAGCCAGCTTCAGACGCTCTACCATTTCTGCGGTTTTAAGCTCAAGAAGCTTTGATACACCGTGCTCCTGCATAGTGACACCGTAGAGCATATCTGCCTCCTCCATAGTGCCTCTTCTGTGAGTTATAAGAATAAACTGCGTTTCATCCGTCATCATTCTTACGTACTGAGCGTATCTTAATACGTTTACGTCATCAAGCGCCGCTTCCACCTCGTCGAATATACAAAACGGTGCGGGACGAACCTTAAGTATGGCAAACAGCAGTGCTATTGCCGTAAGTCCCTTTTCACCGCCCGACAGAAGCGACAGCGATTTAACGTTCTTTCCGGGAGGCTGAGCCTTGATTTCTATGTTACATTCGAGAATATCGTTTTCATCCTCAAGCACAAGCTCTGCCTTGCCTCCGCCGAAAAGTGTGGTAAAGGTTTCTCTGAAGCCGTTGTTTATTGCCTCGAAGCGCTCGCGGAACTGCTCTGCCATCTTGGAGGTCAGCTCGTCGATCATACGAAGCAGCTCCTTTTTGGATTTTTCAACGTCGCTTACCTGCTCTGAGAGGAATTCGTATCTTGAGGATACCTCCTTATATTCCTCTATGGCAGCAACGTTTACGTTGCCGAGTCCCTTGATGAGTCCCTTAAGCTCCGAAAGCCTCTTCTGAGCCTTGGGAACGGAGTCGATCTCGGGAGCCGATTCCATAGCCTCTTTTCTCGTAAGAGCATATTCGTCGAAGAGCTTTCTTTCAATATCAAGCTGCTCCTTTTCAAGATAAGCCTTTTTCTCCTCAAGCCGTATAAGCTCACCGCTTATCTTTTCTCTTTCATCAGTCTTGGTCTTTTCAAGAGCACGGTTATCCGTAACACTCTTTTCAAGCTCGTCTCGCTTTCTGATAAGAGCTCGTATCTCCTCTTCATTTGCCGAAATCTGCTGTCTTACGGCCGCCGCAGCCTCTCTTGCCGCACGGGCGCTTTCATAAAGCTCCTCGTTCTTGGTTTCAAGCTCTGTAATCTCTGCCGTCAGCTCTTCCTTTCTGTGAGAAGCATCCTCAATTCTCTTTTTAAGAGTAACGATTGCTTCCTTTTTGGATTCGCTGTCCTTTGCAAGGGCAACAAGACGAAGATTGACCTCAGAGATCTCAGCGTTGAGCTGTTCTCTTTCTCTGAGAAGCGAATCTCTGCCTCCCGTAAGAGCTGTCAGCTCCTCTTCCTTGCTTTGCTTCTCGGCTTCCTTGACGGAAAACTGCTTTGCACATTCTTCAATATTCACCGCAAGAGAAGAAAGCCTCTGTCTTTGTGAGAGAATCTCGTTACTGCTGCCTTCAACGGAATGCTTTATATCGGCGATTCTGCCGTTTACAACGGAAAGCTCACTTTCAATGCGAAGCTTCTCCTCACGGGCTCTGAGCTGCTCGCCCTCGGCACCGTCACGGTCGGCCTTTGCCTTGGCTGAATTTTCAGCCGCCTCCTTGAGAAGCGAATAGCTTTCGCTTACCTTATCTGCAAGCCTTTCACATTCGTTTTTAAGCTTCTCTATTTCGGTTCTTCTTGCAAGGAAGCCTGAATTTGATATCTTTGAGCCACCCGTCATTGAACCGCCGGCGTTTATAACCTGACCGTCAAGGGTAACTATCTTGAATTTATACTTATATTTTTTTGCAAGTGCTATAGCAGTATCAAGATCCTCACACACGGCGATTCTGCCGAGAAGGGATTTTATTATCTCCTCGTAGCACTCCTCCGTCTTTACCAGACGGTATGCAAGGTCAACAAAGCCGAAGTGCTCGTCCAGCCCCGTCTCCTCAAGAATCCTTCCCTTTACTGCGTTAAGCGGCAGGAACGTGGCTCTGCCTGCATGGGAATTCTTAAGCATATTGATAGCCTTTTTCGCATCATTTTCGGTATCTGTGACAATATCCTGAATTGCATTTCCGAGAGCCGTTTCAACCGCGGTCTGATATTCCTCCTTAACCTCAATAAGGTTAGAAAGCGTACCTCTTATACCCGTCAGCGTGCCTCTTGAGAATTCCTTAAGAACAGCCTTTACGCTTCCCTGGTAGCCCTCCATATTCTTCTCGGTATCCTCAAGAAATTTAAGCCTTGACTCACTTGAGAGAAGTCTGAGCTTTTCGTCCTCATTCTCTTTTTTTCTTGCCTCGAGCCTATCCTCTGCCTTTTTTAAAAGCATTTCATAGCCCGCAATACCGTTGGTTATCTCATTTAAGAGAGTCTCTGCCTTTGCAAGCTCTGCTTTAAGAGCCGAGGCATTGCTTTCAGCTGAATTAAGCTCCTGTGTCTTTTCATTGATCGCCGCCGACAGCACCTCAATTCTTTCCTCTATTTCCTTACAGCTCCATTCGGCGGATGCCTTTTTTGTGGCAACAGCGGACAATTCAAGCACGATGGCTGACAGCTGAGCATTTATTCTGTTATAGTCCTCTGCGTAGGTCTCGTCATTCTTTTTAAGTCCCGAAAGCTTTTCGGAAAGAAGAGAAAGTGCGGCATTTTCCGCTTCTGCGGCGTCAGTGATCTCTTTGATAAGTCTTTCGTTTTCTCCGATCTCTCTGAGCGTATCCGCATCCGCGGTGCTTTCAAGCTCAAGCTCCCTTGTGATTCTCTGTATAGTCTCACAGTTATGCTTTGCGGAGTTTTCAAAAAGATCTGCCTGAGAATCACCCGCAGCGGCACTTTCCTCAAGACGGCTTCGCTCGTTTCTTATTTTCTCCATCCTGATATTTATATCTCTCGTGCCGTCCGTTGCGGACTCGATCTCGCAGTTTATTTTTTCAAGCACCGCTCCCGCATCCTCATACTGCATACGTGCGGTTTCTATTTTATGGCTCTGCTCTCTTATAAGTCCCTGAGACTTCGAAAGTATGTCCACCCACAGACCTATTTCAAGCTCCTTTTTCTCCTCTGCATATAAAAGGAACTGCTGTGCCTTTATGCTCTGCTTTTCAAGAGGCCCGATACGTGCCTGAAGCTCCGTTACTATATCTCTGAGTCTTACAAGATTTTCCTCAGCCTGATCAAGTCTTTTTGATGCGTCTGCTCTGCGGTAGCGGAATGCGGATATGCCCGCTGCCTCCTCAAGCATATCTCGGCGGTTTTCACTTTTTGCGGAAACCATTTCCTCGATTCGGCCCTGACCTACCATAGAATAGCCGTCACGTCCCAGACCTGTATCCATAAACAGCTCGTGAACGTCCTTGAGTCTTACCGTTGAGCCGTTGATAAGATATGCGCTGTCTCCTGAGCGGTAATATCTTCTCGTTACGGAAACTTCCTTTTCCGTGTTGTTAAGCGCACCGTCGGAATTGTCAAGCTTCAGCGTAACCTCAGCAAAGCCCTGAGGACGGCGGTCATTTGTACCGCTGAAAATAACGTCCTCCATTTTTGAGCCTCGAAGAGACTTTGTAGACTGCTCACCGAGTACCCATCGCACGGCATCGGCAATATTACTTTTACCCGAGCCGTTGGGACCTACAACCGCAGTTACACCCTTTCCGAAGTCAAGAGATATCTTATCCGGGAAGGATTTGAATCCGTGCATTTCCAATGCTTTAAGATACATGGTAATTTCCTTTCATATATATAATAAAACATTATATTGGGAGAGTGTATCGTCTCCCGTAACTCTTATATGCTTACCCTTTTCCCTGAAATATTCCACGTTGGAGCGCTTCTGACCGAGCATTTTTGAAAGCTCCTTCGGATGCACAGCAAGGTGGTATTCACCGTCAGGCAAAGGGGATAATTTTTCTTCCGTAATGTTTTTATAGATCTCACTTTCGGCAAGCTCTCTGAAGGCAGGGTGGTATACACCTGCTATAAAGCCATCTTCAACACCGCCGCCGGAGTGAAGCCCCAATCTTATGACTCTGATGCCCTCTTTATGGAACATCAACAAAAGTCCGGCACAAAGGCGTACCGAGGAATCAAGTGAGGGAGGAGTGTATTTTCCCTCACGGTAAAGTCTTGCAAGTGCCGTATTTTCCAGCACTACCGTAGGATATATTCTCACGGTATCGGGGCGAAGAGCAATAAAGCGCTCAGCCGTGTAAATATCCTTGCTGTCATCGGAGCCGTAAAGCCCCGTCATCATCTGAAGTCCCAGAGAAAAGCCGAAGCTTTTTATAAGCTCTGCCGCTCTTACGGTATCCTCCGGGGTATGTCCGCGCTCATTTTTTTCAAGTACGTCGGGACACATACTCTGTGCACCGAGCTCTATTGCGCTGACACCGTAATTTTTAAGTATCGTAAGAATCTCCTCATCAATGCAGTCGGGACGTGTGGAGATTCTGATGCCCGAATAGCATTTTCCGAGATATTTTCCCGCCTCTTCAAGATAGCGGAGCATAAGAGGTCTGTCTATTGCCGTAAAAGAGCCGCCGAAAAAGGCAAGCTCACTTTCAGAAACCGAAAAGCTTCCCGCCATCGCAGTCTTACAGGCTGAGGCTATATCCTCTTCCCTTAAAGCCGACACCGAACCCGAAATTGCCCTCTGATTACAGAATATGCAGGTATGCGGGCATCCGAGATGGGGAACGAAAAGCGATATATTCCGATGCTTCATTCATTGATCCCCATAAGCCTCAGAGCTTCCTTTGCCGCCGCCTGCTCTGCCTTTTTCTTTGAAAAGTCGGTGCCCGTGCCCATACAGTTTGAGTTAAGATATACCTCTACGGTAAACTCCTTGTGATGGTCGGGGCCGCTTTCAGCAACAAGGCGGTAGGACAGATGCTCATCGGGGTTTTTCTGTATTATTTCCTGTAAAAGCGTCTTATAATCCGTTGCCTGAGCCGTATCGGTGGTGCTTGCCGACACAAATCGGAGCACAAATTTTTTTGCCTCATCAATACCGCCGTCAAGATATATGGCGGCAATAACGGATTCAAATGCATCTGAGAGAATGGACGGACGCTCTCTGCCTCCCGTCATATTCTCGCCCTTGCCGAGAAGTATGTATTCGCCGAGACCTATTTCGTGAGCAAAGCCGGCAAGAGATTTTTCACATACCGCATTTGCACGCAGTCTGGTGAGATCACCCTCAGGCTTCTTTTTCAGCAGAGAGAAAAGATATTCCGCCGTTATAAAGCCCAGCACCGAGTCGCCTAAAAACTCAAGCCTCTCGTTGTCCTCTTTGAGTGATTTCTCATTTGCATAGGACGAATGAGTAAGAGCAAGGCGCAAAAGCTCTTTGTTCTTAAAACTGTATCCGATATTTTTTTCAAGCTCCTTCATAAAGGCTCCTTTCGGTTTATATATCCGTTTCTTTTATATACGCGTCAAGTGAGGCCAATGCCTTATCACATATCCTTGCGTAGCGTTCTCTTTTATCTCTTATTTTTTCCTCGGGAGGAGGAAGAAGTCCGATAGCCGCACCCATAGGCTGAAAATTCTTTGCCTCGGAAAATGCGACGTATCTTGAAAGAGCTCCCGTCATAGTGTCCTCGGGAAGAAGAATTCCCTCCCGCCCCATAAAGCGTCTTGCAGCGTTTATGCCTGCAATAATACCTGATGCGGCAGATTCCATATACCCCTCAACACCCGTAATCTGACCTGCAAAGAAAACGTCGGGCATTTCCTTCATATTGAAGAATGGAGTGAGCACCCTCGGGGAATTCAGAAATGAATTTCTGTGCATAACACCGTACCTTACAAACTGTGCGTTTTTAAGCGCGGGAATCATTGAAAATACTCTCTTTTGTTCGGGAAATTTAAGATTTGTCTGAAATCCCACAAGGTTATACATAGTACCCGATCGATTTTCCCTTCTCAGCTGAAGCACTGCCCAGGGACGGTGTCCCGTTGCAGGATCAACAAGGCCTACGGGCTTCATCGGGCCGAAGCGGTTAGTGTTTTCACCGCGCTTTGCCATACCCTCTATGGGCATACAGCCCTCGTATATTTGCCTGCTCCTTTCAAAATC
>JAZOOE010000247.1:0-21383 GCA_045654865.1 Acutalibacteraceae bacterium | reverse complement strand
AACATACGGAAATACTTTTTGGGAGGCTCTATCATAAAGTCGCTCTTTTCGATGAATATTTCCCTGCCGAATGTAACCTCGGATCTGCCCATTTCGGGATGGTCGGGGTGACGCTCAACGAGAAGCTTCTCCGTCTGTCCCTCGGGATAGTTGTCAATGATGACCTTCAAGGGCTCAAGCACTGCCATGGCTCTGGGGGCATTTGCATTGAGCTCGTCTCTGACACAGCTTTCAAGAAGCGCATAGTCAACTACGCTGTATGCCTTTGAAACGCCTACCTTTTCAATAAAGGCTCTGATAGCCTTTGCGGGATAGCCTCTTCTTCTCATACCGCAGATGGTTGCCATTCGGGGATCATCCCAGCCGCTTACCATATTATCCTTTACAAGAGCGATGTTTCTTCTCTTGCTTGTAAGGCAGTTAGTAAGGTTAAGTCGGGCAAATTCGATCTGTCTGGGGGGCTCGTTGAAGCCGATCTCATTGATGAACCAATCGTAAAGAGGTCTGTGGTTTTCAAATTCAAGAGAGCAAAGAGAATAGGTTACGTTTTCTTTTGCATCAGAAAGAGGGTGAGCAAAGTCGTACATAGGATATACGCACCATTTGTCTCCCGTCTGATGGTGGGAAACGTGCATAATTCTATACATAACGGGATCTCTCATATTAAGGTTGGGAGAAGCCATATCTATTTTTGCTCTGAGCACCTTTTCGCCGTTTCCGTACTTGCCCTCGGTCATTTCAGCAAAGAGGCGTAAATTCTCTTCAACGCTTCTGTCGCGGTAGGGGCTGTTTTTGCCGCGCTCTGTAAGCGTGCCTCTGTATTCTCTCATTTCCTCACCGGTGAGATCGTCTACGTAAGCCTTTCCCGTTTTGATAAGCTTTATTGCACATTCATAGAGGAAATCAAAATATTCGGATGCATAATAAACGTTTGCCCACTTGAAGCCAAGCCACTCAATATCCTGCTTGATGGAGTCAACGTATTCCACGTCCTCCTTGGAGGGGTTTGTATCGTCAAGACGGAGATTGCATATACCGCCGTATTTTTCTGCCGTTGCAAAGTCTATGCATATAGCCTTTGCGTGACCGATGTGAAGATAGCCGTTGGGCTCCGGAGGGAAGCGTGTCTGCACACGGGTGTTTTTGCCCGATGCCAGCTCCTCGTCAATGATGTCGTGTATAAAATTGCTCGAAAGAGCAGAGGTCTCAATTTCTGCCATTGTGAATTCTCCTTAAAGTGATATTTCTGAAAAATTGCGTATTTCAGAAGCCTTATGCTTCCGATATGTCTTGTCCGTGGGGGCACCGGAGGGATCAGAGTCTTTCTCTGAAGCTGTCAAGACGGCTGAAAACTCTTTCCTTGCCGAGAGCCTTGAGGATGGCGTGAAGGTCGGGAGTGTTTGTTCTGCCCGTTACTGCCACTCTGATAACGGTGGAAACGTCGCCTACGTGTCCCTTGTATGCATCGGGATTCTTCTTGTATTCCTTTACGTTGGGAGTAAAGCCCAGAGGCTCGCAAAGCTCCTTTATCTTGTTGAACCATGTGTCCTTATCGTCGTTTTCGTCGAATACAGCCTTGTATGCGTCGATAACAGCCCTTGCATCCTCGCGGTCGATGCTTTCGGGAAGCTCTGCCTCGTTCTTGTAAAGGCTGTCGTAGAAATATTCCACGTAGCCCTTGACGTCGGACCAGCTTATTATATCCTTACGGGGCTTGGGATTCTCACGGTCGATGTTGAGTATGAATTTTGCATATTCGGGATCGGCTGTGAACAGCTCGTAAAGCTCGGTATCGAATTCCTTTGCCCAGCTTACGGTGTTTTCATAAACCTCCTCGGCCTTCATAAGGGAGATTACGTTTTTACAGATGTCGTTGAGCTTGAGAATATCAAAAAGTGCGCCCGATGAGCTCATCTTCTTGAAGGAGAAGGGGAAGGAATACTTGTCCGCTGTGGGATTTGCCTTTCTCCAGTCCTCAAAGTTGGAGTTTGCAAGTGTCATAAGGTATTCTATAACACCGTCTGCGGGGAAGCCCTGCTCAACGTAGAAGCTTACGCTTGCCTCGGGATCCTTTCTCTTTGAGAGCTTTCTCTTGTTGCCCTCGTCAAGCTTCATAATTGGGGAGATGTGGGCAAACTTGGGGGGCTTGTAGCCTAAAAGCTTGAAAAGCTGAATATGTAAGGGGAGTGAAGATATCCATTCGTCACCGCGCACAACGTGGGTGGTTCTCATAAGATGATCGTCAACAGCGTGTGCAAAGTGATAGGTGGGGATTCCGTCTGTTTTAAGAAGAACGAGATCTTGAATGTTTTCGGGCATTTCGATCTTGCCCTTTATCTGATCCTCAACGATTATCTTTCTGCTTTCGTCTCCGTCTGAGCGAAGTCTTACGGTATAGGGGATGCCTGCCTTTATTTTCTCCTCCTGCTGCTCGATGGTAAGATTACGGCAGGCGGCGTATTCTCCGTAATAGCCGGGATTTGCCCCCTCCTTTTCCTGTCTTTCGCGAAGAGCGGAAAGCTCGTCCTCGGTGCAGAAGCAAGGATATGCGAAGCCCTTGAGCACAAGCTCCTTTGCAAATGCCTGATAGATGTCCTTTCTGAGGCTCTGCTTATAGGGGCCGTATTCGCCCTTCTCGCTGTCCTTGCCTGAGATTCCCTCTGTGGGAGCGATTCCGAAGGCTGTGAGCCCCTCGATTATCTTGTCAATGGCATCGTGAACCTCTCTCTTCTTATCCGTGTCCTCGATTCTGAGATAGAAAACGGAGTCGGGAGTTGAAGCTGCAAGACGGTCTATAAGGCAGGAAAACATATTTCCTATGTGCATATATCCCGTGGGGCTGGGTGCAAATCTTGTAACCTTTGCGCCCTCTGAAAGCTGTCTTGCGGGGTACATTTTCTCGTAGTCTGCTATGGTTTTGTCAATATGTCCGAACAAAAGCTCGGCAAGTCTTTCGTTAGCTGTCATTTTTATTCATCCTTTTTTTAGAATATACAAAGAAATTATATAACAGTTTTTTTTAAAAGTAAATAAGAAATATGCAAAAAATTGATCTCCGGTGGCAATAAGGCTTATTCGGATGCAAATAAAACGGCGTTATGTCCCGAAGAACACAACGCCGCGGAAAAAGCTGTTTTTGTCTGATCAGCCGAGAAAGTGATGTGCATACTGAGCAGAGCCGTCGGAGCTGATTGTGAGGGTTGTTCCGCCCATAAGGCCGTCCTCATAATAGCAGCCGTAGCCGAGCTTGAGGCTGTATGTGAGCTGAATGCCCTCATAATTGATGGAAGCGTTACATACGTGGTCGTGACCGAAGATAACGTTCTTTGTGCTGCCAAGCTCCAGCATCTTATCTGTGAAGTGGTTGTCAACTGCACCGGGACAGGGTGTTTCGTGGATAACGCCCTCAGCCTTGTCAGCATATTCACCTATCCATAAGTCGGCATCAATGTCCGTGATAAGCTCAGCCTCAGCTCCGCAGGAGGGGCACTTGCCGCTTCTGAGCTGAGATACCGTAAGGTTCTTGTCGCAAGCTTCACAGTAATGTCCTGCATAATACTTTTCCCAGACGGTTCTTACCTCGAATACGGGAATGTGGATGAACAGTGAGCTTTCAACGGGCTTACCAGCCTCGGCCTCAATGCCCTTTACCGCCCATTCGTACCACTCGATCTGATTTGCCCAGAGGTGATCATATCCGCTTACCTCTTTGCCGTCAACAGTCCACGTGCCGTCATCGTGAGTATCCATCATAAATACAGAGTGGATAACCTCGCCGTTTTCCGTGATGTTGATGATATAGTTGCCGTAGCCCATATCCTTGGGGCCGAACTTCCAGAGACAGTTTTCTGCCTGATCGAAGAGGTATGCACACCAGAATTCGCTGATACAGCCCTGACCGTCGTGGTTGCCCATAACGGGAGCCCAGGGAATACCGAGAGAATCAATAAAATCAACAAGTGTGCAGTAAGCAACCGTATCCCACGCATTGTCACCTGTGAGGGTGATAAGGTCGGGCTGCTGCTCTTCAACAAGAGTGTTGATCATAGTTTTTGCGTACTCATACTCGGAATAATAATATTCATCATCCGAGATCTGGATGTCTGCAAGGTTGAGGATAACGAAATCCTCCTCGGGATTCTTTTCGATTTCTACAGCATACTCTGACGTATATGCCTGATCCTTTGACCAATCCTCAAAATATGAAGCCTCATTGAGAAGCGCAGGGATGGGGCCGAGAATCTGGGGGAAGAACGTCACGAATGCCATAACAAGCTTGAATATACCTATTATTGCTGTCATTTTAGATGACCTCCTGAAATTTTTTTCGTATCTATATTACTCTCGTTTCCGCCGATTTTCAATAATTACTTTGTTCTTTATATTTTTATCGTTAATATGGCATAAAACGGGGCGGATGTTTTTGTGAAAAAAGACAAAAAGGAAATTTTTAATTGAAATATTTTTTCTTTAGTGATAGTATAAAATAGAAAAAATATCCGGAGGGAAACGAAAATGAAAAAATTTATTGCTATCATTCTTTCAGTTGCAATGATTTTACCCATGGCAGTGATGCCCGCATTTGCAAGTGAGCAGAATGCCTCTTCCGTTAACGTAAGAACAGCCACAGATATGAACAGCGTTTTTGCCGAGGGCGAAGACAGCCTCGTGGTTTTTGTTACGGGTATCGGACAGAGCTTCTCCTATCTTTTTGATGAAAGCTATACCGAGGAGGGTGCATTCGAAAACGGCACTCTTCAGGACTATCACAACTATGCTCCTCTTATTGCAGAGGGCAAGTATTCCGCAAGATGGAACCTCTTCAACAGCTTTGACGAGGCTTTCTCGAACGGCGAGACCATCGGTGCGATCCTTTCCGTAGTTATTGACCTTATCTGCTCTGCTATTATCAGAGACACCCTGATTGATCAGGATGACGTCAATACCATCGTCAGAAATCTTTTCCATTTCAACCTTGTTGATGAAAACGGCAACGGTGATCCCAGAGTCGTAACACCCAGATACACAATGCCCGTATCCGAGTTCCCCGGCGCTGTAAGAGACGGTGAGTATTACAGCGAGGCTAAGGACCGCTTCTACTCCTCAATCCCCTGCAAGGATATTGCAAGAGAAAAGTTCGGTGAGAACTTTGAGGATTATCTCTACGTTTTCAATTATAACGCATTCTCCTATACCTCCAAGAACGTTGCAGGTCTTCACGACTTTATTGAGACTATTCTTGCAGAGAATAAGGTAGGCGCAAAGGACGTCGTTCTCGTTCCTATGAGTATGGGCGCATCCGTTGTTACCGCATATATGGATGAATATCCCACTGTTGCCGAGAACCACATCAGAAGAGTTGTCAGCATCGTTGGTGCGTGGGACGGCTCAGACGTTGTTGCTGATCTTCTTACCCAGCAGTATTGCGACGATTCCGCTGACCTTTTCTATAACGGTCTCATTGCTGACCTTGTAGGCGAGCCCTGGGGCTACCTTATCAACATTGTTCTCCGTCTCTTCCCCAAGCAGGTGCTCCGTGACTTCATCGATATGGCACTTCAGGGAATTGCTACGGAAATGTTCTGTATGACTCCCTCTCTTTGCAACCTTGTTCCCGTTGACAGATATTCCGAGGTTGAGCATCTTATCACCTCTCCCGTTGTAAAGGCAGAGGCAGATAAATTCCAGGAGGCTAAGAAAAACGTCAACACTACAATGACGAATCTTGAGGCTGAGGGCGTTACCTTCTCCTTTATCTCCGGCTACGGTCTTCCCTTCGGTGCAATAACAAGCGACTATAAGATGTTCGGCTTTATGAAGAGTGCTCCTCTTACAAACTCCGACGAGATCATCAATATTGACTCCACGGCTCCCGGAACCTCCTCCGTAACACCCGGCTCACGCTTTACCGAGACTGAGGGCAGAGAGCTTTCTCCCGACGGCTCAATCGATATTTCCACAACCATCCGCAAGGAATCCTCATGGTTCTTCTACGGACAGAAGCACGAGCTTGAGTATAACAATACTGCTCTTGCACTTGCTCTCGAGCTTGCAATCGGTAACATCAAGACTGTTGACGACTGCGACAATCTCGAGGAGGACGGAATCTACTTCCCGCAGTTCAACGAGGCAAGAAATCTCAAGCCTCTTACAAGAAGCTATCTCCCCGACCTTGAAAGATATTGCAATGAAACCGGCTACGTGCTTACCGCTCAGCAGCAGGCAGTTCTTGATAAGGCTGAGGCTATGACAAAGAATACTGTTAACGATTATGAGGCTGACAATGCCGTTATGGCAGAGGTTGAGGCTATGCTTATTGAAATCGGCGTTTATACCGCTGAGGAGGCTCCCGGCTTCTTTGATACAGCTCTTAACGTTGGTCTCAAGGGACTTAACGATATTACGTATCTTGTATTCGGCGCAAAGGGCTTCTTTGATTTTCAGATTCCCGCTCTCTACAAATAAGCCGATTCGGTAAATTTCGGGCATTTTAAGTAAATCTGTCCGATTACGCAGAAAAAACGAAGTCCGCAAAGGGTGATGCCTTTTGCGGACTTTTTATATAAGACGGTGCGGTTCTGTTCGGGGTATGTTTTTGTTAAATCGTAAATTACGGGTAATTTTCTGTTTTTTCGGGGCTCATCAGCGGTTTTTACGGCCGTTATGCCTGCAATTTATGTTGCTTGCTTTGCGAGGTTTACAAAGGTGCTCCCGAATGGTAAAATTAAAGCAAATAAAAACAGGAGGCTTTATCTATGAAAACGCTCAGAAAGACCATCAGCATTTTGCTTGCTGCTTTGACGCTTTGCTCTTGCTTCGGCTTTGTTTTTGCAAGCGCGGAAATAGTGGATCCCAATTCTCCGCTCACCGAATGGAACTACGGACATCTTCCTCAGGTTTACGTTCAGGGCTTTGAATCCAAGTGGATCTATTACAAGGACGATCCCGAGCATAAGTCACTTCTTTTCCCCGTTGATACAAACAGACTTCTCGGAAACTTCAGCAACTTCAGTGCTTACGCTGAAGAGGCTATAGCAAAGGGAGATCCCCGACTTGCTTATAACATTGTTTACGGCGCACTCTGGGACAGCTTCGGCCCCACGGCTCTCAAGCCCGACGGTATAACAATGCAGGACGAGGTAACAGTTGATCCCGATTACCTCAACTTTGACTATTACAGCGGCGAATATACCTTCAAGTATGACGCTCGTCTTGATCCCGTTGATATCGCTCATACTCTCCACGAGTACCTCGGCTGGGTAAGACAGCATTCAGGTCAGGATAAGGTTGAACTCGTAGGCTCCAGCTACGGTACCTCCGTCGTTGTTGCTTATCTTGCACTTTACGGCAGCTCGGAATTTGATTCCATCGTGCTTTGCGTTCCCTCTCTTGAGGGCGTAAACTTCGTAGGTGAGCTTTTCTCAGGCTCCTTCAACTTTGATCCCGACGCAGTTGAAGCCTTTGCATCCGGAATGATCGGCGATGAAACGATACAGCTTCTTCTTTCCGTGCTTAATGATGCAGGTATTCTCGACGTGCTTCTTGCTCTGGTGGTTGAGCCTGTTCTCAACGTAGCGGTCATGAATGCCCTTGAGGATATTATCCACGATATTTTCGCAACCCATCCCGCAATGTGGGCATTCGTGGAGGATGAATATTTCTACGATGCTCTTGAAAACGTTTACGGCAAGGACTGGAACGAGGATACGGAGGAATATCATCTTCTTATAGATAAGGTCATCTATTTCCACGAGGAGATAAAGACCAAGGACAGACAGATTCTTCAGGCTGCGGCGGATGCAGGCGTTCACGTTAACGTTATCACAAAGTACAATAAGGCTCCCTTCCCCTTCTCAGAGGACGGTAACTTCACCGGTGACGGCTTTGTTGATCTCGGAAATGCAAGCCTTGGCGCAACGGTTGCCATGAACGGAGAGAAGCTTCCCGTGAGCTACACTCAGGCAAAGCTCACAGAGTATAACCTCATCTCCCCCGACAGAGTTATCGATGCTTCAACCTGTCATCTTCCCTTTAACACGTGGTTCATAAAGGATCTTGCTCACGGCGAAAAGCCCGATTACTATTACGCGGTTATCAACCGTATTCTCTATGAGGATCTTGACGTTTTCACGTCTGACACGCTTCCTCAGTTCCTTGTAAATACGGGCAGTGCTATAGTTCCCCTTGAAGTTGAGGAGGAAGAGCCCGAGATGAACTTCTTTGAGAAGCTTGCAAAGCTTTTCGAGGCTCTGTTCAATATGCTTATAAACGCTGTAAAGGGTATGTTTGCATAATATTTACGTCCGATAAATCCGAATAAAAAAACGGCAGGGGCTTGCAGTGAATGCGAACCCTTGCCGTAGCTTTTTTTGTTTGCTTTACTGATTGTTCTTTCTTGCTTCAAGTGTGTTCTTCATAAGCATTGTAATGGTCATAGGGCCTACACCGCCGGGGACGGGTGTGATGTAGGATGCCTTTTCCGAAACTGCTTCAAAGTCCACGTCACCTGTGATCTTGCCGTTTTCAAGGCGGTTGATGCCTACGTCCACGACTACGGCACCCTCCTTTATCATATCTGCCGTGATAAAGTTTGCCTTGCCGATGGCGGCAATAACAATGTCACCCTGTGAAACCGTCTCTCTGAGATTTGCGGTTCTTGAATGGCAGACGGTAACCGTTGCATTTTCTCTGAGCATCAGAAGAGCCGCGGGCTTGCCCACGATATTGCTTCTGCCTACGACAACACAGTGCTTGCCTGATATTTCAATGCCCTCATATTTAAGCATTTCCACAACGCCCGCAGGTGTGCAGGGAGCAAAGCAGGGCTTGCCCGACAGAAGATTGCCCGTATTTACGGGAGAGAAGCCGTCAACGTCCTTTTCGGGAGCGATGGCATCGATTACCTTGTTTTCGTCAATGTGAGAGGGCAAGGGAAGCTGACAGAGAATTCCGTCAACGCTGCTGTCTGAATTCAGTCTTTCTATGAGAGCGAGAAGCTCGTCCTCGGTTGCCGTTTCCTCAAGAGCATATTCATAGGAATTGAAGCCGCATGCCTCACAAGCCTTTTTCTTGTTGTTTACGTATATTCTTGATGCGGGATTCGCTCCTACGATGATTACTGCAAGTCCCGGAGCTCTTTTTCCTGCGTATTCATTTTTGACCGTCTCGGCTATTTCTTTTCTCATTTCCTCGGAAATTCTTTTTCCGTCGATTAATTTAGCTGACATATTTTTCATTCCTTTAAGCGTTAGTAAATATATTATATTTTCAGACTGCCGTTCTTGTCAATAATGCTTTTCGATTAATTGAAATAATGATGCACTTTATTAAATTTAATTATTAAAATAATGTTTTATTTGTTTCATTTATTGACATTTATTTTTTCTTGTAATATTATTCTTTATGTTGAAGGGATGATTTTTTCGTCCCTGAAAAAAATAAACGGAGGAAAATGAAATGAAAAAGTTTTCAAAGGTAATTGCACTTCTTCTCAGCCTTTCAATGGTTCTTTGTTTTGCAGCCTGCGGCGGCAACACAGAAGAAACAACAGCCGGCGGTGAAGAAACAACAGGCGCAGATCTCGCTTATGATCTTACAAAAGAAGGCGACTATACAGCTGACAATACAGAATTTGTTATCGGCGGTACAGGTCCCCTTACAGGTGACACAGCATCCTACGGTATTTCCGTACAGCAGGGCGCACAGCTTGCTATTGATGAAATCAATGCAGCAGGCGGTCTTAACGGCATCAACTTCAAGCTTGATATGAAGGATGACAAGGCTCTTCCCGCTGATGCATCAACAGGCTACGACTCACTTTATGAGTCAGGTATGCAGGCTTCTATCGGCTCCGTTACATCCGGTGCTGCTGAATCCTTCGCAAACAGAGCTGACGAGGACGGTGTTTTCACACTTACACCCTCAGCTTCCGCTGACAAGGTAATCAACGCAAGTAACTATGCTTTCAGAGTTTGCTTCGGCGATCCCGATAACGGTGTTCTTGCTGCTGAAAAGCTTGCTGCCGAATACACAAATATCGGTGTTATCTACGATTCATCCGATGCTTATTCATCAGGCATCTACGATGCATTCAAGGCTAAGATGGCTGAGCTTAACGTAACCTACATTGAGCAGTCCTTCGACGCTGAAAACAACCGTGACTTCTCAACTCAGGTTGAGGCTCTCAAGGATTGTGACGTTATCTTCCTTCCCATCTACTACACAGAGGCAGGACTTATTGCCAAGGCTTGTGTAGCTAAGGGCTGCGATGCTTTCCTTTTCGGTTGCGACGGTCTTGACGGTGTTGCTGCACAGATCGACAACACAGTTACAAATAAGATCAGCTACATCACTCCCTTCGACGTTAACAGCACGGACGCTAAGGTTTCTGCTTTCGTTACAGCTTATGAGACAAAGTACGGCTCAAAGCCCGACCAGTTTGCTGCTGACGGCTACGATGCAGTTTACGTAATCTTCGAGGCTATGAAGAAGCTTGGTGTTGACAACGTTAAGGTTGATCCCGCTGAGCTCGGTAAGGCTCTTACTGCTACTCTTACATCCCCCGATTTCTCCTATGACGGTGTTACCGGCGGTATGGTATGGGATGCATCCGGCGCTTGCGTTAAGGATCCCATCATCGTTGAGCTTCAGTAAATTATAATCGATGATTCTAAAGTATATGCCTGAGGGTTTTTACCCTCGGGCATATAAGCGCATTATTTTACATTTTTCTCTTCGTTTAAAAGATCAACTCCCTCGGAAAAGGAGATAAGAAATGAGTATTTTATTTGACGGACTCAGCCTCGGAGCTATATATGCACTTATTGCTCTCGGATATACCATGGTTTACGGTATTGCGAAGATGCTGAATTTTGCTCACGGAGATATTATTATGGTCGGCGCCTACGCCGTTTTTGTTATGCTTATGTCTCAGGGCCATATCGCTCTTGCGATTCTGGTTTCTGTTCTGATATGTGTTATTATGGGTGTGATAGTTGAAAAGCTTGCATATAAGCCTCTCAGAGGTGCATCACCTCTTGCCGTGCTTATTACTGCTATCGGTGTCAGCTATCTGCTTCAGAGTATTTCTCAGCTGGTTTTCGGTGCTGATCCCAAGGTTGTAACCATTGCTTCCCTCGGTACCATAGAGCTTTTAGGCGCAAAGATAAGCGTATCCTCTATTGTCACACTCATCATAGGTGCCGTTATCATGGCAGGACTTACCGCCTTCGTAAAGCTTACGAGAACGGGACGCGCCATGGTTGCCGTATCTGAGGACAAGGGTGCGGCGATGCTTATGGGTATAAACGTAAACAAGATCATATCCATAACCTTTGCCATAGGCTCTGCACTTGCTGCGGCTGCAAGCCTTTTCTATCTTATGCAGATTCCCTCTGTTGAGCCTACGCTCGGCTCAATGCCCGGCATCAAGGCATTCACGGCGGCGGTTATCGGCGGGATCGGCTCAATTCCCGGTGCTATGATAGGCGGCGTGCTTCTCGGTGTTATCGAAAAGATATGTTTGAGTGTTCCCGTGCTTGCTCCCTATACAACGGCTGTTGAATTCGGCTTGCTTATAATTATTCTTCTTGTGCGTCCTATAGGACTTCTCGGCAAGAAGAGAAGAGAGAAGGTGTGATTTATGATAAAATCAATATTAAAGTCAGACGACTTCAAGATCAAAAACTGCATAAATTACATCGTTATAATCGTCGCTCTCGGTGTGCTTGTATTTCTTCACTCTGCGGGCGAGCTTAAGACGTCCTATTCAAATCTTCTCGTTCAGATAGGCTACAGCATAATTCTTGCAGTATCCCTTAATCTCGTTGTCGGATTCCTCGGAGAGCTTTCTCTCGGACACGCAGGCTTTATGTGCGTGGGTGCATATCTCGGAACCTACATTTCAATACAGCTTTCCGCCGTTATCGAAAGCAAGGTCATCTGTCTTCTTATCAGTATGCTCTGCGGCGGTCTTCTTGCAGCTTTCTTCGGACTTCTGGTCGGTCTTCCCGCTCTTCGTCTCAAGGGTGACTATCTTGCTATTGTTACTCTTGCATTCGGTGAAATCGTAAGAACCGTATTCAAAAATCTCCCCTGGTTCGGCAAGGCAATGGGACTTACCACCGGTGACGTAAAGTTCACAAAGAGAGATTTCCCTCTCTTTATTATAGTTTTCATTGTTGTGCTTCTCGTTCTCTTCTTTGTTCAGAATCTTGTAAGAAGCAAGCACGGACGAGCAATAACCGCTATCCGTGACAATGAAATTGCCGCAAAGGCTATGGGTATCAACGTAACCTTCTACAAGCTCTTTGTTTTTGTTATTGCCGCATTCTTTGCAGGTGTTGCAGGCGTATTCTACGGACACTACACCACCCCCGTTATGTATACCTTCTTCTCCTATAACTATTCCATTGAGATATTGGTTATGGTGGTGCTTGGCGGTATGGGCTCCATAAACGGCTCCATTATTGCCGCAACCCTCATTCCCGTTATAAACTATAAGCTTCAGGAGGAGCTTCCCGGTGAGCTTGCCGCTCTCAAGTTCCTTATTTATGCGCTTATTCTTATCGGTATCGTTATCTTCAACAATGCTCCGGCGCTTTCATCCGTAAAGGAAAAGCTTTCCGTAAAGGCATTGCTCAGAAAGCTCATAAACAAGAAATCTGATCCCGCTGATATTCTTAATGATCCCGCACACTGGGATAAGATCCCCACTAAAATCGCTATGGACGAGGTGCTTTCCACCGATATTCAGCCCGGTAACGAATACACCCCCGACAAGCCCGCAAAAGGAGGCAGATAAGTATGTCTGAAGTAATACTTAAAACTGAAGATCTGGGTATTTCCTTCGGCGGTCTTAAAGCCGTTCAGAACGTAAATCTTGAAATCAAGAAAAAGCAGCTTTACGGCCTTGTAGGTCCCAACGGTGCAGGTAAGACTACCGTGTTCAATCTTCTTACGGGTGTTTATCAGCCCACAACGGGCACCTTTTATCTTAACGGCGATGAGCTCAAGGGTAAGACTCAGGAGCAGATCAACCGTAAGGGTATAGCAAGAACCTTTCAGAATATCAGACTTTTCAATAATATGAGCGTTATAAGAAACGTTCTCGTGGGACTTCATAATCAGCCCGAATTCAAGTGCAATCCCTTTGTAAGCCTTTTCAGACTCCCCGGACATTATAAAACCGAGGAAAGAATGAGAGAAAGAGCAAAGGAGATTCTCCGTATCGTGGGACTTGAGGAGGAGAGAAACAATCTCGCCTGCAATCTTCCCTACGGTAAGCAGAGAAAGCTTGTGATTGCCCGTGCTCTTGCGACAAATCCCACGCTTTTGCTGCTGGACGAGCCTGCGGCAGGTATGAATCCCTACGAAACAGAGGATCTTATGAGAATAGTCAGAAAGATACGTGACGATTTCGATATGACGATTCTTCTCATTGAGCACGATATGAAGTTCGTTTCGGGGCTTTGTGACGAGGTAACCGTTCTTAACTTCGGTACGGTTCTTGCTCAGGGTACTGCTCAGGAGGCACTTAATGATCCCGAAGTTATAAAGGCATATATCGGTGAATAAGGAGGAGCAATAATGGCATTACTTGAGGTTCAGAATCTACAGGTCAACTATGGTGTCATAAGAGCTATCAAGGGCATCAGCTTTGAAGTCAATGAGGGTGAAATTGTTTCTCTTATCGGTGCCAACGGTGCAGGTAAAACAACTACCATGCAAAGCATTATGGGACTTATTCCTATAAAGGACGGTACTGTTACATACGACGGTAAGGTTATCAATAAGATTCCCGGTCATAAGCTCATTTCTCTCGGAATGAGTCAGGTGCCCGAGGGAAGAAGAGTTTTTCAGGAGCTGACTGTATACGAAAATCTTGTTATGGGTGCGTATACTCAGAAGGACAAGAAGAGGATAAAAGAGGATATTGAGGATATCTACAGCCGTTTCCCCAGACTCGGCGAAAGAAAGAATCAGATTGCGGGCACTCTTTCGGGCGGTGAGCAGCAGATGCTTGCCATCGGCAGAGCTATGATGAGCCATCCCAAGCTTATGATGCTTGACGAGCCCTCAATGGGACTTTCTCCCTTGCTTGTTGACGAGGTTTTCGGAATTATAAAGGAGCTTCATAAAATGGGTACGACTGTGCTTCTTGTTGAGCAGAACGCAAAGAAGGCACTTTCAATATCCGACAGAGCCTACGTTCTTGAGACAGGCTCCATAACGGCATCGGGAACGGGAAGCGAGCTTCTTAATAACGAAGAGGTTAAGAAGGCATATCTCGGCGAATGATTTGCAGTATATAAATGTATATAAATAAAAGGAGCTCCTTTCCCGATGACGGGAGAGGGCTCCTTTGTTTGCTGCATAAAAATTCAATTGCTTTCGTGTTTTAAAATAGCTGAGGGGGCACAGCTCGCATAAGCTTGTGCCAACCCCCGCATTTGTTTTATTCGGTCTTTGCTTTTTTACGTCACCTTAGGGTGACGGTAGTAATCCGAACCATGCCTGAAATCAAGCCCTTTCAGCGCTTTTCGGCGTTTCGGCTTTGAAAGGCGTCAGATTACCAGCAGATAAGCTTTGTTAAAGACTTGTTGTTATTGTTCGTGCTGTCCTTGTTGAAATCGTTTACATCCTCAAGGGGCATTACAAGAGTGTCAAAGTTTCTTGTATCAACGTAATCAACTGCAAGAATTACCTCAACCTGAGCAAGAGCGGCGGTGATGTTCTCAATATTCTTTGCAATAAGAGCCTTTATTGCGGCAAATTCGGGAATGTCACCGCATATTGCAAGAGCCTCTTCAAAATAAGTCTTAGCCTGCTGATAGTAGGGCTTTGCCTTCTCTGTATTGGGAAGCACCTTCCATGAAACACCGTCAAGCATTGTGTTGTAGCTGTTGATGCTGTAAGCATAGTCGAAGGCTGCCTTTGCGGCGGTGAACTTTGTCTTGAGAAGAGCCGCTGCCTCGGCGTGTCTGTCGGTTATGAAAACGTTACAGCTTTTGCATTTATCCCAATCAGTTGTGTGACCGGTTTTTGCGTTCATTAAGTGATCTCCTCTTGTGCAGATCTGATCCTCTGTGCAGGTTGCCTTCTCAATATTGGGCACGTGGCCTGCGGGAACCGTCTTTTCTTCGGTATAATCACATCTGCTGCAGGAATACTTTTCTTTTCCGTCAGCATCGCAGGTAACCTGAACGAGAATTTCAGCCTCGCCTAAATCGTGTCCGAGAGCATCGATTTCAACTTCTACGGGAAGCTCGTCACATTCCGTGCACGTGAGAGTGTAAGCACCCTTTTCCGTGCAGGTGGGAGACTTTGTGATCTCCTTTGTGAAAAGGTGGCGCTCGTCGTCAAGACCTACGCTGATTCTTAATGCATCTCTTGCATCTGATGAGCTTACGTTGCCGTCGCCGTCAATATCTGCAACAAGCTTTTTTTCATCGGTGAATTCTTCAAGATGAACGGCTGCTCTGAGAATATCTCTTGCATCGTTTGAGGTAACCTCCTTGTCACCGTCAACGTCGCCCAATAAAGCCGCACTGCCGGAAAGACAGAAGATCATCATAAGAGCCGCACAAAGGGCTGCGACGCCGAGAAGCTTTGAAAAATAATATTTCATAATTTCTGTTTTCTCCTTACTTGACAAATAAATCGTAACAATTATAGATAAAAGAAAATTAAAAGTCAATATCTGTAAAACATTTGTAATATAACATTAATTTCCTGCTCTTATTCTGCTCAAAGAATGACCGCACTGCCGATAATAATATCATCCTCATAGAATGCCGCCGTCTGTCCGGGAGACGGCGCGAGCACTTTTTCGCTGAAGTCAATGTAAACGAGAGAGTCCTTTATATTTACACTTGCTCTGACTGCGGCTGCGGTGCTTCTGATTTTTACCATTGCTTCAAATTTTTCTCCCGGATGATTTTTTATTGCAAGGGAAAAATTTTCTGCAATTACCCGATTGCTGAAGCGCTCGTCCTTTTTGCAAAGAGTAACGGTGTTTTCTTTTGCATTTATAAATTTTACGTAGCGGGGCTCTCCGAATGCTCCGAGTCCCTTTCTTTGTCCCACCGTATAGTTTATTATGCCCGTATGAGTGCCGATTATTTTGCCGTCGTTGTCAAGAAAGCTGCCCGCGGCGCAAACGCTGTCCGTATTTTTCAGAATGTAGCTCTGATAGTTGTTGTCGGGGATAAAGCATATTTCCTGACTGTCTGCTTTTTTTGCGTTGGGAAAGCCTCGAAGCTCGGCATATTCGCGCACCTCCTGCTTTGAAGAGAAGCTGCCGAGAGGAAAAATGAGCTTTTCTGTCATATCGGGGCTGAGTCCCGACAGGAAATAGCTCTGATCCTTTTTTGATGCCGCCGCCTTCAATACAACGCCGCCGTGCTTTTCGCTGTACTGAGTTCGGGCATAGTGTCCCGTGGCTACAAAATCCGCACCTGCCTTTTTTGCCTCGTCCAAAAGCGAGCGGAGCTTTACCGTGGGATTGCATCTGACGCAGGGATTGGGAGTTCTTCCCGAAAGATATTCGCTTATAAAGTAGTCGCTGACGTTTTTCCTGAAGCGCTCTTTATAATCTGCGGTTATCAGACTGATTCCCAGATGCTCGGCAAGCGCCCGCGCATTCTGTGCTTCTTCGCCGGTTTCGTCAGAATCGGGAGCGAGCAGTAAAAAGCAGCCGATCACCTGAAAGCCCTGCTCCTTGAGCAGGGAAGCGGCAACAGCCGAGTCTATTCCTCCCGAAAGCCCCAAAAGAACCTTATTCATATTTATACAACCTCATAATAAAAATCTTTAATTGACATAATAACATAAAAACTCTTGAAAATAAAGTTTAAAAGTTATATAATTAGCATATACTTAGCCAAATTACAGCTTTTTTTCTAAAAGAATCGGTATATTGCGTTTTTATTTATGATCGGCGGCGTTTTTACGGTAAAATCCCGTGCTGAGTATTGTTATTTCCAAGGGGGTATTTAATTGAACGGAGATTTGCATTGTCACACCCGTTTGTCAAACGGAACGTTAAGCGTTGACGAGTTGATTGAGCTTGCAAAGAGCAAGGGGCTGAAGACTATAGCAGTAACAGACCATGAGTGTCTTGCAGGCAGCGTAAGAGCTAAAATTATCGGTGACAGAAGTGAAATAAAGGTTATTTCGGGTGTTGAGATTTCTGCTTTGGATGATGACGGAAATGTTATACATATTCTTTGCTATCTTCCCGGCTTCCCCGACAGACTCGAGGGACTTTTCCAGAAGCATAACGATGCCCGAATAAAGGCAGCACGTATGATGCACATAAAGCTGAAAAAACGCTATCCCTCCGTTACGCTTGAGTTTGTGAAAAGATGCGCTTCCGGTGCAACCAGTATATTCTCACAGCACTTTATGCACGCTCTGGTTGAGCACGGCGAGACTAATTCTCTTTACGGTGAAGTATATAAGCAGCTTTTTGATCCCGCGTCTGAGGACAACATTCTGTCAAAGCCCGGCTTCAGCACTATTGCAGAGGTGCTTGCCGCTATCAGAGAGGCAGACGGAATAGCAGTGCTTGCACATCCCGCAAAATACGGTGACACACAGAAGGCTGTTGAATATGCAAAGCTCGGCTTCGACGGTATTGAGGTATGGCATCCCACCGCTTCGAAGGAAATGTCGGATCAGCTTTTTGCATACTGTAAAAAGAACGGTCTGCTTGCAACCGGCGGCTCAGGTTTCCACGGCGGATACAATAACGGAGTTTTCTCTCTCGGTGCCGTAACGACTCCCGAGGCTCAGGTAAAGGAGCTTACGAGCTTCAAGGTTAAGCAGAAGAGATTGCAGAAGAAAAAGCAGGCAGAGGAAGAGGCTGAATAACTAAAATTCTGGAGGCGGAGTATCAGGTGACACAAAAGCTGAATTCACAGGAAAACCATAAGACTGATGAGCTTATAGATATTGCCGCTTTCATAGAAGAGACCAAGCATCAGATATTCAACGGCAATATTTCAAAGGCGAGGAATCTCGGCTCGTCTATAGTAAGCTCCTTTTCATATAAGGATGCGCCCGACTATATTCTGTCGAAGGCGGCGGAAGCGGGCTTTGCGGTGACCGACGATATCCTGCTTCAGATAAAGATACTTTCCGTGTTTTGCGCCGAATATGCAATGAACAGATTTTTACATTCATCAACGCTGGCGGCTGTGGCGGTAAGCGAGTTCTACTCGGTGCTTGAGGGAATGCACCCCGATTTATACGCGGGACTTTCAAAAACCTCCTTCTTTGCTTTTTACCGATATTATTCCACACGACGTGAGGAGGATTTCGCGGAGAAGATAGGTGAGCAGTTTGCGGCAGCCTGCTGTGCGGCGGGAAGTCAAAGAATTGCCGGATTCGGGAAATGGCTGTTCGAGTATAATACGGAGCTTTATAAGACCGCATTTATTACCTACGGATTTATCTGAAAAAACACAAAAAAAATACTTGACTTACGAGAACCCTTGTGGTATATTATTTATACCTCTGCGAGGGTTCTTTTTTTTGCCCTTAAAACCGCAAGAATTCACGGAATGCAGAGGGAGGCTAACATTAAATGGAGGTGCCGTTATGAGAGTTAAGATTACTCTTGCTTGTACAGAATGCAAGCAGCGCAATTACAACACAATGAAAAACAAGAAGAATTCACCCGATCGTCTGGAGATGAACAAGTACTGCAGATTCTGCAGAAAGCACACTCTCCACAGAGAAACCAAGTAATATAAAGCAACGTAAAATCTTGAGTGTTCCCAAAAGGAGCGCTCATATCGTTATGCTTTAGAAAGGATGGAATTACTATGGCTGAAAAGAATCTCGACAAAGAAGTTTCCAAGAACCAGCAGAAGAAAGATGCCAAGGAGCTTGAAAAAGCTAAAAAAGAGAGAATAAAGCAGAGCAAGCCTAAGAAGGAAGGCACTGTATTCTCAAGAGGTACTTCGGCAGTAAAGAAATTCTGCAAGGATTTTGTCGGTATCTGCAAAAAGGTAACATGGCCTTCAGGTCAGCAGGTATTCAAGAATGCGGGTGTAGTTATCGCAACTATCGCAGTAGTGGCTGTTGCTGTTTTCGGTGTAGACTGGGTGCTTACTGAAGTATTCGATCTCGGCAAGGAAGCTGCAGTCAATCTCGGCGAGCAGTTTGCAATTGAAACAACAGCGGAGGCAACAACTTCCGCAACAACAGAAGAGACAACTGCAGCAACGCAGGAAACAACTACTGATGAAAGTGCTTCCGAAGAAGAGAGCACTTCTGAAGAAGCTTCCTCCGAGGAAGATACAACACAGGCTTAAGGCCTCGTGTTGATATTGTTGGAGGACAACCATGGAAAAACAAAAAGTTAAAAAAGATTTTGTCGATGAGAAGTGGTTTGCTGTCAGAACAAGAGACGGCTGGGAGCGCAAGGTTTGCGACGCCATTCTCAGTAAGGCAACCAATCTTGACATGCAGGACGAAATAAAGGACGCTTGCGTTGTTTATTCCGTTGTGCCCAAGAAGAAGGTCAAGTCCGCAGAGCGTAAGAAGAAAACATACAGAAGCGAATTTGACGTTGACTCAGATCCTATTGTAGATTCATATATCAACTTTACCGAAGAAGAGCTGGAAAAAATGAAGGCTGAAGAGGAAAGAAGATATGAATACGAGGATGTTCGTGAAATATCCATCAAGGGTTACGTTTATGTAAAGATTGCACGAGTAAAGAAGGACGATCCCAGTGCTAAGCCCGACAAGAACGGCAGTATCGGCAAGGTAGATGCTCCATCTAACGAGGCATGGCAGGCAATACGTAACATTACAGGCGTTATGGGAATATACAGTCAGATGAATATTCCGATACCCATCAGACAGGCGGATGTTAAAAAGCTCCGTCTTGAAGACAGCGACGCAAGAAAAGAAGTCGGCGTGGTTGTTCTCAACGAAAAGAAGACCGAGGCTGCACAGGATGATATCCTCGCAGGAAAGACAGCCGTTAAGGTGCTCTTTGCTGTCGGTGACACCGTTATGGTTAAGGACGGTGCATACAGCGGTACTATCGGTCAGGTTGAAAATATTGATCTTGATAATGACGTTGTAAATCTCAAGATCGAATTCTTCGGCCGTCAGGTAAATGCTGAAATGCCTTTAAATTCAGTAGAAAAAGTCTAAATTTTGGTAATCGGACCGTTTTCGGTCTTGTTATAGCGTCCCTCGGGATGCTGTGGGAGGTGCGAAATCTAAGCGCGCCGCCACTACCACATTTTTTATGGAGGTGCAGTTATGGCACAGAAAGTTACAGGCTTTATTAAGCTTCAGATCCCTGCAGGTAAGGCAACTCCCTCTCCCCCTGTAGGTCCCGCTCTTGGTCAGCACGGCGTAAACATTATGCAGTTCACCAAGGAATTCAACGAGAGAACAAAGAACGACATGGGACTTATCATCCCCGTTGTTATCACGGTTTATGCAGACCGTTCATTCACATTTATCACCAAGACTCCTCCCGCAGCAGTTCTTATCAAGAAGGCTGCAGGTATTGAAAGCGGTTCCGGTGTCCCCAACAAGACAAAGGTTGCTTCCCTTACAAAGGAGCAGGTCAGAAAAATCGCAGAGCAGAAGATGCCCGACCTTAACGCAGCAACAATTGAAGCTGCTATGAGCATGATAGCAGGTACAGCACGCAGCATGGGCGTTACTGTAGTTGACTGATCGGCGGAGGTAGAAAATAATGAAACACGGTAAGAAGTATATTGAAAGCGCAAAGCTCGTAGATAAGACAAAGCTCTACGAAGCAAATGATGCGCTCGCACTTGCAGTTGAAACTGCAAAGGCAAAGTTTGACGAAACAGTAGAAGTTCACGTACGTCTCGGTGTTGACTCACGTCATGCTGACCAGCAGGTCAGAGGCGCTGTTGTTCTTCCCAACGGTACAGGTAAGAGCGTTAAGGTTTGCGTATTCGCAAAGGGCGACGAAGCAAAGGCTGCTGAAGAAGCAGGCGCTGAAATCGTTGGTGCAGAAGAGCTCGTTGCAAAGATCCAGGGCGAAGGCTTCATGGATTTCGACGTATGTATCGCTGCTCCCAACATGATGGGTCTTGTAGGTCGTCTTGGTAAGGTTCTTGGTCCTCGTG
The DNA here is from genome assembly GCA_045654865.1 of Acutalibacteraceae bacterium. Taxonomy (GTDB): domain Bacteria; phylum Bacillota; class Clostridia; order Oscillospirales; family Acutalibacteraceae; genus RUG806. The sequence continues at coordinate 249 of JAZOOE010000247.1, read as the reverse complement.
GTCTTATGCCCTCTCCCAAGGCCGGTACTGTTACTCCCGACGTTGCTAAGGCTGTTGCTGAAGCAAAGGCAGGTAAGATTGAGTACAGACTTGACAAGACAAACATCATCCACTGCCCCATCGGTAAGGCTTCCTTCGGTGCAGAAAAGCTCTATGAAAACTATGCTACTCTCCTTGATGCTATTGTTAAGGCTAAGCCCGCAGCAGCTAAGGGTCAGTACATCCGTTCCTGCGTTGTTACATCAACAA
>JAZOOE010000246.1:0-43685 GCA_045654865.1 Acutalibacteraceae bacterium | reverse complement strand
ATCCATTACCTCCGGGTTAACGATAAGGTCAAGATAACGCTGACGGTAACGAGTGTCAACGTTTGTAAGACCGTGATACTTTTCGGGGAGGGGGAGAAGTGACTTTGTAAGAAGTCTGATTTCCTTACAGTGAACGGAAATCTCGCCTCTTCTTGTTCTGAAAACAAAGCCCTTTACCTCAACGATATCACCGATATCCCACTTCTTGAACTCTGCGAAAGCCTCTTCACCGATATCGTCACGTCTTACGTAAACCTGCATTCTGGCGTCACGGTCGTATACGTCGATGAAGTTTGCCTTACCCATATCTCTCCATGTTTTGATTCTTCCGCAGATGCAGACGTCCTGATTCTCAAGCTCTTCAAATCTTTCGTTGATTTCAGCGGAGTGAATGGTCTGCTCGGCCTTTGTGATCTCAAAGGGATCACAGCCCTTAGCCTGTAATGCGGCAAGCTTTTCAAGTCTAATCTTCTTTAATTCGTTTATGTCCTGCTCGGGAGCTTCTGTCTCGGCAGCTGTATTTACGTTCATTTCTTCAGACATTTCTCTATACATCCTTTCGGGAAAATTTACAAAATATTAGGGTACAGTTTATTATATATAAACAAAGATGAAAAAGCAAGGACTTTTTTATCCGCGCTCTCCTTCGCCCTCAATGCTCTCTCCGAGGAAATTCCACGGAACGTCCGTAAATGAATTTTCAACGGACTTATCTGAGAGAATAAGAGAAAATTCTCCGCCGTCTGTTATTTCGCTGTAGAAGAGATACGGTCTTGTAATTTCTTTGCCGTTCAGGAATGCTTTTTCGATATAGGGGAATTCGAGGGGATCCTTGTCACAGACAACGCTAAAGGTATCTGCCGTTTTACAGCCGTGATATTTTCTGTCAAGCTTTATTTCGGCTTTTCTGAACAGGGGAGTATTGAAGAAGTAGGCGGGATATGCAGGGCAGATCTGAGCAAAGCCCAGCGCGGATAAAACGTACCACGCAGACAGCTGTCCTACGTCCTCATTGCCGCAGAAGCCGAATGCACCTGTTGAATATGCCTCTTTTTGTACTCTTCTTGTCCAGTATTGTGTTCTGTGAGCACTTCCCAGTATACTGAAATAGTGGGTTATGTTGTGACAGGGCTCGTTGGAGTGATTGTAATCCTCGCTCCAGAGTGCGCCCAGATCAGCTTTTTCAAAGAGCTGCTCGAGAAGCTTCAGCGTTCTTCTTTCTCCGATGAGATAAGCAAGTCCTCTTACGTCGTAAGGCACCGCCCAGGTCTGCTGGAAGATATTGCTTTCTACGCAGCCCTCATCATCATATCTGCCTGAAACGTATATGAATCTGCCGTTTTCCTTTCTCGGGGAAAGAAAACGGATTCTGCCGTAAAAGTTGTTCGGATAGGATGCAGCTCTGTTTGCAAAATATCGTCCCTCTTTTTTCTTACCCATGGCAAAGCACAATCTTGACATTGTGTATTCTGCCAAAAGGAATTCAAGAGTGTTGCTGAGTCTTTCGGGGACGAATGCCTGCTGTGCATATTGGGGACATTTCGGATATATGGAATGAAAATCCTTTTTGTAAAGCTTCTTTTTCATTCTGCATGAAGCGTTTGCTATATCGTAGACCTTCTGGGCGTCATAGTTTCTGATTCCCTTGACGAAGGCATCGGCAATCACAATAAGTCCGGGGTCGCCCACCATACAGCCTGCATCGATTCCCATAAGCTCCCATTTGGGGAAGGAGGAATTTTCCTTGAGTGCTATTCTGAGAAGGGAATTTACCTCGTCGTTTACGGTTTCGGGACTGATAAGAGTGAGCAGAGGAAATTCGCTTCTGTATACGTCCCAACCGCTGAACATTGTACGATGGGTGTAGGAATCGTCTCTTGTTATTTCATTGTTAACGGAAAATCTGCCGTCAAGATCGGCGGTTATTCTCGGATCGAGAAGAGTATGGTAAAGGCAGGTATAAAAGATCTTGAGATCAGTTTCATTTGTGCCCTCTACGTTGATGCAGGAGAATATATCCTCCCAAGCGCTTTGCGTGTTTTGCTTGATCGAGTCAAAATCAAAGCCCTCGGTTTCCGTGAAGTTAAGACGTGCACCGTCAATATCCGTATATGAGATGGAGCATTTGATTAACACAGGTGAGGTGAGCTTATCGCCGAAATGGGCAATAAGTCCCGTATCCTCGTGCTCGAGCTCTGTAAGGCCCTCGCTGCAGTATTCCTCCTGTGTAAAGAACTGAAGCTTTTGAGCGGGAACTGAAAACTCGCAGACAAAGCTGAGGTTATACGATATTTTTCCGTCACCTCTGCCGAAGCCGCCGCCCTTGGGCGTGCAGATGATAGTACCCTCAATTTTGTTGTTTCCGAGAATTCTTATCTTCTGATAGTCGGCTCTTCCGCCGATTCTTCTTGAAAAATTGAAAATGAGTCTTGCATCTGTGTTTTCAGGATAAGTAATTCGCATCATTCCCGTTCTTGATGCCGCAGTGCACTCCGTGAGAATTTTATATCTGTCGAGAAATACGGAATAATAGCCTGCCTGAGCGTGCTCATTATCGTGAGAAAAGGGAGATTTCCAGCCTGTTGTGCCCTTAGTAAAAGGAATCTCACGGTTGCTTCCCGATCTGAGATCCGTTTCACCGGTAACGGGCATAAGCTGAATGTTGCCAAGATCTCCGTACCAGCCGATGCCGCTCATATGGTTGAATGAAAAGCCCTCGATGGTATTGTGGCAATAGTTATATCCCGTACCGTTGTCTCCGCCCGTAACTGTATCGGGAGACAGCTGTACCATTCCTCCCGGATATACGGCCCCCGGATGAGTTTTTCCTCCGCCGTGACAGCTTTCGCTCTGTTCGTCTCCTACGGTACCGATCATAGGATCAACGTATTTTACTTTATTCATAATTTATCACCGCCTGTCAGTATTCTTCAATTTTAGCAGATTATGCTGTTTTGTGCAATACGTTCATATCGTTTTTCGTGTTATAACAGGGTAATTTTTTTTGCTCGGCCGTTTTTTTGTGCTCATATATAAAAAACGAAGGCAAGCTTTTTTCGTTGCCTCCGTTTTTTCGGTGTGCTTATTTGAACGTGTTGCTTTTATTTCTGATAAATTCTTACGTAGTCAACAACGAAGTGTGTTTCATAGTTGTCCTTGTCAAGCTTGCCGAGCTTTTCGCTGTCGGGGATTTCAAGAGAAACAATAACCTCTTCGGGGACCTCGGATACACCGTTGCCGAAGGATGAGCGTCTTGTTTCCACTCCGTTTATATAGAAAATGTATTCGTTGTCCGTCCATTCAACGCCGTAGGTGTTATATTCATCGTAAATGTCCTTGCCCTTGAAGGCACCGAGTCCTGCGGACTGATATCCTTCTGCTTCACCGTTGACGCCTGCACAGTGGATATTATGAGTTACGGAATTTTTCTCAAGGAAATTTCCGTTATTAACTGATTCGAAAATATCGATCTCGGCACCGCCGATGCCGCCCTTTGAAACGGAAGCCGTATAAGGAGCGGATGACTGAAGCCAGAAGGCAGACCAGAAGTGCTTTTCCTTGTTAACCTTGCAACGGATCTCAAAATAACCCTTGCAGTATAGCTCCTTGAGTCTTACCATTCCCGTATACCAGCCTTCGCCGTATTCGCCGTCGGTGAGATATTCGCCCGTAAGAATCATGGTGCCGTCTCTGACTTCGATCTGACTCGGTGCATTGAAGCCGCCGCGTCGGGCTCCCGAAGCACGGTATTCCCATATATCGGTGTTAAATCCACTGCCCTCGAATTCATCCTCAAAAACGAGAGTGTATCCCGTAAGGTCAAGCTCCTCCCCTCGGGGTGTCACGGGCAGATCAAGGATCGTGAGACCGCAAAGCTCAAGTATTGCAAGAAATGATGCAAAGAACTTTTTTATTGAAAATGAAGTGAACATTTCTTTGAGATAGAAGGCCTGCTGTTCTACTCCCCACAGCTGTCTCGGTGCCAGCTTCAACACCTCTGTTAAAAATGCTTCAAACATATTTGTCTCCTCCTTTGTGTTGTTGCTTTCAGCGTATCATAACGGGAGAAAAAAGTCAATGCAGGAGAGGGAGGCAGGCAATTATTTTCCGATTGTCTGCGCCGTAAAAGCTTTGGTGAATGAAATAAATAAAAAAGCTTAATCGGAAATTCACAAAAGCTTGTTGCTATTCATTATCCGGAATGGTAAAATTGATCTGACAGTCCGAAGCTGTCGGTCAGACGCGTGTTTTCTGCTTCCGTTGCTTCGGCTTAACGGAGCAAGGAGGGCAAATGATGCATTATTTGTTACCTGAAAAAGGAAATTTTTATAAAGCGAATCTTCATTCTCATTCAACCGTGTCGGACGGTCAGCTTTCTCCCGATAAAATGAAGGCTCTTTATAAGTCACGCGGCTATAGTATTCTGTGCTGTACCGATCACGAAATTATGATACCTCATCATGAGCTGACTGATGATGATTTTCTGATGCTTACGGGGTTTGAACTTGGCTTTGACGAGAGCTGGCGTCCTGATTTTCTCGATGCAAGGGTATGCGATCTGTGTGTTATTTCGCTTGATAAAAATAACAATACCCAGCCCTGCTTTCACAGAACGAAGTATCATAATCCCGAAAGAAACGGCGAAATTATTTTTGATGAAGGCGAGCCTGATTTTGAGAGGGAATATAACTCAGACTGTATTAATGCCGCAATTAAAAAATGCAGGGAAAAAGGCTTTTTTGTTACGTATAACCATCCCTCGTGGTCTCTTGAGCATTACGAGGAGTATATAAAATATACGGGCTTATCTGCTATGGAGATATGTAATTTTTCAAGCTTTATAGACGGATATGACGAATATAACGGCAAGGCTTATGATGATTTTCTCAGAAAAGGAGAGCGGATATTCTGTATTGCTGCTGACGATAATCATAACCGCCGTGATCCCGAGGGACGTATGTGGGATTCCTTCGGTGCGTTTACCGTGATAAAGGCGCAGTCTCTTACCTATGAAAGCGTTGCCGAGGCTCTCGTAAGCGGCAGCTTCTATTCTTCTCAGGGCCCTGAAATATATGCTCTTTATCTTGACGGGAATAAGCTTCACGTTGAGTGCTCACCTGCTGACAAGGTGGTATGCACCGTAAACAGAAGACGCTGTATGTCACGGTATGACGAGCAGACGGGAGCAATAACCCATGCCGTGTTTGACATCAAGCCCTCTGACGGATATTTCAGAGTTACGGTGGTTGACAAAAACGGATTAAAGGCAGATACAAACGCTTACTTTACCGACGGGCTTGATTGCCTGACGGCAGAGTGATTCCGGAGGATAAAATGAAAAAAATATTTGATTCGAGACTGCTTCTGATTATGTCGATGACAATTTTCGGAACTATAGGACTTTTCAGAAGAAGCATAGACATAAGCTCGGGTGAGCTTGCTTTTTACAGAGCCGTTATGGCTATGGCTTTTATAGGTTTGTTTTTACTTGTTGCGAAAAATCCCGTGCCCTTCGGCAAAATAAAAAAGCAAATGCCGAAGCTTCTGCTTTCGGGTGTCGCAATGGCTTTTAACTGGATTCTTCTTTTCGAAGCTTATAACTATACAACGGTTTCCGTGGCAACCCTCAGCTATTATTTTGCTCCCGTTATAGTAACCCTTCTTTGCCCTCTTCTTTTTAAGGAAAAAATGAAGCTGAAGCAATGGATATGCTTCGGCGCATCCACTGTGGGAATTGTTCTTATCACGGGAATCGGCTCTCTTGATACCGGCAGTAATCATTTTCTCGGAATTGCTTACGGCCTTGGTGCCGCCGCCTTATACGCAACGGTAATACTGCTTAATAAGTCCATCAGGGACACGGACGGCATCCACCGTACCTTTTTGCAGTTCGTTGCCGCAAGTGCAGTGCTTTTCCCTTACGTGCTTTGCACCGACGGTATAAATATCGGCACTCTTGATAAAAAGGGGCTTGTGCTTCTGGGGGTTGTCGGTCTTGTGCATACGGGAATTACTTACTGTATGTACTTTACCTCGCTTAAGGATCTTCCGGGGCAAAAGGCGGCAATTTTAAGCTATATAGATCCTCTCGTTGCCGTATTATGCTCCGTGTTTGTTCTCGGAGAATCAATGACTCTTTCACAGCTTGCCGGCGGTGTTCTTATCCTCGGCTTCGCCTTGTGGAATGAGATACCCTCAAAAAAGGAGAAAAGCAATGAATGAGATTACAAGAAGTCTGAAGGACAGAAAGTCCTGCAGAGTGTTTACAAAAAAAGAAATACCGGATGATATAAAGCAGGAGATTCTGCTTTGTGCGGTAAATGCTCCCACTGCGGGAAATCAACAGCTTTATACAATACTTGATATAACGGACAAGGAGCTGCTTGAAAAGCTGTCTGTCAGCTGTGATAATCAGCCGTTTATAAAGGATTCCGTGCTTACGCTCATTTTCTGCGCGGATTTCAGAAAGTGGTATGATGCCTTCACGGATGCGGAATGCTCTCCCAGGTGTCCCGAGGCGGGAGATCTCTTTCTTGCCGTAAACGATGCTCTTATTTCCGCCGAGAATGCGGTTGTTGCCGCAGAAAGCTTCGGTATCGGCTCGTGCTATATAGGCGACATTATGGAAAACTGTGAGCTTCACAGAGAGATGCTTTGTCTTCCGCGATACGTTTTTCCCGCGGCGATGCTGGTATTCGGCTATCCTGAGGAAAGTCAGATAAGAAGAGAAAAGCCCGCAAGAGCCGATATGAAGTATATTGTACACACCAATACCTATAAGACTCTTACCGCGGAAGATCGAAGAGAGCTTTTTTCTCCTAAGGCAAAGGAAAAAAGCTATGAGGATTGGATGCGCGCATTTTGCGCAAGAAAGTATAACAGCGATTTTTCAGCAGAAATGAGCCGCAGCGTAAACGAATATCTTAAGGAATGGAAATAAGAAAAGCTTATGCTTTATCGGCACGCTGTCTCCGATTAATGGGGTTGCTGTTGCCGATAAAGCTGAATTACTCTCAAAAGCGAGCAATTTTCCGTATATAAAAAGTACAGCCCCGACGCGCGAATGTGTCAGGGCTGTATTGCTTTGAGCATTACATATATTTGTTGATTCTGTCGATGATCTTCTGCTGATATTCCTCAGGTCTTTTCAGGTGGCAGGTGCAATGGGATGCCTCATCAATGATGAAAAGCTCCTTGTCCGGTGCACTGCAGCTGTCAAACAGAGGCTGTGCCATTTCAACGGGAACGAAATTGTCTCTTTTTCCGTGAACGAAGAGCACGGGAACGTGGGAATGTGCCACGGACTCAAGCGGCGTGGGACAATCTCTGAAAGAGAATCCCGCAAGCAGCTTGTTGTAAGAGTCTATGCCCTGAAGCAGGGGGAATACGGGCCAATGAGCTTTTTTCAGTGAATATATGAACAATTCCCATGGGGAGGTAAAGGAGCAGTCCGATACGGCAAATTTTACGTTATCCGGAAGTGAAGCGTCGCCGCACATATTGTTGACGGTGGCTCCGCCCATTGAAACACCGTAGAGCATTATCTTTATATCCGTACCGAAATGCTCTCTCATAAAGTGAAGCCACTGAAGAGCGTCACGGTATTCCTTTACACCGAAGGAGATATATCTTCCCTCGCTTTGTCCCGAGGCACGGTGGTCAATCATAAATACGTTTATGTTCTGCTCGTGGAAGAATTTCGTAATGAATCTGAATTGCCTTTTTGCTGTTGTTTTGAAGCCGGGGGCACAGAAAACGTATCTGTCCGAGGGGGTGGCTGAGGGCAGGAAATAAGCCGTCAGAGCCTCGCCGTCTGCATTTTCAACGGAAACCTCCGTAAAGGTAAGTGAATTGAACCATTGCTCTCTCTCGTCATTTCTTTCGGGCTTGTTGGGATTTTTCTTTTTATGAAAAAGCTCAACGAGAAATTTAGGAGTGTTATATGTTCTGTCGAGAAGAGATTTGAACGCCATATATGATGAGCCTGCATACACTGCGGCTGTTCCCCACATTACGGCTGAGATTTTTGTTTTAAGCTTCATTTATTTTAACACGTTCCTTTCTGATCTCCTGAAGCTCCTCAAGAATTGCGGTTTTTCTTGCACCGTTGAAGTTATCAAGGCGCATTAAGAGTCCGGGAACGATATTGCCTATGATGCCGGGAATAACAACAAGATAGAAAATTCCCTTGATGGTGGCGGGTGTCTGTACTGCTTCAACGCTTTCGCCCGTGGCGCTGACTGTGGCGCTCTTATAGCCTATGAGGGCAAGTCCGAAGTCTATCATAAGATCCTTCCAGAGGCTTGATATGCTTGAGCACATTGAATTAAAGGAGAATATCATACCCTCGTTTCTGACGGATATGCCAAGCTTCTTATAGGTTTTCCATTCCATATAGTCTGCACTGTCGGCAAGAAGAATTCTTCTTGCGGCAGACATACCTGCATTGGGGAAGCCGCCTATAGCAATAAGGAAGCCTACAATAAGCTTGAATTTATAGCCGAAGATTGCAAGGAGAGAATAGCATGTTCCCGTGAAAAGATAGCCGTAGGACACCATATCGCGTGAACTGAGCTTCTTTCCTATAAGCGGAACGCTTGCAAGACCTATGTATGAAAGAGCAGAGGAGCAGACCTCAACTATAGTCTTCATACCGTAATTGTTCATAGTCTGCTTGTAGAAGAAGGGGAGTGCGCTGTAGCAAACCTGACGGACGGAGTCGATGACCTGACTCAGAGAGAGCAGCAGAAGAGGACGGTTCATCATTATTACTTTGAAGTCAACCGTCGGCTTCTTTTCCTTTACCACGGGAGAAAGAGCAAGCTTTTCTTTCAGAGTAAGACAAGGAAGAAGCATAGTTATGAGTCCCAAAATTCCGAAAATGAGAGCAACAACGAAAAATGCCCATTTCTCGGAGGTGTAATCACCTTGCTGAGTGTCGATTATTATGGGAACGAGACCGCCCGGGAGGGTAGAGCCGAGAGTTGAAGCAAACTGAGCCACCGTATAAAAGGTCTTTCTCGGGCCGGGGGTGGTGGTCATTCTTGATGACATCGTAAGAAGAGCAATATCATAAAATGCGTCCGCTACGTGGAAAAGCAGATATAAAAGGAATGACCAGATAAGTCTGAAGGTCAGTGAGCCCGTAGGCACAAAGAAGATCAGAACGGATGCGACCGTCAGCGGAACAGCCGAAAAGGTCATAAATTTTTTAGCTGAGCCTGTATTGTCAAGAAGCATTCCGATTATGGGCTTTGTTGCGATGTTTACACCCTTTGTTATCGCCTTGATGGACAGATTCTGTTCCTTCTGAAGTCCCATATAGTCATAGAAGAACTGATCCGTATAGGTGCTTACGCAGTCTTGTCCCATTGAGTTTCCGAATGAGCCCGAAGCGAAGCCGATGAGCTCCTTGAGGGTAAATTCGGGATTGTTTCTGAGATTGTCGAATTTAGCTTTGATATCCATTTTTAACATCTCTTTTCTTTCATTTATTTTTTCTCTTCATTATATGAGCTTATTAAATGCCTCCCAAGCGGGTGTGGCATAAAATCTGTGTCCCTCTTCTCCCTTTACGTGTATACAGTTGTGGGGAGCGGAGCTGTTTTTGTAATAGATTTCTTTGAGCCTTTCAAATTCGTGCTCAGCCGTTTCTATCGGGAATATATGGTCATTTTTGCCTGATACGATGACGAGAGGGCGGGGCGCTATCAGTCCGGCCAGCTCAGCCATATCAAAATATTTTGCCATTGAGGGCACAAAATTGCATGAGCAGTGATACATAGAGCCTATTGAACCGTGAAAGGTTGCAAAGGCACAGGAGGGGATTGCGCCCTTGATTCTCTTTTCAAGAGCAGCTGCATAAAAGGTCGCTGTACCGCCCCCGGAATTCCCCATGCAATATATTTCATCCGTATTGACAACGGAGGAAAATTCATTTTCAAGCACGTCGATAAGCCGCATAATATCCCATACTCTGCCGCCTATTGTTGTTCTGCCTGATAATATTGCGCTCATTGATGCGACGTAGCAGTCCGGCTTGGGTGTTCCGCCTCTTTCGCCGAAGCAGCGTTGCTCGACGGCGACGGCGGCAAAACCTTGTGAAATACACTGAACGGCAAAATCTCTGTCGCCTGATTCAAGGTCCTCCTTGTCATCGTCGTGCTTCGGTCTGCCGAGGCTCAGATGCATTCCCGTTGAATGTCCCTGAAGGCATATCATAACGGGAGGCTTTGCTTGCCGCGGCTTCTTCGGAAGCTGTAAAACAGCAGGGACGAATTCATTTTCCTCGCTCTGAAAGGTGAATCGGATTTCTGTGAAATTTTCATAATCCGTCTGCTCTTCGATTTCAAAAAGCGCCTCTGCCTTCTTATAAGGAAGACCTAACAGCTCCTCTAATTTCTTTTCTGCCTTTTGCTGCCAATGGGAAATGCTCTCCTCTGAGGGTTTGAAGGTAAGAGACGGAGAGAGATTTTTAAGCTGTTCAATTTCTGTCTGTCTTGAATGGTATATTTTCATAATCGTACCCCCGTTTTTTTTGTTTGTCAGTGTTTTAAAACAAAACAGCCGAGTGAACACAGGGCACCCGGCTGTATACAGCTTATTCTTAATAACAACTGCAGCCGTTGTGTGATGTGAACGTAAGTCCGTTTTTTCTGCCCCAGTCGGCTACGGCTTTTTTTGCTGCCATAACTGCCATAGCACCGAGATAGAGCTTGTCGCGGGGAATTTCGTTTGCCGTGTTGTAAAACACCACGTTGTTCGTTACCTGCATAATATCCTCTGCAGTGTGGTATTTTATCATACGGCAGATTGTGTTTCCGCAATCCGTCAGGGTTTCGTCAGGGGAGCAGATAAAAGATGCCTCGCTGACCTCTGAGTCTGTGAATTTTACTGTGATTTCAATGAATTCCTCCGTATCCTGAGGAGCAATTCTGCCAATTCCTGTATCGTTCATTTTATACGTTGAATCTGAACAGAACGATATCTCCGTCCTGCATCACATATTCCTTTCCCTCACTTCTTACAAGGCCCTTTTCCTTTGCTGCCGCCATTGAGCCGTTTGCCATAAGGTCGTCGAAGGAGATGACCTCGGCACGTATGAAGCCTCTTTCAAAGTCAGAGTGAATCTTGCCTGCTGCCTGGGGTGCCTTTGTGCCTTTCTTGATAGTCCACGCACGTACCTCGGGCTTGCCTGCGGTAAGATATGACATAAGTCCTAAAAGGTCATAGCTCTTCTGAATAAGTCTGTCCAGACCGCCCTTTTCAACTCCGATTTCAGAAAGGAACATTTCCTTTTCCTCACCCTCAAGCTCAGCGATCTGTGCTTCAAGCTCTGCACAGATGGGAAGCACTTCGCTGCCCTCTGCCTCTGCGATTTCCTTTACCTTGCAGAAATACTTGTTGTCCTCAATATTTCCCGCAAAATCCTCCTCGCTCATATTGCAGGCGTAAATAACGGGCTTTGAAGAAAGAAGAGCAACGGATGCCATAAGCTCTCTCTGATCATCGGTCATTTCTACGGCTCTTGCGTTAACGGCATTGTCAAGCTGCTCCTTGAGATAGTTGAAGAACTGAACGTCTGAAGCCAAGGTCTTGTCACCCTTCATGGCCTTTGTATCTCTGTCAATACGTCTCTGAAGCACCTCTGTGTCGGAAAGGATAAGCTCAAGATTGATGGTTTCTATGTCTCTTGCGGGGTTTACCTCACCGTCAACGTGCATAATATCGTCATTTTCAAAGCAGCGCACAACGTGGATTATTGCATCAACCTCTCTTATGTGAGAAAGGAATTTGTTTCCCAGTCCCTCGCCCTTTGATGCACCCTTTACAAGGCCTGCAATGTCAACAAACTCTATTGTTGCAGGGGTTATCTTGTCGGGGGAATACATTTCAGCCAGCTTGTCTATTCTGTGGTCGGGCACAGCTACGACGCCTACGTTGGGCTCGATTGTGCAGAAAGCATAGTTTGCGGCCTGAGCGCCTGCATTTGTGAGAGCATTGAATAACGTGCTCTTTCCGACGTTGGGTAAGCCTACGATACCTAATTTCATATTTGTATACCTCTTATTTGTTCATTTATAAATACATCATATCTTAACACAGTTTTTGCGGCTTTGCAACTATAATTACGCTTCGGAGGAGCTTATATTTTTTTGTCGGGAGCACGAAGTTGTTTTTTTGGTCCGTCACGGGGAAAACGCGGGCGGCTTATGATGGACAGTGCTTGTCTGAATTTTTTTTCTGCAAAACGGAAAATATGCAAAAAAACAGTTAAAAATTGCATGTAAAATTGCTGATAATTTAATTAAATTCAAATTAACAGAAACAATTTGTTAACAATTGAGGTGATCAAAAGTCTAAAAAAGTGGATTATTCGCAACACATTGTCGGAAAACTGCCATTGAAAGTGCATAATTTTCATTTGAATGTTTGCAACAATTTGTTATAAATGTAAACATTGTAAAATGAGTAAAAAAATACTTGAATTTTCCTTAAAGCTTTGATAGTATATTGCTGTAAGATAACCGAATTGGGTATTCTTACGAGTTTATTATGAAAGTGAGGTCAGACTAATGGATAATATCGGTGCACTTGCTGAATTCCTCGGCGCATGGCTTAAGGAGCTCATTAAGACAGTCATGGAAGCTATGGATTGGCTCAAGATCAACTTCGGTGGCGAAGAAGCATAATTTCGCTAAAATCTATTTTTCTTTATCTTAATTACAAGTGAGGTGCAACATAATGGATTTTGCAAAGATCACAAAGATCATTGATGATATCGTAGCATTCATCAAGTCCGCAACAGAGAACATGAAGAAGTTCATCGCTGGTTTCAAGAGCGAGACAAAGTTCGAAGTTAACGAATAATTTTATTCAATAATTTTTTATTTATCCTATCGTAAAGAGAGGTGCTAAAACAATGGCAAACGGATTCTTCGATTACGTAGCATACTGGGCAGAAAAGATCGTTGACCTCGTAGAGGCTGTTAAGGCTTGGTTTGCATATTTCTTCCCCGCAGAAGAAGAAGGCACAACACAGGCATAATTCTGCTTGAATGTGAATAAAATTTATTAAATAATGAAAAGAGGTGCACACAATGGATGCAGCAAAGATTAAGGAAATGATCAACTCCATCGTTGAGTTCTTCCAGATCCTCATCGCAGAAGTACAGAAGGCTCTTGACGGTATCGTTAAGGTTCCCGGTTACGAAAACGCAGAGAACTGGCCTGCTGATTTCCAGCCCGAAGCTTAATCATTTGGGACTATAATTTTTTTATAAAATTATGCATAATTAAAAAGGGGTTCCTTCACGGGGGCCCTTTTTTGCTGTCCGGATTTTTTTATTTCCGAGGTGGTGCTTTATAATTGTATAAAAAAGTTTGAAGTTGTGAGCTTTTTTTGCTGCTGCAATAAAGCTCACGGCTGATTTTTTTTGAATGATGCAAAGAAAGCATTGAACGAAAAATAAAATATGATAAAATATATAGTATAAAGCATAAAGGACGCACGCTTACGTGCAACGGAGAATAATGACTGAACATCTTTCAATATGGGATCGTCTGAAAAAAGAAGCCCGCCCCATAGTTCTTTACGGAACGGGAAACGGTGCAGACAGAGTTATTGATATTTTAGAAGCAGAAAATATAAAAATCAGCGGTATTTTTTCAAGTGCCGCCTTTGTTCGCGACCGTTTTTTCAGAGGCTACAGAGTTTCGGATTATCAATCGCTTAAAAATGAATTTCCCGATATGCTTGTTCTGATGTGCTTCGGCTCATCAAGGGAAGAGGTTATTGAAAATGTGAAAGCTATAGCAGCCGAAACAGAGCTTCTGGCTCCCGATGTCCCGGTTTACGGTGATAATGTTTTTAATGTCGATTTTTACAGACAGCATTTGGGAGAGCTTTCACTTGTCTGTGTAAGACTCGAGGATGAAAAAAGCAGGGATACCTTTGACAAGCTTGTGAAATTTAAGCTGACGGGAAATATCGATTGTCTTTTTGCCTGCGAATATGATAATTCAGACGTGCCGTATCTTAGTGAAAACAGCATATACGTTGATCTGGGAGCCTATAACGGAGATACTGCGACAGCCTTTGCAAGGGAACACGGGTACAAAAGGATAATTGCTGTGGAGCCCGACAAAAGAAATTTCCGGAAGCTCACTGAAAACACCCGTGAACTTGAAAATATAACTCTCTATAATGCTCTTATAAGTGATGAGGACGGAAACGTGTATCTTGACAGTAATAAGGGCAGGGGAGCCCACGAAAGCGAAAAGGGCAGCTTTCCCATTCAGTCAATTACTATAGATACGCTGATAAATAAGGAAATCCGCTCCGGAGAAGAGCGGCTCATAATTAAATTTGACGTGGAGGGTAACGAGCTTAAGGCTCTTGAGGGAGCGAAAATCACAATCGAAAAATATGCACCCGTAATGCTTATATCCTGCTATCACAGAAGCGAGGACTATTTTACCTTACCTCTTAAGGTTTTTGAAATTAACGACAATTATAAGCTTTATATGCGCCACTATAAGGGCATTCCTGCCTGGGAGACGGAATTTATCTTTATTCCGAAATAAGTGTCTGCATAGAAAATTAAGCATAGAAAAAACAGCTTCTCTTAAAGCGGCGATTTCTGCCGAGGAGAAGCTGTTTTTATTTGTCTGTTTTTGTTTTGGTGCTTATAAAAGCTCTTCTGAGTATACGGCACGCTCGCCGCCGATGAATTTTGCTCTGGTTCTTGCCGCAAGAACGGTGGCTTCCCCGATTTTATTGTTCTCAAGTCTTACGGGAACAGCAACCTCCTTGAGGTGCATTCCGATAAGAGTAAAGCCGATGTCAATGCCTGCATCTGCTCTTATTTTCTCAACGGCAACGGGAGAATTGAAAAATTTATACGCATTTGTTGCAAAGGAGCCGCCTGCCTTGGGCTGGGGAACAACGTTGCAGAAGGGAGCATTTCCGATTGCTTCCTTTTCGATTATAATCGCACGGTTTAAGTGCTCACAGCACTGAGCGGCAATATAAATTCCCTTTTCATCGCAGACAGCAGCTATACCCTTATATATTGCAGTTGCGGTTTCATAATTTGAATCAGTACCGATCTTCGAGCCCATAACTTCACTCGTTGAACAGCCCACAACAAGGATGCTGCCCCTTGTGAGCTTACCTTTTTCTATTATTTCCTCGGCTGTTTTTCTTGCCGACGCCTCTATTTTCTTTAATTCATCCATATTTTAACACCTCGTTTATGTTAATTATTATATATCCCCACACTTTACAAGTCAATAATGTTGACTTATTAAAAATAATTTGGTAAAATAATTTTTTGTAAGAATCAGGAGGGTTAATTTATGAAAAATACAGAAAAATCAATGGAAAAACTCGTAACTCTCTGTAAAGGCAGAGGCTTTGTTTTTGCAGGAAGTGAAATTTACGGCGGTCTTTCAAATACTTGGGACTACGGCCCCCTTGGCGTAGAGCTTAAAAATAATATCAAGAAGGCATGGCTTAAGAAGTTTGTTCAGGAGAATCCCTACAATGTAGGTCTTGACAGCGCAATTCTTATGAATCCTCAGACATGGGTGGCTTCAGGACATCTCGGCGGCTTCTCAGATCCGCTTATGGACTGTAAGGAGTGTAAAACAAGACACAGAGCTGATAACCTTATTGAGGATTTTGACGGCACAAACGTTGCAGGCTGGACAAACAGCCAAATGACAGATTATATCAGAGAAAAGAATATTCCCTGTCCCGATTGCGGAAAGCACAACTTTACGGATATAAGACAGTTCAATCTTATGTTTAAGACCTTCCAGGGTGTAACAGAGGATTCCAAGAACGAGATCTATCTTCGTCCCGAAACAGCACAGGGTATTTTCGTAAACTTTGCTAACATTCAGAGAACAACAAGAAGAAAGGTTCCCTTCGGCGTTGCACAGATCGGTAAATCCTTCCGTAACGAAATCACTCCCGGTAACTTCATCTTCCGTGTCCGTGAGTTCGAGCAGATGGAGCTTGAATTCTTCTGCAAGCCCGGCACAGACCTTGAATGGTTTAACTATTGGAGAGCATATTGCCGCGACTGGCTCTACAGCCTTGGTATGAAGGAGGAAAACTTACGTCTTCGTGACCACGATGCAGACGAGCTTTGCTTCTATTCAAAGGCAACAACAGACTTTGAATATCTCTTCCCCTTCGGATGGGGTGAGCTTTGGGGTGTTGCTGACAGAACTGACTATGACCTTACTCAGCATATCAATACCTCCGGCAAGACTCTCGATTACTTTGATCCCACCACAAATGAAAGATATATTCCTTACGTTATCGAGCCCTCTCTCGGCGTAGAAAGACTCTTCCTTGCCGTTATGACAGAGGCCTATGACGAGGAGGTTGTGGATGCAGAAAAGAACGATACGAGAGTTGTTCTTCACTTCCATCCCGCTCTTGCTCCCTACAAGTGTGCGGTGCTTCCTCTTTCAAAGAAGCTTAACGAGGGTGCAGAAAAGGTATTCCACGCTCTTCAGAAGAAGTTTATGTGTGAATTCGACGATGCCGGTTCAATCGGTAAGCGTTACAGAAGACAGGACGAAATCGGTACTCCCTTCTGCATCACATATGACTTTGATTCCGAGGAGGACGGCTGTGTAACCGTCCGTGACCGTGACACAATGGAGCAGGTAAGACTGCCTATCAGTGAGCTTGAGTCATATATTTCCGAAAAGCTTGAATTTTAATTGAGACTCTCTCCCGATTTTTTTGTCGGGAGGGAGATTTTTCTTGCATAAAAATAAGTGTCTGTAAAATGCTTTTGCTTTTACAGACACATTTGTATTAATGATTATTCGGCGTATTTCTTTATGTCGCCGCATTCGTCGAGGACTGCCATTAAAATGTAAAGTCTCGGAATGTGGAAGGGGCCCTTGAAGATGTTGCCCTTGAGGGTGGTTGATACGGTATTGTCATAATGAAGATAGCCGTACCACTCACCGTCCTCGTTGTCAACGAAGTGCTTTTTGCAATAATCTTTGATCTGCTCATAGAGCTCAAGATATTTTTCCTCGCCGAACTGAAGATATGCCATTCTGAGGGCAATCATAGCCTCGCACTGAGGCCACCACAGCTTCATATCCCATTCAAGCTGTACGGGGGGATAGCCTAAAAGGTCGGTAAATGCAATAATTCCGCCGTATTTTTTGTCCAGACCAAGAGGAAGAGTGATGTCGATTATCTTTTTGCCGATATCAATTGCCTCCTTGTTGTCGGTGAGTATGCCCTCAAGCATAATAAACCAGGCGGCTTCAAGAGAATGACCGGGATTTACGATTCGTCCGGAGGGAGTGTTGACAAATTCTCCTTCCTTCGTAACGCTTTCAAGAAGTGCCTTTTCGGTAAGGTAACCGCCGTGAAGAATCTCGTCAAGACATTCCTTGCAGATGGTATTGTACCAATCCTTTTTGGCGCTGTCCATACTTCTCATAGTCTGTGCTGTTGAAAGCATTATCATCGCAGGGGATAATGCCTTTGTTCCGAGATTTTCGGGGTTGATCTTCGGGGGATTTTTTCTTACGCCCGTAAAGCATTCGTATGCTACCGTAAAATATTTTTCCGCGCTTTCAAGCACGTCGGCTCTGTTTGTTGCCTTGTAAAGCTCTGCACAGCCGATAGCTGCAAAGGTTTCGGAGAAATAATATCTTCTCTTCTGAAGCTCCTTGCCGTCCTTTGTTACGGTAAAGAACATTCTTCCGTCAGTGTCTGTGCATTTGGGTAAAAATGAATAAATGCATTCGGCGGCCTTAAGGTATTCGGGATTTTTTTCGATAGCGTTGTATGCCTTCATAAAGGACCATAATGCTCTGCCCTGGAACCATACGCTTTTATCTGTGCCGTATACCTCACCCTTTTTGTCAAGCTGAGTGAAAATACCGCCGTTTTCATAGTCGATTGCCGTTTTAAGCCAGAAGGGGAGAATGTTCTGCGTTAACGTGTTTTTGTAATCCATATCAAGATATCCTTTCTTTTTTACCAATAAATTATATTGCTTATGCCTGCATACCTTACGTATACGTCGGCTTTTTCAAGACTTTTATCTATTACAGCTGCCAGAATGTTTGCTTCCTTTGTTTCGGTTACGCTTTTTGAAGCAAGACTGCCTGCATCAAGGATAAAGGCAAGGGGCATTTCCTCTATGTATTTGAATACGTCGGAGGTGTTGAGCAGCTGCTCGTATTGCGCTTCGCTTCTTGTGTCAATACAATAGGCAATGCATTTTGTGTCGATGATCGCGCCGCCGTATTTTTCGTTGACTGTATCTGAAATTTTTGCAAAGCCCGAAACGTCACACATTGTTATAAGCTTGTCTGTTCCCACTGCGTTTGATATTTCTGTTATAAACGAAAGCAGAACGGAGTTTTTGTTTTCAGTATCAGCCGTCACGCTGAATACGGGAGCGGCAACGGAAAATTCCGTAGGGAAGCATATATTATCTGCAAGCACGTATGCAAAGCCGCCGTCTATTGCCTTTACCATAAGTGAGGTCAGATATTCGGAGGTTGCAGAGCTGAAGGGATCCAGCCAGCAGGATAATGAGGAATCGGTAAAAACTGTTCCCGAGGAGGTTTTTACCTCCATTCCCGACAGAGACGAGGCGGCAACAGTATCCTTAAAGCAGCTGACGTATGCAATACAGCTGATTCCGTTTTCCGAAAGGTAGCTGACCTTGTCCCAGGCGTTGTCAGTTTTTTTGTCGGCAGATGCGCCGATAAAGGAATTTACGTCGAAATAAACGTAGCCGTATTCATCCTTGAATTCGATGACACAGCTGTTTGCTCCTGCTGAATCAAGCTCGCTTTTCAGCTCCTCTGCTGATTTTGATGCAAATTCCGAGGGGGCAAAATGCAGAGCGGTAAGTGATTCCGAGGGAGCTATGACGGGGGTATCGTTGCCTTCCTGCGGAGGCTTTTTCGAAAGCTCTATGCCTGTCTGTATGACGGTAACGGTGCTGACGAAAATAAAAATGCATACTGCAAGCAGTATCAGCTTTGCTTTTCGGGACATTTTCTTTTTTACAGGAAAATTTTCCCTGAAGCCGTCGGGAGTTACGTCGGAGGGATAATCCTTGGCATATCTGTAATATGCCTTGGTTCTCAGCGTTACAGGTGCTTTTTTCTCCGTTGCGGAGGTTACGTTTTTTGTGAAAAGCTCATTTCTTTTCTGCTCCTGACGCTTTGATTCCCGTTCAAGCTTTTCTCTGTGTCTTTTCAGCTGATTCTGCTTGTGGTCGGGGGTGGTAATATTAAGTTTTTCAGATATTTTTTTCTTTTTTGGCATAGTAATCACCTGTAATGAATGCAGAAGTCGGAAAAAATAGTCTTCTTTGCCGTATTTTTAACATTGCGGACTAACCTGCAAATGAATAAAATGTACTTGAAAACAAAATATTGCGGAGGTGCTTTTTGATGAAGGTTGTCTTCCCCAATGATTTCAGGGCAGAGGCGTGGCTGTCATCAAGTGAGCTTGACGGTTACGGGATCTCCTATGAGGAGATCGATTATGGAAATATCGAAACACGACGGTTTTTGTGGAGTGTTGCAGGGGATATGTCGTCGATAAGCGGTGTCAGAGTTCCCTTGTCGGGAAAGCTTCTTATCGAGGTTATAAAGGACGGCAGTGATTTATACAAAATCTGCTTTTCCTCCCTTGGTGCACCGTTTTGTGATAATAAATCGGTAAAACAGCTCGTGAAATCAGAGAAGGAGCAGATTGTTGCAGAGTTTGCTGATTTTGAACATATTATAAAATGTCTGGCAGGACTGAAAAAGATCGAGGAAACGGCTCTTTTTGAAAATAACGGAAGATATCGTATGATATTCAACGGGCTTGCATCCGATATGCAGGATGTGCTTGATGCAGTTTGTGAATTTTCTGATATTTTGCCGCTTTCGGGCGCACAGCTTGCACAATGCAAGGAGAAATGGAGCTGTATTATACCCGATAATGCTGTAAAAAAGCTTAGCGAATATTTTTAAGTGAGTCTATAGCCTCTTTTTTATCGCCCTTGAAAACGTAGCTGCCTGCCACAAGCACGTTTGCTCCCGCATTGATTACAAGAGGTGCCGTGGTGTCGGTGATGCCGCCGTCTACCTGAATATCGGTTGTAAGTCCGCGTCTGTTACACTCGGCGCGGATGGCTTCGATTTTGGAAAGCTGATCGTTCATAAAACCCTGCCCGCCAAAACCGGGCTCTACTGTCATAACAAGCACCATGTCCAGCATATCAAGGTAGGGGAAGACTGCTTCTGCGGGGGTTGCGGGCTTTAATGAAACCGACGCCTTTTTTCCGTGGGACTTTATAAGCTCTATTGTTCTCAGCGTGTCACAGTCCGATTCGAGGTGAAAGGTTATAAGGTCGGCTCCGCTTTGAGCGAAGTCGGGAATATATTTTTCGGGCTCACTTATCATAAGGTGTACGTCGAAGATGAGAGACGTGCATTTTCTCAGGGATTTTACTACGGGAGCGCCGATAGTTATGTTCGGTACGAAATGACCGTCCATTACGTCAATGTGGAGCATATCAGCTCCTGCTTTTTCGCATAAAACGGACTCTTCACCTAATCTGGAAAAATCGCTTGCAAGTATGGAGGGTGATATTTTGATCATAATTTTTCCCCTTTCTGAGATAGGTAATAAAAAGTATATCATATAAGTATGCTGTTTGCAATTCCCTTTAAGGCAGTTTTAAGTAATAAATATATAATATACCCGTAGGGGAATTGTACTTGATTTATTAATTTTCGTGTGATATAATTCTTTTAATTGTCTTTGTGCAAATAATCAGAAGGGATTTTAACAATGAAAAAAATGTATCTCGCAATCTTTTTAATTATATTGGTTGTTTTTGTTTTTGCCGGCTGTCTCAGCTTTTCCGGTTCTCTTGTAACCGGACCGACAACAGAGTATGACGACACCTCTTATGATGATCCGGCGGGACTTTCCGGCGGCACTACCTCAATTCAGGTAGGTCCCTCAGTTGATACAACTCAGGGGGATGTATATACAACTCAGCCCTCAGGCGGCGAAGAGATAACGGGTAATACGGAAAATACCACCTCAAGCTCAGGCTCACAGCAGATAACAGTTCCCGCAGGCAACGAATTTGATATTCTCAAGACAGGTAACTTCTATATGACCGGTACTATGGTCGACAGCACGGGTACCGTTGCGCCTCTTGAAATTGCTATTACACCTACGAGCCTTTATATGAGCTCAAGCATGGACGGTATTGATATCGGTATTATGATCGTCAACGGAAAGACTATGTATATGCTTTATCCCAAGAAGCAGGCATATCTTGAAATGACGGATACTGTTATGGAAATGACAGGTATGAATATTGATGAATTTTCTGCAAGTGCAGAGCTTGATTTCTCTTCCTTTGGCAGTCTTACCGATGCTGATTCCGTAACGGAAGAGGTGCTTAACGGAAGAAAATGTCAGGTTTATACGCTTTCCAATAACGGTGAAATAAGAAAGGTTTACCTTGACGGTAAGAAGCTTGTCAGATTTGCTTCATATTCATCCTCGGGTAAGCTTCTCTCCGCAAGTGATATTACAAGCATTACAGGTAACGTTCCTGCTGATAAGTCTGCTCCTCCCCAGAGCTGGAAGTCATACAAGGGAATGATAGGTATGGGTACGTTTATGGCTATGCTTATGGGTGAGATGTCAACGTAATGAAAAAAACTGCATTTGTTACAGGCGGCAGCAAGGGTATAGGTGCCGCCATCGTGAAAAGACTGTGTGAAGACGGCTTTCAGGTTGCAGTAAACTATAATTCATCAGAGCAAAGGGCGAAGGCGCTTTGCTCTGAATTGACTTCTGCCGGGTATAGTGTTATTGCAGTAAAGGGAGACGTTGCTTCCTCTGAAGACGTTAAGAGAATGTTCTCATATATCCGTGAAAATTTCGGAAGCGTAAGCGTGCTCGTAAACAATGCCGGTGTGTCCTTGTGGGGACTTTTTGATACCGTCAGCGATGAGCAGTGGAATGAAACCCTCGGAGTGAATCTGACGGGAGCCTTCAACTGCACAAGAGAGGCGGTAAAGGATATGCTTTCTCAGAAATACGGAAGAATAATCAATATTTCATCGGTATGGGGACAGCTGGGGGCATCCTGTGAGGCTGTGTATTCAGCATCCAAGGCAGGGGTTATCGGACTTACGAAGGCTCTTGCAAAGGAATATGCTCTTTCGGGAATCACTGTCAACTGTGTTTCTCCCGGAGTTATTGATACGGATATGATGAGCCGCTTTTCCCGTGAGGAAAAGGATGCAATATGCGAGGAAATTCCTATGGGCAGAATGGGTACGGCAGATGAGGTTGCCGCCGCCGTGGCATTTCTCGCTTCTGACGATGCCTCTTATGTAACGGGGCAGGTATTAGGTGTAAACGGGGGGACCGTGTAAGGCGGTCTCTCTTATTATTTTATAATAATTAATAATTATTGCTTTTCCCTTGACGGTGATAGATACTTGTAGTATAATAAATCAGTATATATTTGTATATGGAGGATGTTTATATGTTTAATCTTTCGGACTTTAAAGAAAGTCCGTTGATGCTGGGGCTTGCAGCTCTCGTCATCGGCTTTGTCGTTATTGAATCCGTTTTTTTCCTTGTTAAAGCATGGAGAAGAGGAAAGGCAATCGGTATGTCAACCGAAACTCTTAAAAATGCCGCATTTACAAGTGCATTATTCTCGGTAGCTCCCGCGATTTCCATTCTTGTTACCGTGTTCACGCTGTCTTCATCTCTCGGCGTAGTTTTACCCTGGATAAGACTCAGTGTTATAGGCAATCTTCTTTATGAAAAGTCTGCCGCAGACATCACTCTTGAGCAGTTCGGTATTCAGAGCGGTGCCGCTGTAGAGGATCCTGCCGTTTTCTCCGCCGTTGCATGGGTTATGACCATCGGTATCTGCTTCGGTCTTATCCTTGTTACCGTATTCGGAAAGCTTATTCTTAAAAAGATAAGCAAGGCTGCAACAAAAAGCGAGGGCGGCTCAAATCTTGCAGATGCAATTTCTGCTTCCGCATTTATCGGTATTATTGCCGCTTTCGTAGCTCAGGCACTTGCAGGTCAGACGAAGGATCATTCAAGTGATGCGGGCTTTATGTCGGTCGTATGCCTTGTAATGGCAATTATCATTTCACTTGTGTTTGAATTTATCTGCATTAAATTCAAGTGGAAAAAGCTTGAGGTTTTTGCAACACCTCTGAGTATCTTCGGTTCTCTTGCAATTGCAATACTGCTTATTCAGGTATTGCCTGCCGAGATCACGTCATTCGTATGGAGGTAAGTAAGGATGTCAAAGATTAAAAAAGAAATAGATTATATCAATTCCGTTCATATCTGGGGCAGAATTTGGTCAATAGGTGCTCTTCTGGTGCTCTTTATGGTTCCCGTTGCGATCAGCGTAAAGTGGAATGCATGGCCCGAATTCAACGGTGTGCTTAATGCACTTCTCAAGGTTGCTCCTCTTTTCTGGGTGTCCTCAGTAGTTGAGGTTATTGCTTTTACTCCCATGCTCGGTGCGGGCGGTGCATATCTCAGCTTCGTTACGGGTAATATTTCAAACCTTAAGCTTCCTTGTGCTATGAGCATTCTTCAGAAAGAGAACGTTAAGGCAACAAGCGAGGAGGGTGATATTCTTTCCACGATCTCTGTTGCATCCTCTGCAATCACCACCACTATAATAATTGCCGTGGGTATATTTATTCTTAATCCCGTATTCTCTGAGATCAAGGATACCCCCATCGTTAAATCCGTTCTGCCTTACGTTACTGCGGCTCTTTTCGGCGCACTTGCCGCAAGCTATCTGAGAAAGTATTGGAAGATAGCAATTGCTCCTGTGGTTGTAGGCGTGATCGTTCTTGTATTCTCTCCCCTTTTCGGTGTAGGCACTCTTGTATTTGTTACTATAGTTGTTTCTGTTTTAAGCGCACTTCTTCTTGCAAAGTTCAAGCTTATAAAATAAAAGCATTTTCCAGAACTTGAAAATTGTTTTTTATGAAAATTTATGATATACTCTTTACGGAAAGGCGGGTATCCTGATGAAAAAATCAAATTCCCTCATTAAGAGCATATTTACGATAATTCTTGCTGCCATTACCGTGGCAACCTGCTTCCCCGTTGCGGGACTTGCCGAGGTTATAACGGTTATCGATCCGGAAAAGAAGCTGCAGTATTTATATACGTTCAATGAATCTGTAAATTCAATAAAGGAAAAGAGACCTTCTTTTACGTATAAAAAGACCTCTGGTATGAACAAAAAGGACGAGGCCTATGATTATCAGCTCGGCTCGAATACACCGGCGAATCTTTCAGATGATGCCTCAAAGTACCTCGATGCTATTGTTGACGCCTTCTTTGATCCTCAGAAGGGACTTGTAAAGAACTTCCTCGGCGTTCTTGCGGATTCAACGGTTCCTGCCTCTGAAAAAGAGATCGCAAAGGGCGTTGATACCACTTATCTTCTTCCGCTTTACGGTGAGCCTTATATGTCTGCTCTTACAACGGACGATAAGTATACGCTCAAGGTAGAGGAAAGCTCAAATCTTCTTGATCCCTCGAAAAACACGCTGACTCTCAGATACGAATTCCCCACCACCGATCTTGAGGGCGCAAAGACGTCGTCTCATTCAAAGATCTTTGACCTTCCCTCAGGCTCCATTGATCCCGTTATTATCAGCGGCGGTAAGCTTACCGACAGTGAGGGACCTCTCCGCGAGGTAAAGTTTGACGATTTTATGTTTGACACGGCTTACGTTCAGGTAACTTATAATGCCGATAATGAGCTTATCAAGTATACTCAGCACATCTCTTATACGTTCACACTTTCTTTTTACGATATGATGAGAGTGTTTACTGCATATACGGGCATAGATCTTATGGAGATCGGTCTTGCTATTGCTAACCCCATTTTGTCAAACACGGGAAATCCGGAGGTTACGGCAAGAGATGTTCTCAAGGGAAGCTCTATGAGAATCCGTTATGATATTACCGTTGAGCTTACGGATTTCGACTGGAATCCCAGATTGTTCGGTGACGTTGACAATAACGGTAAGGTAGATGCCTACGATGCAAGAAGCGTGCTCAGAAACAGTGTTGAGCTTGATAAATTCAAGAATGACGAGGATCTTATTTACGCTGACGTCGATTTTGACGGTAAGCTTACCTCGTTTGATGCCAGACACGTGCTTCGTACATCTGTTTCGCTTGAACAGCAGTTTTCTCAGGTTCCCGAAGGCGAAACAATTAAAATTGTTGTGATAATACCGCCTGCTCCCGAAACACCTCCCGCGGATTCCGATGAGCCCGAAGAACCCGAAAATCCCGACGGCTCTGATGACGGAAATAATGACGGCGGAATCAATCTTCCTTCTACCGGAGAGGTTGCCGACGGTGTATCCGAGTTTGTTAACGGTATTTTCGACATAATCAATGCATTCAAGACGGACGGCTCCTCAGACTCTCTTGTTTCCGACGTTATTCAGAAGGTAAAGGATATTATTGCGGCTTCAAAGGGTGACAATACTACCGGAGGCGATAACGTTTTAGAGGGCGGAGAAATAGTTATACCCGATGCGACAAATAAATCTTGACAAAATTTTAATTTTGAATAAAATTAATCAAGTAACATAATCTGAAAGGAAATAATCAAATGGATAACAATGTATTTACCAACGTTATGACTCAGACTGACTATGACAGGCTGATTGCTGAGCGTGACGAGCTTTACAAGGAAAATGAAATAAACAAGGAGAAGCTTCAGGAAGCAAAGGCACAGGGTGACCTTTCCGAAAACGCTGAATATTCAGCTGCAAAGGAAAACGAGAGCAACCTTGCCGCTAAGATACAGGAAATCAATAACCGTATTTCAAGCGCAAAGATCATTGACGTTTCAAGCCTTTCCACCGATAAGGTTCAGGTAGGTCTTTACGTAAGATTGTACGATTCTCTTGTTGACAAGGATGATGCAAACGGAACTGTTTATGAAATAGTTTCCTCTCAGCAGGCAGATATGCTTAACGGTAAGCTTGCAGATGATACACCCATCGGAAAAATGATTATGGGTTGTAAGGTCGGCGATGAAATCAAGTTTGACGGAAAGCAGAGAATTCTTAAGATCCTTGATATTATGGCATCCAAATAAATGAGCAAAGGGCGCTGTGTCGGATATGGCACAGCGCCCGAATGTTTTAAATGAAAGAAAAAACACGGAAAGAGAAGACAAATAATCTTGTTAAATATTGAAATATATGTTATTATATAAAATATGTATTTTTTTCGGAGGGTTGATTATGACGGTTGCGGCAATTCTTGCGGGCGGCAGCGGAACAAGAATGGGATTATCGCTTCCCAAGCAATTTCTTGAAATAGAGGGGATGCCCGTTATTATCAGAAGCCTCAAGGCTTTTATCGATAACGGTAACGTTGATGCTTGCATCGTCAGCGTTTCTTCCGATTTTATTGATTATACCGAGCAGCTTACGGCAAAGTATTTCCCCTTGAATAATAATATCTTTGTTATTTCCGGCGGCAGTACAAGAAGCGGTACCTTAAAGGCGGTGCTTGATTTTCTTAAGGAAAAGGATATGCTCGAAAACAGTGTCGTGCTTACTCACGATGCGGTAAGGCCCTTTATAACTGACCGTATAATTAACGAAAATATCGAAGCCGCAAAAAAGTACGGTGCATGCAATACCTGCGTGTCTGCGGTTGATACGGTTCTTATAAGTGAGGACGGAGAATTTATCAGCTCGGTGCCCGACCGCTCAAGGGTGTTTCATGCACAGACACCTCAGAGCTTCGATGCAAGGAAGCTTTATGAACTTATAGAGAAAACTCCCGCTGATATTTTTGAAGCCCTGACGGACGGATGCTCGGTTTTCACTCTTCACAAGGAGAGTGTTTACATCGTAAAAGGCGAAACCTATAATATAAAAATTACTTACCCCGATGACCTCATAAGAGCTAAGGGGATTATTGAACAATATTTTAATTGAACGGAGAATACTGATGGCAACGTTAACTGTAATTTTGACCGGTTGTAACGACGCGGAAAAGATGAAATATACACTTGAGGGACTGGTTTGTCAGTCAGTTGAGGAATTTGACGTGATCGTTGTGGATAACGGCTGCAACGACTCTGCTAAGGCTGTAATAAATGAGTATTGTGATGAGTACGTAGGCTTTGAAAAGCTTGAGATTGCTCAATGCCTTATTCCCGAAGCGAGAAATCAGGCTGTAAAAACGGCAAAGGGCGAGCTGCTTTTATTTATTGACGGCGGTGATTATATTTCTCCCGATTCCGTTGAGTGTATATTGAAGGCGGCAGAGGAGACAAAGGCTGATATATTCTCTCCCCGTTATTATTCCTCGGGTGAGCACGAGCCCTATTATGATACGTGGATGGATATGCTTGCAACGGTTCCCGAAATAGACCGCTTTGACAGAGCATTGCTCAATACCCTTGATATGGACGGCAGAGTCATAAAAAAGAAGTTCTTTGATCTTTATTCCGTTGAATTTCCCGCTGTTCCCGTATATTATAACGCCGCATTGCTTCTGAAATGTATATTCGGCTGTGGTGCAAGGCTGTCCGGTGTTGCAGGTGCAATTTACGCAAGAAGAAACGGTGTTTTCAATGACGGCTTTGCAGAGGGCGCTGCTCCCTCTGAGAAAAATCTTGATACCGTAATTGCCGTTTATGAAAGTGCCTATGCCGACATCAGAAGTATAATCGAAGAGGAAACGGGTGCCTTTGACGGGGACGAATATACTGCACAAGAGATTCTTACAGTTTATTTTGAAACTCTGACAAATAAATTCTACAGATATTTCTGGTATATGACGGATGAAGCCCTTGAAAAGCTCAGAAGTAAGTATGAGGAGATATCTCAGCTTCTTACGGCAGAGAGAAGAAATAAGCTTAATAAGACATTTTCCGATCTTCGCTTCCCTCAGATGTACGTAACGAGAAAGGATGCTGCACAGCTTCCTCTCTTCAGCATACTTGCAGATCTCAGCAACAACGATTACATTGATGAATTTATCAATTCTCTTTATATTCAGAAATTCCCGTTCTTTGAGCTTTTTGTTAAACAAAGTGCGGCAGATGATCCCTCCTTCCCCGAGAATTGGAGAGGCGCAGAGAACATCAAGGTAATTTCCGATGAAGGATTTTATGCTAAGGCAAGAGCCGAGGCAAGCGGAATCACGATAAACGTCAAGGATCCTGCCCCACTTGATCCGAGAATTCTCTCAGAGCTGTCTCTTACAAAAGCTCCTAAAAGCTTTATTCAGTACATTTTCTCGAGCAAGAGAAAGCAATATTCCGCAAAGACGTATCTAAAGTCAAAGGGACTTGCAATGCAATAAGCAGTATAAAAGCATAACCGAGAAAGCTTCAGCCTTCTCGGTTTTTTTGTTATCTGTTGAAGTATCTCACAAGGGATATGACCTTGCCGAGAATTATAACCTCGTCGCAGATTATGGGTGCGTAATCATCGTTTTCAGGCTGAAGACGGAAGTGCCCGTCCTCTTTGTAAAATCTTTTTACGGTAGCCTCATCGTCAAGTAACGCCACGACAATATCTCCCGCGTCTGCAACGGGAGTTTTTTCTGCGATGATGATGTCTCCGCTGAGAATGCCGCATTTTATCATACTGTCACCCTTGACTCTCAGTGCAAATAAGGGCTTGTCTGACTGCTCATCCCCTGAAAACGGAACGTAACCCTCAATTGCTTCAACTGCAAGTATGGGCATACCGGCAGTTACCGTTCCTATAAGAGGAACCTGAGTTACGCTGTTTTCCTGACCTCTGACTCTTATTGAGCGCTTGTGCATAGGATTTCTTTCAATATATCCTGCCTCTTCAAGGGCATCGAGATTGCTTTGTACGGATGAGGTTGATTTAAGTCCGACAGCCGCACAGATTTCTCTTACCGTGGGAGGCACTCCGTTTTGGGAGCGTTCTGCAAGAAATTCATATATTTTCTTCTGTGTTTTATTGAGTTCTTTCATACCGACCTCCGTGAAATTTTACTTACGAAAACAGTATAGCACAAATGTTCAGAAAAAGCAAACATTTGTTTTGTAAATTTTGAAAAATTTTCGGAATATTTTTTTTGTCTCAGGACAAAATTCTTATAGGAGGTAATAATATGATAAATGATGAAAATAAAAGAAGCTTTAAGAGAATGTTAAAAAGCAACGGCTTGTACTTTGCGATTGCCCTTTGTCTGCTTGCGGCGGGAAGTATCGGATATTCCTCCGTGAATAAAAATACTCCCTCCACGGCGCAGGACAGCATTACGTTGCCTACTGCACAAAACCCTGCTGCAAAGGTTAACGAGAAAGAAAATGATTATAAGGTTGAAATCAGAATTGATGAATTCACCGAGGCTGCGACAGATGAGCCCTCAACAGCAGCAGTATTCGAAAATTCAGCTCCCGAGGTGACCTCTCAGGAGGAGCCGGTAATCTTTTATTCTCCCGTTTCTTTGTCTATCGGCGCAGATTACAGTATGGGAATCCCCGTTTTTTCTGAAACAATGAATGATTATCGTACTCATAACGGTGTTGATTTCAAGGGCGTAAAAGGGGAGAGTGTAAAAACCACGGGCAAGGGCACCGTTGTGTCTGTTACAAAGGATGCCCTTTGGGGTAATACGGTTACAATCGACCACGGAAACGGTATAACGTCCTCAATATCAGGGCTTGCTGATGAAATGCTCATTTCCGTCGGTTCTGTTCTTGAGGAAAGAACAATAATCGGCGTAGTGGGTGACATTCCCGTTGAGAGTGAGGAGGATGCTCACGTTCATCTCGAAATGAGGGCAAACGGAGAGCTTGTGGATCCCATAGAGATATTGGGGCTTGTAGGAGAAGAATAGCTGAAAGGGCACTAAATGCCTCAAAAAAAGGAAGTCGCGTACTGAATCGGGTAAACCCCGATCAGCATCGGCTTCCTTTGTGTTTTTTACACGGGATTATTGGTATGCTTTTTGTTTTTCATCTTTGTATTTATGGTTTCGCTGAACTGAGAGAGAATAATTGCCGCAAACATAATAAGACAGCCCATAATTTCTCTTGAGGTGAGCTGCTCGTGTAATATAACCGCACCGCATATAACACCGAAAACAGATTCGAGACACATAATAAGAGAGGCTATGGTGGATTCCGTATATTTCTGTCCTATTATTTGGAAGGTGTAGGCAAGTCCGCAGCTCATTATTCCCGAATAAAGCAAGGGGAATATGCTTGAGTTGATAGCATCGATGGAGGGCTGCTCTGTTATAAACATAATAATACAGGTGATTATTCCCGATACGGTGAATTGCGTAAATGCAAGCTTGACGGCATCCGTATCAGAGGCAAATTTTTCAATTACAAGGATGTGCACCGCATAGCATACCGAGCAGGCAAGGGAGAACATATCGCTTTTGTTGATTGCTGAGAAGCCTTCCTCGCCAACACATAAAAAGTACAGTCCGACAGTTCCCGCCGCAACACAGCACCATGTGAGAAGAGGAACTCTTTTGCCGATAATAATGCCGAGAAGCGGCACGAAGAACATATAGAATGCAGTTATGAATGCAATTTTCCCCGCACTGTGATCCTCATAAGAAAAGGCGTATTGCTGAAGATTGCTGGCAATGCAAAGTGCTATACCCATAAAGTTTCCGCCTATAAGTATTTTCTTGGTTTCTGCTTTCAGCGCGGCTTTTTCGGATTTGCCGTGTTTTTTTATTTTCATTGCGTCTCTTATGAGAATAAAGGGAAGAAGCGTTGCGGCACCGAATAGGGTTCTGATTCCGTTAAACGTGAATGCCTCCACGTTTTCCATTCCCACTGATTGCGCAACAAATGAAGATCCCCAGATAAAAGCTGTAAGGAAGAGCATAAAAATGCCCTTGAATTGAGTTTTTTTCATGATCCTTGCTTCCTTTTATGTATTACAGGAACAAAGATTATCATAATATGGGTACTTTGTCAAGTGAGTATTTTTCTCAGCTTCAGAAGAATATTTTTTTCCTTTCTTGATACCTGAACCTGTGATATTCCGAGGAGCTTTGCCGTTTCGCTTTGTGTCAGCTCCTTATAATATCGGCAGGTTATCAGCTTTTTTTCATCCTCATCAAGTGTATCAAGTGCACTGGAAAGAGAAAGAGAGTCTATTATGCTGTCTGCTGAAGATTGTACGGGTATTTCCGGTGCTGTTCCGTCCTCCTCGGGAGTCAGTGAGATGACGGGAAGACAAGCACTCAGAAGTGCCGCTGCCTCTGTCGGCTCTATTCCTGCTGCAGAGGAAATTTCGGAGACGGAGGGCTCCTTGCTGTTTTTAGCTATAAGACTTTCTCTTACTGCAAGAAGCTGTCTTGCCCGATCCTTGGCGGCTCTGCCGATTTTTACCGTGCCTCCGTCGCGGAACAGTCTTTTAATTTCTCCGAGTATGGCAGGTACTGCATAGGTTGAAAATCGGAAGCCAAGGTCGGGATTGAAGCCTGACGCCGCCTTTACAAGTCCGAGACAGCCTGCCTGAAACAGATCATCATATTCTATTCCTCTGCCTCTGAATCTGTTCGCACAGGAATGAACGAGCCCAAGATTCTCGGTAACAAGATTATTTACGGATGGATTATCGCACATTATTCGCACTTTCCCGATATTTTTTTCAAAAGCGTAACGGTTGTACCCTTGCCCGGAACGGAGCGGACACTGACTTTATCTGTAAAGCTCTCCATAACGGAGAAGCCGAGGCCTGAGCGTTCGTCTCCCGCAGTGGTAAATAACGGCTCCATTGCCTGCTTTATATCCTCTATACCGCAGCCCTTGTCCTTTATTCTTATTTTCAGCGTATTGTCGTCAAAAAGTAAGGCGTCTATGTATATTCGTCCCTGCTTTTCCTTGTAGCCGTGCACTATTGCATTGGTTACAGCCTCACTGACGGCAGTTTTTATATCATTGATCTCTTCAATATTGGGATCGGCAATTGCGCTGAAGGAGGCGCTTACGGCTCTGATGAAGCCTTCATTCACCGATTTCGCAGGAACGTTCATTCTGAAGTCATTAATTATTTTTTTCATTTTTATCACCTGAATTCCACTTTATTTGCAAGTCCTGACATCTGAAGAATTTTTTTGTCACGGTCTCTGAGTCCTGTTACGACGGTTTTACAGCCTATTGATGCGGCAGTTTTATATCTGCCCATAACCAGACCTACTCCCGAGGAATCCATAAAGGTAACCCTTGTAAAATCAATTATCAGCTCCTCGGGGGAGTGCTTTATCAATTCCTTGTCTGCGGCTTGTCTGAGCTGAGCGGCATTATGATGGTCGATCTCGCCGCTGAGATATACGGTCAGAGACTTGTCCGAAATTGCTGTCTGCATATTTTTTCTCCTTTAAAACAAAAGATTCCGTTATTTATCATAACGGAATCTTTCTGAAAAAGATGTCTTATTATGTTGCAGGGGAAATTATTTGATGCCGGGTGTCTTGAGAATACCTGTTGTACGAAGCACGTATTCATAGCTCCAGTTGATGCCTGAGCTTCTCCATGCTCCGGGACCGTGCCAGGATTCCTTGACGTTTACAAGGTGAATGGGGCCGAAGGAATTATATCTGTGAAGATATATCTTTACGTCAACGTTGTGCTCACCTTTGCCTGCATTTTCAACCTCGAGGGTATAGGGAGGATAGATAATATTGCCTGCTTCCTTGCCGTCCACGCTTACTTCAATGAGAGTGCCCATATAATCGCCGGCGGTAATTCTGAGAGTGTCATCCTCTGTTTTTGCCTTCATCTTATAGGTAACTGCTCCGCCGTAGAAGGGGAAGCCCTGATTCAGAAGTGAGCCGAATGCCAGCTTCTCGGGAAGAGTGGTCACAACTGCCTGACAGCCGATGGCTTTTACACCGAATTTACCTAAAATGAATACGTTTTCTATGTTTGCTGTTTCACCGAAGGGAAGCGTTATTTCAAGCACGTTTTCTCCCTTTACTATATCTGCAATAGCCTTTTTGCCTATTGAAATATCAACGTAGTAGCCGTCAAGGGGCTGTGCCTGCCGGCCGTTGAATATAACCTGTGCAACGTCTGCGTCCTCAAGTGCGAGAACTGCGCCCTTGTATTCGATTTCGCTTTCAAAAGTGAATTTCAAGGTGACCTTATGGTCCTTGGGCAAATCTCCGAGAACCCAGGGCTGAACAACGTGACCGCCGCGCTCTTTTATTCCGAGTCTTTCTCTGACAAGGTTGTCAAGACGGAGGATTTCCTCCTTTTCGGAATATTCGGTATCATCGTCAAGCTTCCACTGAGCCATATCGAGAACGAGAATGTTATCCTCGGAAAGCTCGTAATCATAAAGTCCGCCCATATTCTCGGGAGCCGTCTGGGGAATGTGCTGGGGTGTATCACAGCAGGATTCGCCTGCGGTCAGCTTCAGAAGCAATGAATCGTAGCCGAAAAGAGTGCATCTGACAATAGTTTTTCCCTCTCTGTACTCAGCCTTAACGGGGGCGATATTGCCGTTTGCAGTGTCATATATTTCGGGACTATATATACCGTTTATGATTATCTGCAAATGATGTCCCGTATCAACGTGCTTGTTATCGGGCTCATTTGAGTTGCAGATGAACAGCCAGCGGCAGTCGTTATCTTCGCGGAGCTGATACATATATCTGTCTGTAAGCTTACCGTTTGCATAACGGATGGTAACGGTTCTTGTATCCTCAAGTGCGGTGAGAAGTGAGGCGCGTGAGAAGTCTATGCATTCACTTTCGTCAAAGAGCTTCTTTGCCTCATCTGATGGAATTGCATCAACAAGGGTGGGAGCATCTCCCATAAATATGAGCTTACCGCCGTTTGCACGGAAGTCCCTGAGTCTTTCAATCGTTGTGCTTCTGAGGGTTTCGCAACCGGGAACGATAATTGCATCGTATTCCATCTGTCCGACCTTAAGAGGCGCTGAGCCCTTTTCGCAAAGTGAGGGAAGGAGAGATTCGGAAATAAAGTTGAAGTCAATGCTTCCGATGAGAAGCCAGTTAGTAATGTCATAGAAGTACTGATCAAGGCTTTCTCTGAAGATTGCTGATTTATCATTGGGGCCCCAATGAAGCCAGAAGCTTTCAACGGGATGAATCACACCAACCTTAACAACAGGCTTGCCTCTTGTAAGGGCGGTATTTACACGTGCGAAATGATCTTCTATGAGATTGTATTTTTTATACCAGGGGGATTGATAGTGGATGGAAGCGGGGTAGTCACGCTTTGCTTCACCCTTCATAGCATACCAGGAAAGGTGAGGAACACGGATTGTAACACCGAGACATGCCTGCCAGTCGCCCTGATACTTATAGGTTCT
Organism: Acutalibacteraceae bacterium; assembly: GCA_045654865.1. Classification (GTDB taxonomy): domain Bacteria; phylum Bacillota; class Clostridia; order Oscillospirales; family Acutalibacteraceae; genus RUG806. The sequence continues at coordinate 9,251 of JAZOOE010000246.1, read as the reverse complement.
GAAATCACAGTCCCAGCCGGTAACACCGTAAAGCTCGGAGAGCATTCCCTCATAGCCGTATTGATGAACAGCAGACTGGGCTTGCTTTGCTGTTGTGAATTCGTGTGAATTGCAGAGCATATCAATACCGGGAAGCTGGAAGTTTCTGTAAGAACGCATTGCCTCACCGAGAGCAGCTGTCTGAGATTCAAGAGAGGGCTCCTCCATCATATGTCCGGTAAGTGCTATATTGTTTTCCTTACACCATTCACCTACGGTATCTGCAAATGAGCAGGCAAAAAGCTCAGCAATAAAATCGTGGTATCTGTAACGATGAATTGAGGGAGCGGAATCGGGGAGATCCCAGAAAATTTCAGGCAGGGTGTCAAGAATATCAGCACCGTAAGCCTCCTTGTAAAGGGCAGGAACATCGTCTGTCCAGGGCATTGTGATGTCCATCTTGTCAAAAGAGTTATTGAGCACCCTTTTTCTTGTGAACTGAGGCTCGTCGGTGAAAATTGCAGGAACCGTTTTGTCAAATTCGTCTCCTACCTTAGCCTTGTACTTTTCGTGTGTTACCTCAATAAACTTTTCAATTGCGGCCTTATTAAGTGTATCAACGTAAGCCTGTCCGTTATACCAGCTTGATTCGGTATGAACCTCGAGGAAGGCGTACCATTTTGTGCCTTCGGCAACGGCATCTTCGTCAATTTTTTTGTAGCCCTTGAGATAACCGTCTGCATCGAGAATGATATCATAGCAGGCTATAAGCTGACCTTTGCCGGATCGGCCGCCCTCTGAACGTGAATCATTGGAAGAAAAAGCCTCTGCTGTTTTGAAGGGTGTGAAAAGCAGGCATCTGCCTCTGTACTTTTCATCCTTTGTAACAAGACCGCCTGCGGCACCTGAGGGCCAACGGTCCTCGTCATAAAGCCAGGCGAGCATTTCCTCTGCCTTTGCCTTGTCAACGCAATCCTTCATAAGATTCATATACTCTTCGCTGAGATATTCGTTTTCAAGACCGGTTCGTACATGAAGATGGAAGCCTCCGAGGCCCATTTCCTTGAAAACATCGATCTGGCGGCATAATTCATCGGTTGTAAGATGGGAATTCAGCGCCCAGAAGGGGGTTCCTCTGTATTCGGACGTGGGGTTGAGGAAAAGCTCCTGTTTTAATGCGCTGTCTGCATTCTTTTTATAAAGCATATTTGACACCTCCTATGGTATTCACCTAATTTTAACATAAGAATCCCGCTAAAACAATAAATGATGACATATCATAGCATACAAATTAAATTGTCTGCAATTATGTAAAATGACAAAATTATATTAAGTCAAGTATATTTCCTTTGTATTCTTAATAACAATTTAAAAAGCGGACAAAAAGGGTGATATTAAATGAAGTATATACATTTTGAAAAAAAGGACGTATCACTGATCATTATTATGATTCTGTGGGTAATTGTTATTGTAAGTGTTATCAGCTACACTCTGAGCACAACGGCGGGCACAACAGAACGAAGGCTTCCTGTCTACAGTGTTGATGTTCAGAATAAGGAAATTGCACTGACGTTTAATTGTGCGTGGGATACAAACGGTCTTGACGAGCTGCTTGAGCTGCTTGAACGTGAGGAAATATACTGCACCTTTTTCTTTGTCGGTGAATTTGCTCAGCGTAATCCCGAGGCTGTCAGAAAAATTTATAATAAGGGGCACGAGACGGGAAACCACTCAATGTATCATACGGATCCCGTAAATCGTGAATTCGCAGAGATAGTAAGCGATATAAATGTCTGTAATGAGCTTCTTTATTCACTCACCGGCACTGAGCCCCGACTTTACCGTGCTCCCTCGGGTTCGTATGACAATAAAACGATAGAAGCAGCAGAAAGCCTCGGTATGACGGCAATACAATGGGATACTGACAGTATAGATTGGAAGGATATTTCGTCACGAAAAATTGTCGACAGAGTAGCTTCAAAGGTGACGGAGGGCTCCGTGGTATTGTTTCATCTGGGAAAGGATAACACTCTTGATGCTCTTCCCGAAATAATCAGATTACTTAAGAATAAAGGATATTCCTTTTCAAAGGTGGGAGATATGCTTCTTGACGGAGAAACGTACGTTGATTCACAGGGCAGACAACGGATGGCTTCCTTTTCTGATGAAAATTAAAACTTTACGCCTGTAAATAAAAAAAGCTTTCCTTTTTTCAAAGGAAAGCTTTTTTTTATTCTTCTGTTGTCTTTGTGGGGATCTCGATCTTTCCGTAAAGAGAGCCTGCGGAGTCCTTGCGGGGAGCTCTTGTCTGAGAAGGCTGATATGCTTCCTTCTTCTGATAGCCGCCCTTGGAACCGCCTCTGCGACGGTCAGGTCTTGAACCCTTATGATATCCGCCCTTTGAGGGATGAGTGGGCTGAACGCCCTCTTCAAGAGAAATTATAACCTTTCTTCCGGAATCCACGCCGATTGAGTGGGATGTAACTCCTTCGATCTCCTGAATTGCGGTGTGAACGATTCTTCTTTCGTAGGGATTCATAGGATCAAGAACAACGTTTCTGCCGTATTTGAGAACCTGCTTTGCGCTCTTATGAGCAAGAGCTCTCAGGTTGTCGTTTCTCTTTTCTCTGTAATTTCCGATGTTTACGGAAACCTTACGGTGCTTGTCATCGTCAAGTCCTTTGTTGATAGAGAGTCTGAGAAGATACTGAATTGCATCAAGAGTGTCGCCTCTTTTTCCTATAAGAGTACCGTCTTCATCACAGTTGATGGTGTAGGTGTATTCATTTGTTGATTCGGACTTTGTAAGAGAAAGGGTATAATCCTTGATTCCCATACCCTCAATGATCATCTTGATGTAATTTGCCGCACCGTCATTTTCCTTTATTTCAAGTGCCGTAATGTCAGACTTTGTCTCAACTGCGGTGTTGACAACAGCGGGCGTTTCTGAAGCAGGCTTTGCTGCAGCTGCGGGCTTTGTGTCTGTGTGAGCTTTTTTCTCCTGTGCGGGCTTCTGTGCCTTGGGAGCAGCCTTAGGAGCTGTGTTTTCGGATTTTGCTTTTGCTGTGGGCTGGGGCTTGGGCTGAGCAGCGGGCTTTACGGGAGCCTCTTTTACGGGCTTGTCCGCAATTTCATACCATACCTTTACCTTTGCGGGCTCAGTCTTAAGTCCGAACAGCTTTTTCTTTACGTCCTGGATTATTTCCTGATGAAGCTCTGCCTCATCGGGAGCGGCCAATAAAAGCTTGGCGTTTTCGTAAGCTTCGGCAATACTGTTACCTGTGCCGATTTTTTCTATTATCATTGATAACGAAATCCTTTCTGTGTGTTGGTAAGTCTGAAAAGACTTAAAAATTCAGATTATTCGTCGTTGTTTTCTTTCTTTTTCATAAGAGCAGATTTGTATTTGAGATTCTGTTCTCTTGAGCGTCTCTTTACCGTTTCATCAATCATTTGTCCTGCAATTATCGACTCAGGCTTTATTGTAAGAGAAAGACCTACAGTCTGGATAAATGAAAGGATATTGGATATGATCCAGTAGAAGCCGATACCGGCGGGGAAACTGAATGAGAACATAAATGACATTACGGGAGACATAAGAGTCATACATCCCATTGCAGGGTTCTTTGCCATTTCGGGATTTGTTTTTCTCTGCTTGAGATACATAAACAAGCTTGTTAATAAAGCTGTTAAGCCTGCAAGCACGGGGATGAGAATAAGAATTCCGCCGACCTCTTTGGGATTCGCCGTAAGGTCAATTCCGAAAACTCTGAAGTTTTCGATAAAGCTTTCAATTTTTAAGATATCAGCCTCAGCAATAATTTCGGGATTAAGGTGAGCCTTTAATTCGGAAAACTTGTTGAGAATGAGCAGTTCACCCTGTCTTGTTGCACTCATTTCACCGATAACGCTGTTGTATACAGCAAGCAACTCGTTGATCTGAGCCTCACTGAATTTAAGAACAAGCTTGATAGGGGAATAAATAGCTCCGTACAGTCCCATCATAACGCCGAGCTGTAATATCATGGGAAGGCAACCCATATTGTTCATGCTGAAGCCTTCGCGTCTGTAGAGCTCCTGAGTTTCTTCGGATACCTTCATCTGAGCTTCTCTCGGATTGAGAGTTGAATATTTTGCTCTGATCTTATTTACCTTTGCCTGAAGTCTCATCTGCTTAGCGGAATTTTTCTGCTGCTTTATGGAAGAGGGTAACAGAATAAGTCTCGTGATAAGCGTGATTATGAGCAGGGAAAGAAAATAGTTGTTTGTAAGTTCAAAAAGTAATGACAGCACCCATCCGAAAGGAACTGCTAATAAATCATACATATCTGATAAAATCCTCCGAGTTTATTTCCTGTTTCTTCTTTTAATTTTAAGATCCGGAACAGGGTCAACCCCACCCGGAAATAAAGGGTTGCATCTTAAAATTCGCAGTGCTCCCATGGCACCGCCGAGTAGTAAGCCGTAACGGTCGATGGCTTCGAAAGTATAATGGGAACAGGTTGGGTAATATCTGCATTTGGGGCCGGAAAGAGGGGAGATATACTTCTGGTAAAAGCTTATCAGCTTAAGTGCCGCTTTCCGTATCATCCTTTATTACACCTGCCGAAATTAAGTGTTTACGCATTATTATGCCGATGTCCGTACTTTTTTTGTAGACCGTTTTTGTTCTTGCAACGAAAACAATATCGTAACCGGCGCAAGGGGTACCTTGAGATAAAAATGCCTCTCGGATGACTCTTCTTGCGCGGTTGCGTTGTACTGCGTTGCCAATTTTTTTACTTGTGGTTATTCCAATACGACAAAGTCCCGCGCGGTTTTTAGTTACGTAAGTCACCAACGCAGGATTTGTGTATGATTTTCCGCGGCCGTATGCTCTGCGGAAATCGCTGTTGGAATTAAGAGTTATGAATCGGGACAATTTCCACGGATCCTTTCAGCTTTAATCAGTATGTAAGCTGCTTTCTGCCCTTTGCTCTGCGGCGGGCGAGAACCTTACGACCGTTTCTGTCTGCCATTCTCTTGCGGAAGCCGTGCTCCATCTTGCGCTGACGCTTTTTAGGTTGATATGTTCTTTTCATTGTCGGTGACCCTCCATTCTAAAAATCTTAAACAGCCAAGTAACGGAAAAATGCTGTTTGTCTCGAAAAAAGGCGCAATACACCCCTATTTCTACAGTTACACATTATATAATAGTAAAACACATTCTGTCAACTGTTTTTTTTGTTGTATTTTTTTAATTTTTTCATTTGCATATTGTTTATTTGAGTTTTTTTGTGTAATATAATAATGAATATACCAAATTATACCGTGTGGTGACAAAAAATGAATTCAATTACAGAAAAAAGACGTCAGACCATAATTAATACAATATACTTCGCTTTGATAGCGGCGTTGGTGTATTGTATATATAAATGGCTTCTGCCGCTTCTGATTCCTTTTATCTTCGCTTTTATGTTTTCTGCCGTCATTAATAAGCCTATTGCGGCAATTGAAAGAAAGCTGCCTGTAAAGCGTTCATATCTCAGCGTTGCATCCGTATTGTTTGCGGTTGTGCTTATCGCGGCGGTATTTTTCTTTATCGGCATGGAGCTTTATGAGCGGCTGACGGGATTTTATGATTACGTGCTTCATCAGTTGCAGAACGTAACCACCATAGTAAATGATCTCAAGCTCTGGATTCTTGATTTTACTGCATTTTTGCCGGAGGGCGTCCGAGGTGTTCTTCACGAGAACGTGACGTTGTTTTTTGACAACATAATTCAGAACGGCTTTGATAATATTTCAATAGATACCTCCGTGATCGACTGGTCGGCATTGCTTTCAAAAGGCGGAGAAATGCTCAGCGACACCGTGGGAAAAATCCCCTCGATGCTCATCGGTTTCGTCGTCTTTCTTATTTCAACGGTTTTTATTTCTTCGGATTATGTGAAGATAAAGAGATTTTTTGTAAAGCAGCTTACTGATGAACACGCCGAAAAGCTTTCGAAGGCATGGCATCTTGCTGTTGAATCCCTTAAAAAAATGCTCAAGGCTTACGGACTTATCATTCTCATAACTACATTTGAGCTTACTGTCGGGCTGTATCTGCTGAAAATCATCGGAGTGTTTGATAATCCGTACGTTATCTTTATTGCACTCGGTATTGCAATCGTTGATATTATTCCCGTTCTGGGTACGGGTACAATTCTTATTCCCTGGGGTGTTATTTCTATAATCTTGGGTAACGTCGGCCTCGGTATAGGCTTGCTTGTAATATACGTTATCGTGCTTATAATAAGACAGATAATAGAGCCTAAGCTTGTTGCGGGACAGGTAGGACTTCCCCCTATTGCAACGATTATTGCTATGTACGTGGGTTCGAAAACCATGGGTATTCTCGGCTTCTTTATTCTTCCTTTTGCCGTTATAATGGTAAAGGTACTCAATGATGCGGGAATCATACATCTTATCAAGGACGTGCACAGGGGTGAAAAAAAGGCGGAAGAGGCTCCTGACGGTGCACAGACAGAATAAATTTACCTGATTTGCAAAAAAATACAAAATTAATTAACAATTCCGCAAAAAATAATCCAAACAGTATATATAATTCTGAATTAGAATTATATAAGGTTTAGTGTGTGATATATTCTTCTTATAAATAAACGAATTTCAATTCGGAGGCAATTTTATGCTTAATGCGTTAATTCAGACTATTGCGAATCTCGGTTTTGACTCAACGGCTATAACTGAGGCTTTTAATAAGGTTATTCTGGCAATTCAGAACGGCGACACGTCTTCTCTTGCCGGTGTTATGGATGTTGTAACAGGTGTTGTTGCGGCTCTGACAGGTGCTACTGCTGCCGATATCAGCGCGGTTATCACATCTCTTGTCTCAAGCGTTGTGGCTATTCTTTCTGATGACACAACCAATTCTGTTCTCTCAACTATAACGGGAGCATAAATCCGTATTGATTTTTTAGCACTATTTGCCCGATGGAATTATTCTGTCGGGCATATATGTTGCCTATATATAATATGTAATTAATTATTATAGGGTGGTACAATGATGAGAAAACTAATTGCAGTCCTTGTGCTGCTGGCTCTTTTTTTGTTCAGCGGATGTTTTTCGTTTCTGAACGGCATGGAGCTTATTACTATGCAGTCACAGGAGACGACGGAAATAGTTGTTACGCTTATTCCGGGAAATACGGAGGCCGAGGTTAGTGCAACTGAGGGGGAAGGGTATTCGGAAGAAGAGCACAGCGGGGCTCAGCAGGAGGAATCCTCTGTCGCTGAAATCTCTACGTCTGACGAGGTGCATCAGACCACAAGACCTCAGGAAAGCACAACGTCTCAGGAAGCGACGACTGTTGCAGAGGAACTTACGGGCTCTCAGCAGATGACGGAGGTGGATCTCGGAATCAGTATGCCTGAAAAAAACGGTACGATGGTCGTTGATTCTTCTGTGTCAAATAAGTTTATACAAATAGTTGAAGATAAAAAGGATATAGATCCATCCTTGCTCGTTGCCGTCTATTCCGTACCGGAGTCGGGACAGAATTATGTTTTTGAATTTTATGACGATGACGGCAGAGAGGCAGACGATATAAGACGAGTATATCTTATTGATTCTTCCGGAAAAATTACGGGTATTGCAGCCGTAAAGGCATCTGAAAGAGAAAACGTTTCATCGGTTGAAAACTGGTTTTGTATGAACGTTCTGATAAAAGAGCTGGTTTATCCTGCTGTCAAGGATGAGCTAAACTGATATTTTGTTATGAAACATATAAATATCATCGATGAAAGTTTTTTATAAGGCCTGATACGATGATTATACACAAAACTGTTCTGAAAGTGATTGAAGGGTGTAATAAAATGATTTTTTATGCAGAGAATTCATAGTTTATACAATGAAAAATGCATAAATATTTACTTGTGAATTGCCGCAAAAAAAATATCACTTTTTACAAATATTATTGAAAAAAATTGTTGCAATTTACAAAATAATATGTTAGAATATCTCCTGTCTGATAAATAAAGGCAAATTATGCCTAATTTAATCAGGATGATATGCGATGATGCGGGAGGTGGCTGCGCAAGACGCAGGAAATTTCCGGGGAGTATGTCCGATTTTAAAACCGGGCGATTAATGTAATACCGCACATAGGGGGAGTTTGTGCCTTAACCGAACTCCTACCGTCTTTTGCGGCGGAAAATTTCTGTCTTTTGTCCGGAATAGCTTGCGAATATTCCGGATTTTAAAAATGAGAGGCGCGAACAACCCGGCGCCGTTGAGAAATTTTCAAAACAGTACAGCCCGCCAAAATTCTAAGGAGGCGTAGACATGGCAGTTAAGGGAAAGAAAGAAAAGATCAGAATCAGACTCAAGGGCTACGATCATTCACTCGTAGACAAAGCAGCGGAGAAGATCGTTGAAACAGCTAAGCGTTCAGGCGCTCAGGTTTCAGGTCCCGTACCGCTCCCCACAGAGAAGGAAGTTGTTACTATCCTTCGTGCTGTTCACAAGTATAAGGATTCTCGTGAGCAGTTTGAGCAGAGAACTCACAAGAGACTCATCGATGTAATCAGACCTTCAACAAAGACAACAGAGGATCTGATGAAGCTTGTGCTTCCCGCCGGCGTTGATATCGAAATTAAGGTAATGTAATTTCGGTTATGCTTATAGACGATCGAGAGATCGCCGCGAAAGCACCGCAGGTCAAGTCGGCACCAAGCCGACCAATAATCTGAAGGAGGAAAAAACATGAAAAAAGGTCTTATCGGTAAGAAGATTGGCATGACTCAGTTCTTTGACGAGAAGGGCAACGTAGTTCCCGTAACCGTTCTTGAAGTTGGTCCTTGCGCAGTCGTACAGAAGAAGACAGAAGAGAAGGACGGCTACAAGGCTGTTCAGCTCGGATTCGGCGACATGAAAGTAACTCGCGTAAACAAGCCCATGAAGGGACATTTCGCAAAGGCTGATGTTGCCCCCAAGAAGGTTCTTAAGGAATACAGACTCGCTGACACTGATTCAGTGAATGTAGGCGATGTTCTCAAGGCTGACATTTTCGCAGCAGGCGAAAAGGTAGACGTAAGCGGTACCAGCAAGGGTAAGGGCTACGCAGGCGCAATCAAGAGATGGAACTTCGGCAGACTCGTAGAACCCCACGGTACCGGTCCCGTAGCAAGACACCAGGGTTCAATGGGCGCATGCTCCGACCCCTCAAGAGTTTTCAAGGGAAAGAAGATGCCCAAGTCGGAGGCCAAGCGGTCTTAGGAAGACAAATCCT
>JAZOOE010000245.1:0-18009 GCA_045654865.1 Acutalibacteraceae bacterium | reverse complement strand
CCCAGCCCTTTGGGACGGAAGCAAATTAAATCTTTTCCCTCCATACAAGAGTAATGTTGTTGACACAACTGCTGCAGGCGACTGCTTTACTGCTGCTCTCGCGCTTGAATATATCAAAAGTGGTGATATTGAAATGTTGATGGTTGATTTTATAATAGAACACAACTAAATCTCTCATCTCAATACTGTTAAGGGATTCAATTTCTTTGGTTAATATTTCAATAGTTTTTTCAAGTGTCTTCATATATAATCTTCTTTCTAACTTAAATTATTAAATAACAACAGAGCACAAAATATTGTCATTCATATAATTTAGCTAAAAGAAAACACACTCATAATTATTACAAGTGTGTTTTTATATTATATCTTTATTTCGAGTTGTTTGTCTTCTTTGAGTGCCTGCTCTACAATGCTTTCCTTCCCCAGCGCATTGTAGTGATCCTGTAATCGCTGACGCAATCTGAAAAGCTTACTGGTTGCAGTCTCCACAAGATGACCATATGTCACGGCATGTATTCGGCCGCTATCAGTTGTCTTTTCTGCATCAATATCGCCAAGTTTGGCGCCAACCACATATGCATCGATTGTAGCAGAACTGTGAAGCACCGATGATTTGCGAATTTGGCGAACATAATACTCAACCTGTGCGACTTCCTCACAGGTAATCTCAAATCCACCGCGCTTTACTTCGACAATCAATATCTGATCGGGTTTCATAATCTCGCCTGCAGTAGAGTCAATTCTGTCAGTGCAAACAGCCTTAAACGAATATTTCTTGAGGCAAATGATATCCGGTCTACGTCTTGGGTTCTCGAGCATATCCAAATCGTAATCCTCGTCCTTGAACAACCCTTTTACAACAGTAGTCAAAGCCGAATTAGAAACAAACATCGGTGAATCAAACTGTGCCCCAAACAACCAACGTGAGTTTAAAACTAACGGGTGAAGTGTGTGCAATTCCTCGGTTGATTTGTCGTCGTAAATCCTTTGTATAGCTTCAACTACAACGATGCGTTTATCAATTTCTCCAATGACGGTCGCAATATCATCTACATCCCAAGTGTTTAGAATATCAGCCAACTTGTCAATCTGATCCGCAGACATCTGCGCCAATTGACTTAGAAGAAGTTCGCCCTTTTTGGCTTTTTCAATAGCAATCATCGCACCAACTGCGCTATGCAGATAATCGGGAGTAATTACGGGATTGTCTTCTGTTACACGCTCAATGAAAGCTGATACATTCCGTTGACCTGTGATGTTAAGAGTCTCTAGCTCATCTCTCGCATCACGAATAACATCAAGCCTTACCTCGCTGATATGCTCTTTCATAACTGATTTAATAAATGCATCTACCTCGCGTTTAACGCTTTGAAAATGGATGGTCATGTTGGCAGAATCCAAAAAACCACTCCAATCGGGAAGTACGTCATCAATAAGATCATCGGTTTTTATAATTATCGTATAACGCTTAGCGGCCTTGAAACGACCATCCAAAAAAGTGATTTTATCGTAAGACCACGAAGGTTGGCCAACAAGACGTCCAGATACCCAAAAAGCAATTCCATGCTGTTGAGATTTGGCAGCTGTTTTTTCGGAATCAATAACGATCATAGATAGATTGGCTTTGGCCGCCGTTGTGAATTCTTTTTGGAATACTACACCTTTATGTTGAGATAAATCTATTTTTCTGCCGTTGATTTTTACAACGAATTTAGGATCGTATAAAAATCGTGCAGACAAGATATCTGTCATAGCGTCTGCGTCAGGGAGATGTCTGTGTACGAAAGTGCGTATCTTTGTTCCATGGCCTGCACGCTTCTCTGTTACATGTTTATAGATTTTGAAAGGCTCTGTTCCGTGTGAAACGGCAATATCATAAATATTACAAGTGCCATCTTTCCATGTCTCAACAGTATAATTGTCAGCAAAACATAACATACCATGTCGACCAATGCCGTTACGTCCGTAAGCAATTCTTTTGGTAGAGTCAGTATCGGGTGGAAAAGTAACTTCCTTTCCTTGACGCCTTTGGCGATCATAATTAAGAGTCATCCATCTACTACGGAATTCATCATCACTCATTCCAGTGCCGTCATCTTCTACGATAATCTCCTCGTGTTCTGCGTATGGTATAGTAATGCTAACATTGTGCGCGCCTGCATCCCACGCATTGGCAACAAATTCCGTAAGTGCAATATCATTGTTGGATGTGATGGATTTATTGTTTCGGAATATATAGTTTTCCTCAAAATAAACAGCACTATTATCCATAGTATTCCTCCCATAACAACCTAACTGCTAAAGTTCTAGCATGTTTTATATTATAACACATATTAATTACTTTTTCAACGCGTCTTATGTTCTGCTATAAAACATAGTTTTAACATGTACAGTACATTGATTTGCGCATTAGAAATCTGCGCCTTTTTTTGTGCGCACATAAAAAGAAGGATTGGGAATATATCCTGCCGGATATGTTTCTATATAGTCTTCAATAGGAGGAAAGTGATTCAATATGTTATCAACAAAATCGCAAAACACTGAAATATCATCTATGAACTCCACCGCAGTTCCAATCTCTCTCCATTTAAAGGAATGAATTGCATTCCGATAATGCTGAACCTTATCAACCCATATGTATTCTTTATTTTGTTGGTCATCCCAAAGTATACCTACACTAAAATTTTTCAACGTTTCAAAACTCAGTTCTTCTGGTTCTATCATCTTTCCTTTTTTACCTGTTTTTGGGTTGCGAAGATAGTCTTCGTAGTAAACACAATAGAACAATTTCAGCCAAGATTCAACCAAAGCTCCAAGATTTGTCCTCGCAAGAATTAGTTCACCATCTGTCATAAACAAACCTTTGCCAATCCATATTTGAAGAGAGTCTGTCAAACTTGACATCCAGTCTAACATAGCAATATCTAACTTTTGTGCTGTAGCCTCTGTTGCAATACCGTGAATATCTTTCCAAATGAGAGACGTATTCATGGTTTGGATTTTTAGTATTTCGTATTTTTCATTCATTAAGTAAACCACCTTTCATCGATAAGGTTATTATATCATAAGTTTAATAGATTGTCTCGCACTTTTTGCACAAATATAGTTAAAAATATTATCATTTAATGGAAAAACTTTATGCTTACAAACACTTTAATACACGTTATAATGTAATCAAGAAAACTCAAAACGATGTGTTTAGTTCAGATGTTTTCATAATACAACGTGTGACAAAGCTAGTGTTTATAAGCCTTTTCTAGCCTCGGCAGATTACATTATATTACCAATAAAGAGATGAAGCGTTGAGATGATGGGTCTTATCGGTGCAGGTAACAACCCCATGGTTGGTATGACCGTTGCATGTGCAGTTGCTATTGAAGAAGCTTCCAAGTAATCGGAAGAAATTCTGTACAGCTAATAATTGAAATTTCCTCTGTCCGTTCCGGGCAGGGGATTTTTGTATGGATTTATTTTTTGTCAAAAAATTGCATATCGCTTGCATATTGCAAGCATAGGTGATATACTATCTGTGAAAGGAAGTGTTTTTATGGCACGAACATCCAATGTATTCGCACGTGTTGAACCTGATATAAAAGAACAGGCTGAAGCAATTCTTGCAGAGCTTGGTATTCCCATGTCAAATGCCGTAGGTATGTTTTTAAGACAGATTGTAATGCAAAGGGGCATTCCCTTTGAAATGAAACTGCCTGCAACAACACCTCTTGCATACGGCAATCTCACCAAAGAGCAGTTTGTTGCTGAAATTGAGAAAGGGATGGCGGATATTGAGAACGGCAACGTTGTTTCTGCGGATGAGGCAGAAAGCTATATGCGTCAGAAATTCAGCTTATGAACTGGAAAATTTCTTATACCAAAAAAGCTCTCCAAGACCTTGACGGGATTTATGAATACATCTCAAAGGTTCTCATTGAACCTGCTATCGCACAGAATCTCGTCACCCTTATAATGAAAGAGATAAGAGGTCTTGAAACGCTCCCGATGCGACATCATCTTTTTGATGAAGAGCCTCTTAAGAGCCAATGTCTTCGAATAATGCCCGTGAAAAATTATCTCGTGGCATACATACCCAAGGAAGATGAACGCACCGTATATATCATCAGAATAATGTACGGCGGTCGTGATATATCAAAGCAACTGAATGATATGGATTAATAATATCACCAAAACCCGACTATCACAGTCGGGCTTTTAATATGCCAAAATATATGTAAAAATGCTCAAAAATAGATCTAATTCTTAAAAATTAAGAATTTTTGCATTTGAAAAGTTCCATTTCGGAAGTTATAATAAGCATGTGATCACAGAAAGGAGGCAAACCAATGGAGGATGTATTAGCCATCAGTCAAATCATAAAAAGATATATCAGGATGCGTGGCATGACAATTCAACAGGTTGCCGATAAGCTTAACATTAATTACAAAACATTTGCAGGTATTCTTAATCGTGATGCTGTTGATGCCAAGCTTTTGTTGAAGCTTTCCGTTTTGCTCAACATTGATCTTTATTGGTTGTCTCAGCTTTATGAAAAGCCACAGAGCATCAGCTTCCTTGAGAAATCTCAGATGTCGCGTATGAGTAGCGATATGAGAGCAATTGAACGAAAAATAGTAATGGATTATCTTGACAGACACATACGGGAAAATCCTGACAGCATAAGTGATGTGAAGAATGCTCTTATGGCTGACTTCAGACAATTGTTTTATGTTCTTGATGTTCTTTTGCCTGAAGATTACACAATAATAATATCAGTTGAACGTAACAAAGAAAAATATTTTTGTATGCCTATGAATGAAAATCAGAAAACAAGTAGCTTCGGAACACCCCGGTTCGCTGAAGGCACAGATATGTTAAAAAGATTAATATTAGATCGTAAAGGAGAAATTTTATAATGAATATGATATTCTGTAACATTACTTATCTTAAAAACTATATCGGTATTACTGATGATGATATGCCCAACAAGGGCGGTGCTTGGGTTGTAAAAAACAAAGATGCAGGTGAACAGTGGAACTTTCTGAACTATGACGGATACTGTTACGGTTACGTTCAGAATAAAGGAGATTTTTATTCAATTGAACGTATAGATAAATCAGCAGCTAAAAAAGATTCTCTTGACGGAGTAACAGTTGTATGGTGTGCATTGAATGATAAAGGTGAAACTGTTATTGTTGGTTGGTATGAAAATGCCACTGTTTACAGAAGCTTGGAAAAATCTGTATACACCCCCATATACGGTCTTGAAAGATGGTACTTTGCAAAAGCAAAAGCAGAAGACTGCTATCTTTTGCCTGAAGAATACAGAACCTTTGTTATCGGACGAGCTTCGGTTGACGGAAAAGGTAAAGGCTTCGGACAGAATAATTATTGGTTTGCTGAATCTTCATATGCACAGGATGAACTTATTCCTGAAGTTGCGGAGTTTTTTGAAGTATATAGAAAAAAGCGAGTAAACAGAATTGACAAAGATTTTACTTTTACCGGTGATTTTTCTATTCCGCTTACTGAAGATGATGCAGGTACAGCATGGGATTTATATGAGCAGAAATCTTACTTTGAATTTTTACCTTATGCATACAGAATCTTTAATAAGACACAGCATGCAGACGATGCTTATTATATTGCTGATTCGCTTATTGAACTTCATCAGTACAAAAAGGCGATATCTTGGTTCAATAAGGTTATAGAAATTGAAGGTGAATCATGGGACATCAATGCTTTGCTTCCTTATTTGTATCAGCAGTGCGAAATGTATGAAGAATCAACAGATGCAGGAATTAATCTGCTTAAATTTGATGAAACAAAGGATGAAAAAGTAAGAATTGAGTTATACGGTATTATAGCAGACAATTATCATTACCTTGATAAACATGATGCAGCTATTGAATGGCTCAACAAAATACTGTGCGAATGCACAGATAAAGAACTGTTAGAACACACACAGACAGTCAAAGAGCGTTGGACAACATTGTTATAATCTATTGAATATAAGGAGAGATTTATGAAAGTTGTTGAATTGGACTTAACCGGATGTAAATATTGGAGTGAACTTCATAAAAGAATAAAACAGACCTTCAATTTGCCTGAATGGTATGGAAATAACTGGGATGCGTTCTGGGATATGATGCGAAGTGAATGTGATGTTGATAAGGTTATTATCAAAGGGGAGCATACTATGCCCAAGGAATTTGTCGAAGAGTTTGCCATAATGCATGAGGTTTTAGAAAGAACAATTGAATATAACGAAAGGATTGGATATCCACCTTTTTCGTATGAGATTATAGATTAATTCTATAGTGTTCCATTCCGGACTTTCCAGGATAATCCGCCATGTTAAACTTTACAAAACTTTACAACACAAAAATACACCAAGATACAGAAGACGATGAAAAGTGCTGTTTGTGGGTATGAAAAGTGGGGTAAATATGCCTTAATACGGGTGATATTTTAAGGTAACAACCCCAGGCTTCAATGACTGTTGCATGTGCAGTTGCTATTGAAGAAGCTTCCAAGTAATCGGAAGATATTCTGTACAGCTAATAATTGAAACTTCCTCTGTCCGTTTTCGGGCAGGGGATTTTTTTATCAGTAAAGTATTTTTTTGCAATTCACTTGTAATTGATCTTCTGTGTGTTACAATAAAGTGCCAACACAAAAACTTAATATTGTACTATCAGAGGAGTAGGTGTTTTTATTTTCGGTAAAAACGCATACTGCCATTGTTGTATTTTTTGTTTCTGTGGTGGTTTTGTGATTAGTTTTTGTGTGGTAGCAAAGCAAAGTTTGTGTTTTTCAGTGTGTGCATTCTTCGGCTTGCACACGCTATTTTAATTTACGGAGGTAAAAACCAATGGAAGAAAAAATCATAGTATCAGCAAAAACATCAAAAGCACCTTTAGTCTTTAGATTTGTATTTCTTGGCAGTATTTTTATGGTAACTTGTACAATCTGGGATTATATTGATGATTGGGCAATGTTTACATCATTCGGCATTGGTGCAATTATTGCTTTGTTTGGATTATCTTTGCCTTTCATTAAAAGGGATTGCGGTATTGTTGTAACAAATAAGCGAGTATATGGTAAAACATTTTTTGGAAAAAGAGTTGATTTGCCATTGGATTCTATTACTGCTGTTGCTTTAACAAATTTTCTTTTTGCTGGTATTTCTATCTCATCCAGTTCAGGAAGGATTACTTTTTCACATTTGAAACACAAGAATGATGTTTATGATGAACTTAGTAAGCTCTTGATTGGAAGACAGTCAAAAGAATTAAATTACAATACTGAAGTTATTGAGAAAAATGATAAAATCAGCGATATTAAGAGATTGAAAGAACTTCTTGATATGGGTGCAATCACTCAGGAAGAGTTTGAGACAAAGAAAAATGAGCTTTTAGGCTTATAATAATCAGAGGGAACGGCACAGACCGTTCCCGTTTTCATTCGCAGGGAAATTGAAAAAAGTGTATTGCGGTGTTTATGTATATATGATAACATTATCTTAATAGAAAAAATTAAATCACTTTTCAGAGGTGGCTTATGAAGATAACTACAACAAAGACGCATGCGAGCGGAATTGCACTTGGCGGAATCGGTGCCGGCAGTGTGGAGCTTTTGCCCGACGGTGAATTTCACGCCTGGCTTATTGCAAATCAGCCGAGAATAACAAAGGTCTGTTTTGAGGATCATGTTGATGACGGAGAGGGGAGCACGGGAGCTCTTTCTTTCTGGGTGCGTGAAGTGAAGGATGGCGGAAAGCCTGTTGTAAGAAAGCTCGGAATGAAAACCGACGCCGACGATTTTACGTATCGTATGTTTTCATGGAATAAGCCTATAGAAAAAATTGAATTTGAGGGCAGATTTCCTGAAGCAAAGCTCAGATACGTTGATAATGCATTATCCTGTAGCTTAGAGCTTCGTGCAATATCTCCCTTTGTGCCTCATAACAGTGACGTTTCCTCAACTCCCGGTTTCTATATGGATTTCACAGTTGAGAATCCCACAGACAGTGAGCTGGAAATAAGCCTCTTAGGCTCACTTATTCCCGATATGGCAAACAAAACAGAGGGCAACCTCAATTCTCTTAAGAAAATCGGTGACGGTATAGGTGTTTTTATTGAGCCTGAAAAGCCCTCCGATGCGCCTTATTGCGGCAACCTCTGTCTTTCCATGGGCGGCGAGGGAGAAAAGTCATATATAACGGCAGATTACTATCGTTTTATGAAGGAGTTTATTGCCGATTCCGATATCGGTGTAACTCAGGAATCCGTGGTGTTCGGCTTCAGAGAAAAGGGCAGGCTGCCCAATACCACCATTGGAACGGCACCCACACCAGCCCCTGAAAGCTTATCTGAATTAAGTGATTCCGAGCTTGATGCAATATGTGAGGAGTATAAGAAATATCCCTATATAGCATCTATTCTCGAAAGAATCAATCACTGCAATCCCGATTTTCCTGCCACAAGAGAAGATAAAATTACATTTATCGACTGCTGTTATAATCAGAATGACAGAAGAGGTACGGATTTCGGTGCTTGCTCATTTTGTTCTCGAGTAAAGCTTTTGCCCCGTGAAAAGAAAAATATCCGTTTTATTCTTACATGGTATTTTCCTAATCATTTTAACTCGGACAAGGAAAAGCTGGGACATTACTATGAAAATCTCTATGATAACGCTCTTGAGGCAAACATATTCCTTGAGAACAATTTTGACAGCGTTTACGGCTCGGCTGTGAATTTCGCTGAGCTTCTTTATAAGACAAGCCTTCCCGAGGTTTATCCCGATGCCTGGTCATCAAATCTTTCACAGATGATAAAAGACTCCGTATATATCAAGGACGGAAAATTCGGTCTATGGGAGGGACTTGGCTATTGCGGACTTCACACAACAGACATAACCTATCACGCCTCGTTTTCGTTGATTTCTCTCTTCCCCGAGCTTCAGAAAAGGCAGATGATAATGGGGGCTCAATATCAGCGTGAGGACGGCAGAGTGCATCACAGCTTCAAGCCCGATATGAAGCATTCCGACAACGGATATGACCGTGTTGATATGAATATGCAGTTTGTGCTGATGGTGCTTCGTGATTATCTTTATACAGGCGACAGAGAATATCTGAGTTCCATGTGGGATAGTGTAAAACGAGCTATGGCGTCAACAAGGCTTCTTGATTCCGATGGTGACGGTCTTCCCGATTATGACACAAAGCGTAATACTTATGATGCATGGAATTTCTCCGGAATTCCCGTGTATATTTCCGTGCTGTGGTTAGCAGCCCTCAAGGCAGCAATATTTATTGCCGAGCGTATGGATGACAAGTCTTCCGCTGACGAATGGAGCAGTATTCTCAAATCGGGTAAAAATGCCCTTGAAGAAAAGCTCTGGAATGGTGAATACTACAATCTCTGGAGAAACAGTGATGAAACAGATGAATCACTTATGACCGATCAGCTTGACGGCGAATGGTTCATAAGAATGATGGGACTTTCGGGGATTTTCTCCGAAGACAGAGTCCGCTCAGTGCTTGAAAGTATTTTTAAGTACAATTTTGATCCTGAACAGGGACTTCTTAATGCTACCGTTCCCGAAAACAAGAAGACAAGCATTCATACATATAAGAACTGTCAGACGATTGCAGTATGGACGGGTATCGGCTATGCTTTTGCCGCACTTGCACTTTCTGTGGGACTTGATGAAATAGCTGAAACAGAGATCCGTTCAATAAATGATAATCAGCTGCGCTTCGGTCATTTCTGGGATCATTGGGAATGCGGTCATCACTATACCCGACCTATGTCAAGCTGGACTCTCCTTAATGCTGCATCGGGACTTTTTGTTGACTACGAAAACAAAAGGCTGACATTTAAGCCCATTGATAAAAACATCAGCTTCCCCCTGTGTCTTCCCGATATTCTTGCAAGCGTCACTTTTACAGACGGTAAAATCAATATCGATTGTATAAGCGGTAGTCTCGACGGTTGGGAAATAAGCGTTCTGTAACAGTGTTGTGCAGAAATGTAAAATATAACTTAAATAAAATCGGACACGTCATTTCTGGAAAATCTCAGAATGATGTGTCCGATTTGTTGTGTTATGTTGTGAAAAAAGCGGATTATGCGCCGTAAATTATCCAGAGATAAATATAAGCGGGGATGATGGCTGAAAGGGTAAAGGGGATTCCGATTTTGAAAAAGTCTGAATTTTTTACCGTATAGCCCTCCTTGCGGAGAATTCCTATTCCTGCGATGTTTGCGGATGCGCCTATCGGTGTGCAGTTACCGCCCAGCGTTGCACCTGAAAGTAAGCCGAAATAAAGCATGGTAGAATCTGCGCCGAGTGTTGCGGCTAAGCCTGAAATGACGGGAATCATAGTTGCAATATAGGGAATATTATCTATAAAAGCAGATATAAGTACAGATGCCCATACGATAATGGTGTAAAGGACAAATATGTTTCCTCCTCCTGCTTTTGCGAGAAGATTTGCCGCGGCGGTTATAACGCCTTGCTCGGAAATGGCACCTATCATCAGGAAAAGACCGACAAGCAGACCGATTGTCTGGAAATCAATTTCTTTCAGAGGTTCAATGACGGCAGAAGCCGTTTTTTTTCTTGAGAAATTGTAAATAAGTCCGACAGCAAGAAGAACACAGCAGATAATGCCGTTTGTAGCGGCGGGCTTATTTGGAATAAATGAAGCAAGGATCAATAAAACTATTGTTCCGAGAAGTAATGCAGATGGAACGTAGTCATTGACCTTTGTTCTTTCGGATTCATTGGGGATAGGCGCTTTTTCTTTTCTGAAAATAAAGGCAAGAATAATAGCTGAAAGAATTGCACCGAGCTCAACCGCGAAGAAAATACCGGGTTTGCTCTTATACCAAAAGAAATCCGTAAAGCTCATATCAAGTGCCGAACCCAGCATTATGGCTGTAGTGTCACCAACAAGAGTTGCCGCACCCTGCAGATTTGAGGATACTGCAATTCCGATAATAAAGGGGACGGGATTTGTTTTTAGTTTTTTGCATATTTCAAGGGCAACAGGGGCAATCATAAGCACGGTAGCAACGTTGTCAACAAATGCGGAGATCAAGCCTGAGAATAAAGACATAGCTACAGCCGCCCACATAATGTTCGGAACCTTTTCCATCAGAAGATCTGCTAACAGCTCGGGCATTTTGGATTCAATGAATAATGCAACTGTACCCATTGTTCCTGCAATCATCAAAATGACGTTAATGTCAATTGATGCGAAGATTTCTCCGTAGGGCAGCATTCCGCTGATGATATATACGGCACCCGCGGCAAGGGCTATGTACGGTCTGTATTTGCTGAAAATAAGCATCAGAACGTATGCAATTGCAAAAATTATTATAGCGGCGTACATCATAAAGCAGATGCTCCTTTTTCGAAATAGTTTTTAAAACCGAATAACATTATATATCTGAATTGTTGCTGTTGTGTTGCTGTTTTCGGGTGGATTGAAAAATATTAATTATAATAGCATTAATCCGTAATACACCCCTGATAGCATATAAATCGGATAATCGCTATGCTTTTTTGCTTTTAATACAAAATGCTGCAGACTGTTAAAGTCTGCGGTTGTTTATGTCGTAATGAGCTTGGATTTTACCACTCGTATATCATTTTCGGGTTTTTCGAAATTTCATCAAGCTTTTTTATGAAAGGAATAATATCGTTTGCGCCTCCGATCTTGTGATCGAATATAAGCGTTACGGGAAGAATCTTTTTGTTCTTGAGTGTGAGATTGCCGTTTTCATCCTTTATAACGTATTCCTTATCCTTTACTCTGCCTGTTGCAAAAAGGAAAACCTGAGGGTAAAGAGGAGGAATGTATGTGATGTTTACGTCCAGCTTATCATAAAGCGTGCCCCAGTTGGTGTAGCATACCGTGCCTTCTGTGAAATCATCTACATTAAGTCCGTCATAGGGCTTTCCGGAGGTGTTGGTTGTTCGGTATTTCTTCTTGAAAAGCTTGCTGAATTTTGCAATTTTACCCTTTCCGAAATATGCGGAGTGGAACTGTGAAAGGGTAGAGATGATTTTGCCCTTTGATGCAAGTCCAAGCATTCTCTGTCCGCCTACCTTGAACATAACTCTTTTAAGGTTCGTGTTCTTCAGCTTGCGTTTGATTTCTTCTGCCTCAAATGCCGTTTCTCTGAGATTTTTTTTCTCAAGATGGTGAGCCTTTACCTGAAAGGTTTCACCGTTGTCGAGGCATACGGCAAGAGCAACGTCAATATGCTTTTTTATGATGAGACGTCCGCTGGTTTTTCTGTGATTGTATTCAAAATGTGCGTTGAGCCTCGGAGCATCCTTTAAGCCCTCTACGAGAATTTTCAGCATCAGTGTGTTGAATGTGAGAGTATAGCCGCAGGTCTCTCTCAGTGCTTTGAATTCATTGTAAAGCTCCGTAACGTCCATTTCATAGCTACAAGCTGTGCCCGGAATATCTCTCTGGGAATTAACTAAAACATTGCTTGTAAGTCTGTCTCTTATGGACATATATTCAATTATATCGCCCTCTTCAGGAGCAAGAGATGCTTTTTTGATGTATTTCTTAAAGGACATAATGCACCTGCCTTATTTCATATTGAGGTTATTATATCAAGAAAAATCGTTTTAGTAAATACCCATTGTTAAATGAGGGAATAAAACAAAGCAGTTCTCTGACGACGGTGCATCGGAGAACTGCTATTTATTTATATCAATCAAAAAGTCATCGCCTTTTTTGAAAAAACAATCAATTCGACTTTACTTTTTTTTCTCGGTCCTTACATATACTGTATCATATTACGATGCGGTTTCTTTACACTCTCACACCCCGTGTGACCGTTCCTCATATTTGTAAAACGAATTTGCAGGGAATTATAAAACTTGTATATTCTGGATTTTACCCGATTTTCTTTGATTCGGTGGGAACATAGTAGTTTAATGAATAATCTCTGAAACTGTTTTTTCTTATTTTATTTTCGGTTTCACTGAACCATCGGACTCACTCTCTCTCGGTTGTGTTGTTTGATTCCTGATGCCGTTATTAAAAAAGGGAGGTTTTTATTACGTCAACGTTAAAATTTATCTTGCACACGGGAATCTGCGATATTGCGAGCATTATTAATTCAGAAGCCGAAAGCCTTTGTGTTTGCG
This sequence comes from Acutalibacteraceae bacterium, assembly GCA_045654865.1. Classification (GTDB taxonomy): domain Bacteria; phylum Bacillota; class Clostridia; order Oscillospirales; family Acutalibacteraceae; genus RUG806. The sequence continues at coordinate 4,827 of JAZOOE010000245.1, read as the reverse complement.
GTTGATCTGATATGCTCCGCTTATATCGTTTTTTTCGGGAAAGCGTCAGCTGTTCATTGGACTCACTCTTTCTGATTATTTTGCTATAGAATTCAAAAATTGCACATATTTGTCATTGAAATCATAAAAAACTTTTTTTGTCAAGTCTTGTCTGATTCGATGATCTGTAGTCTTAGTTGTACATCGGACTCACTCTCTCTTTTTTGTTCTCAGAAAACTCTTCGTTCTCTGCATCTTCATAATAGCATAGTTTCAAGGGGTTGTCAACGGAAATGGAACATAATTTTAATTTTTGTGCAACTTCTACAAGCGACGAGAGATGTCTGAAAAATCCCGAAAATTGCCTCGGATACGCTTTGTGCAATTTGACGAAAAGTATCAAATAATTGCGATTTAGTAAATATTTTAATTTATAATAAAAGATAATATAAAAGGAGCTGTAAAAGCGGGATGCCTTTACAGCTCTTCGTTTATAATTCCTGTGGATTTATTTTGCGAGCTCGATTGTGTATACGGCGTTTGTAAACCATGCGTTTGTTATAAAGTTACGGGGACGGAATATGACCTCATCCTCATAAACCTCCATCTGTATTCCCGTGCCCCAGAAGGGATATCCGAAGGAATTTACAATGCCGTACGTGGGAAGAGATACGTACGTTACGCCGTTTACCTTCTCAACGTTAGCAAAATCAGTAACCTCTGATGCTGCATTGCTCTGGATTCCGCCGTGGGAGTGTCCGCTTATATAAAATACGTTCTGATATTTTTCCATAATGGATTTAATGTCGTTTTTGTCAAGCTCGATGCCTCCGTCGGGATAAACGATATCCTGACCGTTCATTCCGTCAACGGGCCAATGACAGCAAACGAAAACGGGCTTGCCGTCGGCAGATGCCAGCTCTCTGTCAAGGAAAGCCATCTGCTCTTCTGTTATATCCATTCCGTCCCAATGACCGCCGTCAATAACCTCGTCGCCGAGAACAATGAACTTGTAGCCGTTTATCTCGGTTGCATAATAGTTATCCTCATGGCTTGTACCCATATATTTGTTATTGTATCTGATGAAGTTTGCTTTTGCTTCTTCTCTTGTGATATCCGTAACGTCTCTGTCGCCTACGTGACCGATATCGTGGTTTCCTGCTGCGGTGATAACGGGAATCGTGCTGTATTTTTCAAGTATCTCATAATACTTGGCAAGTGAGGGCTCATCTGCATAGTTTGTGATGTCGCCTGCAACAACCATTGCATCAACGTCGCATTTTGCGCGCTTGATATTTGAGAAGCCTACGATCATAAACATCTGACGGAAAAGCTCTTTTTCTTCTATATGAACATCGGAGATAAGCTCAACAGTAAGAAGGCTGTCCTCCTTTGCCGTATCGATAACGGGAAGCTCTACACCGGCGTAAGGGAAGATTGTAAGAACTATAGCCATTATAAAGGCGGGGAAGTTTGAAATTATTGATTGAAGTATTGCCATATCAGTTTGCCTCTTTTCTGTTTATTATTGAGGTCTTCTGTTGCCGCAATTGGAACAGAAGTTGCCTTGGTTTACCGTGCCGCAGGAGCAGGTCCAGTTGTTGCTTTCGGGCTTTTTGCTGCCGCAATTAGGACAGAAATTGCCGTTTGCATCCATTCCGCAGGAGCATTTCCAGCTGCTTGCGGGCGCAGGCTTTTTATTACCGCAATTAGGACAGAAATTTCCTGAAGCCGTATTGCCGCAGGCGCACTGCCAGCTGTCAGCCGCAGTCTGAGTCTGCTGAGCCTGATACTGCTGCTGAGCCATACCCTGCTGGAAAAGCTGAGCTGTATTGCCCATCATATTTCCTGCCATACCCATACCCATAAATGCATTGACTGCGCCGCCGGGATTATTTGCCGCATTCATGGCGGCATCCGTCATACCTGCGGTCTGATAACCCCCTGCAAGCATAGGATCGGACATTATAATTGATTTTTTGATTCTCTGAATCTCGTCCTCGTCCTCCTTGGGAGCATTGAGGGAATTGAAACTGATATTTTCAACCCGTACACCTCTTGTGTTTACCCAGGTGGATGCCAGCGCTGTATTGATTTCATTGCTGAGCTCTGCTGTGTGAGCGGGAATCGCACTATAGCGGACACCCATTTCGGAGAGCTTTGCAAAAGCGGGCTGAAGAGCATTGAGGAAGTCGGCATTGAGCTGCTCTAAAATGTTTTCCTTTCTGTATTCATCACTTATGTTACCCGCTAAGTTCGTATAGAAAAGAAGCGGATCAACGATTCTGAAGGTATACATACCGTTACCGCGGAGAGTTATTTCATAATCGATATCCCTTTTCGGATCGATGATAACTCTGAAGGGAATGGGAGCTCTTGTGCCGAATTTGTTGTTGAGAATTTCCTTTGTGTTGAAATAGTATACTCTCTGATCCTTTGCGGCTTCTCCGCCGAATGTAAAACGGGAGCCTATTGTTCTGAAGGTTGCGCGGAGGCTGTCTCCGAGATTGCCTGCGAAGACGGAGGGCTCGGTTGATGCATCGTATGTAAACTGACCGGGCTCTGCACAGACCTCAACAACTCTGCCCTGATCTACAATAATCATACACTGTCCGTCGGCAACAACGATTCCCGAGCCTGTTGTGATTACGTTATCACTGCCCTTTGTGTTTGATGAACGGCCTGAAACGTTTTTACGTCCCTTGACAATAAGCACGTCCTCGTTTATTGAATCACAAGTGAAAAATTCCTTCCATTGATCGGCAAGCACACCGCCCAGTGCGCCGAAGCCTGCTTTAATAAGACCCATAGTGAATCTCCTTTCGGTATAATGATATAATTTGTTTTTTACGTCTGATTTTGTTTTGTTGCTGAGAAGCAGACCTTATACGAGGGGATCTGCCTGAGAGAGCATGGTTTCATTTTCTCTCTTTTCTCTGATAAATGCATATATGGGCTTGAGTTTTTCTCTGTCGAGAGGATAGCCGAACTTCATAAGAAGCCATACGCCCGTGTAAACCACAGCGGGAATAACCGTACATATAAACATAATCTTCTGGCTTGTACCCTCAACGAAGCCGTAGGTATCACCCGAATAGTTTGCCCATTGTAAAAGGAAGAGTCCCAGACCGTCTGCAATAGTCTGACCGAGCTTTCTTGAAAACGTGTATACGGCGTAAACTGCGCTTTCGTTACGTATGCCCGATGAGTATTCCTGATAATCAATAACGTCCATAACGACTGCCCAGCAGGTAAGACTTACGAAGGTATAGCCGAAGCCGATGAGAAGTAAGCTTACCATAAATATCCAGGCGGGGAGCCTGCCGTTGACGGGATCGATCATACGGAGTATAGCAGGGTTATTTGCAATAACCGCAATACCTACTGAAGCCGCAGCGGCAATAACGGAGAAGTTACCGCAAAGCTCTTTTTTTCCGAATTTTTCAACAAGCTTGGGCGTCAGAAGAACAAATATTACCATAGGAAGATAGTTGCATATTGTTCCGATGGTTCCGAGCCCGGTGTTGAGGAAATAGTTTTTGTAAAGATATGCATTAAAGGAATTGAACTGAAGCTGACCGCTTATAAGAATACCTGCAAGGGCAACGGTAATAAAGGGACGGGATTTCAGAAGTCCGCCGTAGGTTGCCTTAAAGTCAAACTTGGGCTCCGGTGAGGAGGGAACTCTTTCCTTGGTTGTTTTATATCCCCAGAGATAGAAGATTATCGAAAGAATACCCATAACGAGACCGAAAACGAACATCTTGTTTCCGTCGGCATCCTCAATTACCTTTCCCGTTACGGGATCAAGCATTGCATTGCCTGCGGCATCTGTTCTTACCGTATATATAAGCATGGGGGCAAGAAGAGAAACGACTGCACCGCCTACGCCCGAGCCGATTGAACGGAAGGTGGAAAGAAGCGTTCTGCCCTTGGGATCGTCGGTTATAACCGACGCAAGTGAGCCGAAGGGAATGTTCATTCCCGTATACATCATTCCGTAGAAGGTATATGCTACAAGTGCAATAACAAAGAGAATCGTCGTGTTTGTCGTAAGCTTGTTGTAGGGGAGGAAGCAGAGAACTGTTGAAATGCCCAGAGGGATAGATACCCATTTGAGATAGGGGCGGAATTTGCCGTCCTTCGTCGGTGGCTTCTTTGCAACCATAGCACCCCAGATAGGATCGTTTATACAGTCCCAGAGACGTGTGATGATGAGCATAACACCTGCCCACGCTGCGGGAATCTTCAGAACGTCTGTCATAAACAGCTTCAGATATCCCGAGATATACGTAAGGTTGAACATATTTCCTGCTTCTGCGATGGTATAGCCTGCCGCTTCCTTGATTCCGATTCTGTTAGGATGTGTGTTTATTTCCTTTGGCTTTTTTTCCGTTGCCAATATGATCACTCACTTTCGGTTATATATAAATTAAATATAACACATAAGAGCCGAAAAATCAAATAAAATAATGCGGAGATATTTTGTTGAAATTTCCCCAAAATGATTTTTAAGATACAAAAAAACAGACCGGAAAAGCATTAATTTCCGATCTGTCTTTAAGCTGTGCTCAGTCTCCGAATACCATATCCGAATAAATGGGATAATGATCGGAGGGATAACGGTCGTCATATTTTTCTCTCATAACCTTATATGTGTAAACCTGAGAGACCTTATCGTTGATGAGGATGAAGTCAATGGGGTTGCCGCCGTTGCCGCCGCCGTAGCCGTGAGCGGTGCCGCCGGAATCCGCTTCTGCTGCCACATCCGAAACATCAGTAAATTTGCCGTTAATCATAGCATTATAGGTGTCTGAGCCCTTTGAGAAATTGAAGTCTCCCGTTACA
>JAZOOE010000244.1:0-18694 GCA_045654865.1 Acutalibacteraceae bacterium | reverse complement strand
GCTTTTTATTATCCCCCGGTAGAACCGGGGGTTTATTTCCACGTCTAAAGACACCAAAAATAACGGCAGTTCCTTTTTAAGGAGCCGCCGTTAATTCATCATTACTCAAGGTAACCCATTGCTACCCAGCCGGTGATACCGCCGTATGTAACCTTACCCCAATACTTTGTATAGCTGTCTGTAGAATTGCTGTCGTAATAAACGTCTACAACAGTAATTTCTGACTTATCGGGAATCTGTGCAATTGCAAGTGCAGTTACACTGTGATCCTCACGCATATTAAGGTGAGGCTGTGCATCAACGGTATATTTACCTGTGGAATATGCACCGCCTGCATTTGAAGCAGTAGTATTTTCTGTTGCTGAGGTCGTTACCTCGGGAGCTGCAGTTGTTGCCTCGGAGGAGGTAGCTTCCGCAGAAGATGTTGCTTCTACCTCGGAGCTTGTTGTCTCTACGGGGGCAGTCGTAACCTCACCGGGAGTAACAATACCCTCTGTGTAAGCCTTGACAAGATATGTCATTGAAACCCAACCTGTCCAGCCGAGATATTCTGCCTTGCCCCAGAACTGAGTTTTTGCGTCGCCTTCGGCATCATATTTGATCTCAATAACATTAAGAAGAGTGCCGTGGGGAATGGAAATAAGCTGCTCTGCATCCTTTGTGGGCTCCTTACGGAGATTAAGAGTACCTGTTCCGCCGACGTTTACGGTATACTGTCCAACGTCATATCTTTCCTCAGGCGAGGTAGTTATCTCAACGGGGAGAGTCGTTGTCTCGTCAACCGTGGTTTCCTCTGTTTTATCCTGCTTGAGTCCGATAAGAACGGAAACAAGGGCAATTATTGCAACGGCAAAAATAACCATTATTGCAATACATATTCTTACAAATGCAGTATTCTTTCCCGAACCGTTTGCATTTTCCTCATTCTGCTGCTCTTCCTCATCCAGAATTTCATCCTCATACAAATTGTTATCGTTCATTTCAAGTCTCCTTTTTGTAATTTAGATTTTTCGGTTTTTCAAGCAATTATAGCACATAACGGGTAGTGTTTTCAAGGGTATTTCGTTAAATTAATGAATCATAAGAAATTTTATTTCCTTCAAAGCTGTCTGCATCAAAGCTCTTTCCGAGAATTTTAACGCTTCTTACAAGCTTTTTCGTTCTTACAAATTCATTTTTTCCGGGGCAGAAGGGATAAATTCCGATAGAAGAGAAAACGTACCACAGGGCCATTGAACCGTTATCCTCGTCACCGGGGAAGCCGTCATCCTCATATGAGAACACTTCGTTGCACATTTTTTCTACCCAATATGACGTTCTTTCAACGTCACCCATTTCGGAATAAATATAAGGCAGATGGAAGCTTGGCTGATTGGAAATTGCACACTGTCCGAAATCAGCAGCAGCCATTTCCGTCATTTCGTGAATTTCACAGCCGTAGCCTGCGTTTTCATAAGCGGGAGGAGTAGCGAAAAGCTCGTCGATCTTTTTAAGAAGCTCATCTCTTCCGCCGTAAAGCTTGGCAAGTCCCTCCATATCATGAGGCACGGCAAAGGAATTCTGCCATGCGGAGCCCTCCGTATAATCTCTGCCCCAGGCAATGGGACAGAAGTCGGGACGGAATGAGCCGTCAAGGAATCTCGGACGCATAAAGCCCGTTTCTTTATCAAAAAGATTCTTATAATTATCGGCTCTCTGATAATATTCCTTTGCAATATCATTCTTTCCGAGAAGCTCGGCAATTTTTGCAATACACCAGTCACCGTAAGCTGCATCAAGGGTAAGATTAACGCTTTCTCTGTGTGCTTCAATGGGAACGTAACCAAGCTTAACGTAGCTTTCGGCTCCGCTTCTGCCGTAGTCATCATCAGAGGAATTAACGTTTGCGTGCTTGAGCATCCCCTGAAGTGCTTGCTCCATAGTCTGCTTATCCATCAGTCCCTTTACGGCGGCATCGCAAAGCACCGCATCAATAAGGGTACTGGGCATACAGCCTCTTTCACCTATAGATGGCCAGCGAGGAAGCCATCCGCATTCCAGATAGTCATTAACAAAGCCGCGGCACATTTCACGGTATTCATCCTTTGCAACAAGCGCATAGAAGGGATAGCAGGTTCTGTAGGTATCCCAGAAGCCGTTGTCCGTATATCTTACGCCGGGCAAAATTTTACCGCTTGAGGGAGCATAGTGAACAATATCTCCCGCTGCATTTATCTCATAGCACTTATGGGGATACAAAAATGCTCTGTACATACAAGAATAGAAGGTTTTCATCTGCTTTTCATCAACAGGCTCTATTTCCACACGGGAAAGATATTCCTCCCATATTCTTTCTGCATCCGCTCTTATACAATCGAAGCACTTTCCCTTTGTATCCTGACTGAGATTTTCCTTAGCCTGTTCAAAGCTTATATAGGACGTTGCAACAAATGCATCAACCTTGTCCCCCTTTACCTTGAGGTGAATTCCCACCATATCTCCCGCTACGTTATTTGTAACGCTGTGGCACTTATCTGTACCTGCAATATTTTCATCGGCACAAATCTGACCGTCGGCAAATTTAACCACGGTATACATCTTAAAATCTACTGCCTTATCATCATTGCAGTTGGTTACAATGGCATAAAGAGTATTTTCCTCGGGAACGTATTCATAGGTGCAATAATCTCTGAAGGGCAGAACCGAAAACCAGTTTTCCTCTGCGTCATCAAAGCAGACTCTTATTACACCGCCTCTTTCGGTAGGTGTTACTTCAAAAACACTTCTGCTTTTAAGGAAATTAAGCTTCATATAAGAGGGAGTCATAACAGCTTCCCCCGGTCTGTATCCCGACCATCGGTTATCACTGAAAATAGGACTTCTCTTCTGAGGCATAAAAACAACGGTGCCGTAGTCCGCAATCCAGGGGCTTGGCTGATGTGTGATTCTTACACCCTCAAGGCTTCTTGCATCGGGGTGAAAAAACCAGCTGTCACGGCTCGACGTCTGTGCCGCAAAAGCGCACATAGCAAAGGGACGCTGAATAAGAGGAAGTGTATTTCCGTTTGAAAAACGATGCACGGAAGCACTTCCCTGCTTTATGTTTACATACTGTGAATAGCTCATAATTTTACCTTCTTTCAAAAAAAGCCCGGAAAACGCTTCCGGGCAAAAAAGTTCATTTAGTCTGTAATTTTGATATCGTAGCCTTTCTGCTCAAGGAAGGGCTTGATACGCTGTGCATGGTTGAGCAGTGAGCTTATGGACATATCGTGATTAAGTGCATCAATAATAAGAGAGATGTACTTGGAGAGATCAACCTCACAGAACCACTTTCTCTCAAGAAGCTCGGGTGAACGATAGATAAGGTTCGTTGTGAACACTTTGCTTATCCAGCCGTTATTGTATGCCTCGTCGAAAGCCTCAAGACCGTTACAGAAGAGACCGAATGCACAGCAAACGTAAATGTTTCTTGCACCCATATCCTTAAGACGCTTTGCAACGTCTATCATTGATTCACCTGAGGAGATCATATCGTCAACAACGATTACGTCCTTGCCCTCAAGGCTTGAGCCTAAAAATTCATGAGCAATAATGGGATTTCTGCCCTTTACAACTCTTGAATAGTCACGGCGCTTGTAGAACATACCAAGGTCAATACCGAGAACTGAGGAATAGTAAACGCCTCTGTTCACACCGCCCTCATCGGGAGAGATGATCATAAGATTATCCTTATCGATCTTAAGATCTTCAATATTGTTAACAAGGGCCTTGATCATCTGATACGTTGTGTAAACGTTTTCAAAGCCCTTTGTGGGAATTGCATTCATAACTCTGGGATCATGAGCATCAAAAGTGATAATGTTATCAATTCCGTAGTAATCAAAAAGCTCCTGAAGCATAACTGCACAGTCAAGAGACTCTCTTGCAGTTCTCTTGTGCTGTCTGCCCTCATAAAGCATAGGCATAATAACGGTTATTCTTCTTGCCTTGCCCGTCATAGCCGCAATTGCTCTTTTAAGGTTTGCATAATGCTCGTCAGGGGTATAAGGCACGACGTGACCGTAAACCTCGTGTGTTACACCGTAGTTGAAGCAGTCACAAAGAATGTATATATCGTAACCTCTTACGGATTCCTTGAGTGTGCACTTTCCTTCGCCTGTTCCGAATCGGGGAAAAACAGCCTTAAGAATGTAAGAATCTCTTTCATAGCCGTTAAAAGCTATAGTGGATTTGTGCTCGCTTTCTCTCTCGTCTCTCCACTGAACAAGATAAGAATCGATCTTTTCAGCAAGCTCTTCGCATCCGGGAAGAGGAAGAATACCAAGAGGACCTGCGGGAATGGTGTTGAATTCATCAGTATAAACCGGCATAAGAAATTCTCCTTTTTTTGACGTCTTATTTTTACAGTCTTCGGGAATCGACCGAAAACCACAATAATATTGTAAACTTTTTTTTGATTTTTGCAATAGCTACGGCAATAAAACACGGAAATATTTTTTAAAAAAGAAATATCCGTTTTGTATAAATCCACAAAAACTGCAAAAAACTCTTGTTTGTGACGGATTTTTTACAAAATAACGTACACCAAAAGCATAATCACACCCATTATCACGGGCTGATGTGCAAGATAAATATAAAGACTGTATTCGCCTATCTTCCCTACAAAGGGAATTCTTATCCGCATAAACCTCAGCAGTCTGTCGCTTTTGCAGATAAGCTTCCAAAGGAAAAATCCGAACAAGAACATAAATATCCACGGAAAAACGGGATAATAGTCGGATGAAGCAAAGCCTATAAAGGGAAATCCGAGAAACGCAGTAAAATAGTTGCGGTAAAAAAGCTCCGGAATCTCAAATACCCTGAACGAGTACCAGCCCGCATATCCGTCTGCAAGCTCAAAGGATAGAATAAAGAGAACGAAGCACAAGGGAGCCATAAGCTCCGCAGGCATTCTGTCAAAAAAACGCCTGAGCGGGATCATTATTAGAGAAGCAAACGCCATAAACGTGAGGATTCCGAATATTATGGGAAGCTCGGGCAGAACAATGAACGTAACGCCGCTGACAATGACTGACGCAATAAAAATCGTAAGAAAACGCTTTAACGGACGCTGTCCGAAATGCATACATATACCCGACAGACAAATAAAACAGGATGCACCGAGGTCTCTTATTATATCAATGATGAACAGCGCTGTCGCATTAATATCCGCACCGAAAAAGGCAACAATATCAAAAAGGGTATGATATACAATCATACCCAGAATACAAATGCCTCTGACAGCGTCAAGAAAACAGTAACGTGAAGCGCTCTGAGTCTTAAGCGTCTGTTTCATCGGTTATTCCTTTCAGGAATTTAAGAATATCGGCATACACCTTTTCGTTATCTGCCTCATTGAGTATCTCGTGTCTGTCTGCGGGATAAAGAATGACCTCGGGCTCAATACCCACGCTCACAAGAGCATCCGAAACAGCAAGAACACCTCTGCCGAACATACCGATAGGATCCTTTGCGCCTGAAATCAGCATCACGGGAAGGTCCTTAGGCAGCTTTGATGCCCAATCGGGCGCACTTGCCTTTACGGCAAGAATGATAAGCTCCTTTGTAAGCGCGCTTGTAAAGGGAAAGCCGCAAAGAGGATCGGCAATATAATTTCTGATATTCTCTTCATTTCTTGAAAGCCAGGCGTAGTCATTGTCGCCCTTGAGCATCTTCTTGGTGAGCTTACCGAAAAGATTTGTAACAGATGCGGGTGCCGCCGAATTCTCTGACAGTTTATCCATAAGAGATTCAACAGGATCGCGAAGAGCCGATACGGCCGGGGGCACCTGCCCCGTACCGCAGTAAACAGCACCCGAAAGTCTTTCTCCGAAGGCGGCAGAATAAATTCTTGCAAGAAAAGAGCCCATAGAATGACCGAAAATTATATAAGGAAGTCCGGAAAAACGCTTTGACATAATGTTATGAAGCGTATTCATATCCCTCACCATATTAACGTTGTCGCCCTCATATACAAAGCCAAGCTCCGATTCAAACTCCGCAGTCTTTCCGTGACCGAGATGATCATTACCGCAGACAACAAAGCCGTTTGCCGCAAGAAAGCGGGCAAAATCATCATATCTGCCTATGTGCTCCGCTACGCCGTGAGCTATCTGAACGACACCGACGGGTTGCACCGAATCATCCTGCCAGATAAGAGCTCTGACCTTGTTTATTGAGTTTGAAGAAGTATAATAAGCTTCTTTTCTGATTATTGCCATTTCTGCGCCCTCCGGAAATTATTTCCACATATAAACTCTCGTCTCGTAAGGTCTGAGAGTAAAGCCGTTATTTACCTCACCGCAGGATTCATAGTTGTTTATCATAAGCTCTGCAGTTGAAAGATCAAAGCCCTCGGGAGCCTTGAAGGCAACAGCATTTTCATCAAATGAGCATACAACCAGAGCCTTCTGGTTATCAAGGTGACGTGAATAAACGTAAAGAGATTTGCTGTTTTTATAGTGCTCCTTATATGAGCCGTAGATCATAAGATCGTTTTCTTTTCTGAACTTGATAAGTTTTCTGTAGAAGTTAAGAATTGAATTGGGATCATTTTCTGCTTCTTCTACGTTGATCTCTGTGTAGTTGGGATTGATATGGAACCAAGCCTCGTCTGCAGTTGTGAAGCCTGCATTCTTGCCTGCGCTCCACTGAACGGGAGTTCTTGCATTGTCACGGGATGCATAGTGAGCAAGCTCCATAGCCTTCTTTTCACCGAGAAGTGACTTTGCAACACCATAGTTGTTGATCGTTGAAACGTCTGTATAATCCTCAATATTCTCAAGAGGACAGTTAAGCATACCGATTTCCTGTCCCTGATAGATAAAGGGAGTACCGCACTGACACATATACATAACGGCAAGCATCTTTGCGCTTTCCTTTCTGTACTTTGTGTTGCCGTAACGGTTGATAATTCTGGGCTGGTCGTGGTTTTCAATATAGAGAGCATTCCAAGCCTTGCCGTAGAGGTTTTCCTGCCATCTTGTGTAAACCTTCTTGAGCTTCTTGAGATTGAACTTTGTCTTGAACCAGCTGTAGAAAAGGCAGTCCGCAGCCATGTGCTCAAAATGGAACATCATATTCAGCTGCTGATCGGGGCCCTCTGTGATGTGCTTAAGAGCATTCTTATAGGTCATCATGGGGGCTTCGCCTACTGTCATACAATCATACTTTGAAAGCACGTCTCTCTTGAATTCGGTAAGATATTCATCAAGGTGAGGACCGTGCATATACTGCTCAAAGCCTGTTGCAACGGGGAACCAATAGGGGCTTGAGGGAAGACCTGCGGGCTTTGAAATAAACGTGATAACGTCCTCACGGAAGCCGTCAACACCCATATCAAGCCAATATTTCATAATATCCTTAACCTCTTCACGGACCTTGGGGTTATCCATATTAAGGTCGGGCTGTTCTATTGCAAAAAGGTGAAGATAATATTTCTTGAGATTTTCGTCATATTCCCATGCTCTGCCTGCAAAGGTAGACATCCAGTTGTTGGGATAACGCTTGCCGTTCTTTCCCTTTCCCTTATACCAATGATAATAGTCGTGATAGGGGTTGTCCTCCCCCTTTTTACTCTCAAGGAACCATTCGTGCTGATCGGAAGTGTGATTTACAACAAGGTCCATAATAACACGGATGCCTCTTTCGTGAGCACCGTCAAGAACCGCCTTGAAATCCTCAAGTGTGCCGTATTCGGGTTGAATATTGCGGTAGTCTGCAATATCGTATCCGTAGTCCTTCTGAGGAGATACGTAAAGAGGTGAGAACCATATTGCATCTACTCCGAGGCTTTTTATGTAGTCGAGTTTTGAAAGCACACCCTTAAGGTCGCCTATTCCGTCTCCGTTTCCGTCACAGAATGAACGGGGCCATACCTGATAAACGGACATTTCCTTGTACCAAGATCTTTTGATGTCTGCCATTTTTATTTTCCTCCAATTCAAATTAATGCTCTTCCGAGTTCACCGATATTTGCAAAAGCTGCTGTTGCTTTTATATCCGATTTTTCATACATCTCGGGTGTCGTAACACCCGTAAACACGAGACAAGCCTTAAGGCCGTTTTTCACGCCTATTGCAATATCCGTTTCGAGTCTGTCGCCTACGAAGGCAACCTCTTCCCTCTTACAGCCGATTCTGTTGGTTACGTAATCAACGGTGTATGCATAGGGCTTACCCATAATGAGATCCGGGGTTCTGCCCGTTGAGCGCTCGAACATTGCAATCATCGAGCCCGTGTCAGGCATAAAGCCGTCCTTGAGAGGACAGTTGTTATCGGGGTGGGTTGCTATATATTCCTTGCCTGCCGCAATAAAGTTTGCCGCCTTGTTTATTTTCTCATAGGTAAGCGTCGTATCAAAGCCGAGCACCACGATATCGGGATCTTCATCCGTCAGAGTGATTCCGGCGTTAATAAAGTCACCGGTAAGATTTTCATTTCCGAGAAGATAAACCGTTTTTCCGGGACGGTTTCTTTTAAGAAAATCGATCGTTACGTGCGACGATATGATAACACTGCCATCCTCGGCATCATAACCGTATCTTCTGAGCTTGGAAAGACAAGCCTGCTCGTTATGCGATGAATTATTTGTAAAAAAGAAGAATTTTTTTCCGCTTTTTTCAACACATTCCGCAAACTCCTTAGCGCCGGGAAGCAGGGATTCTCCGAGATAAAAGGTACCGTCCATATCAACAATGAAGCATTTTATGCTGTTCAAAGCATCAAGACTCATAATTCTCACGTCTCCGTTCAATAAACGATAATATAGAATATAATAAAATAAATCCGTCAAAATTGCAATAGCATTTTCCTATGATTCCGGCAGTATCGCTTACAAAGACAACAAAAATATCTTTTCACAGCGTAAAAAGCATATATTTTTTTGAATATTATATTTCTGTTTACAAAAATTTTCATTTTTCCCCTTGTATTTTTTTTCTAAATGACTATAATATATATTATTATTTGAAGTTTTTTCAATTTCGGAGGTGCTTTTATGGCCGGAGAAACAAGACACATCAAGCTGCCTGACAACAACGAGGAAAAGAATCTTGATACAGCATTAAAGGCTATTTATGATGCAATGATCGAAAGAGGTATTGACCCTATATGGCAGATTGTCGGCTGGCTCAAAACCGAGGACCCCACATACATCACTTCTCATAAGGATGCCCGCAAACTGGCAACAAGAATTGATCCGAAGGATCTTTTACATTTCTTCGTAGAAAACTATTTCAAAGAAAACAAATAAACCGAAAGGAAGTATACTATGGCGAATGAAGAATTTTTGACATATAAAGGCTATCCGCTTGTAAGAAACAACAACACCATTTATTTCGGTAACAGCTATGATCCCTTCACCGTTATGATGACGATACTTACAACACGTGACCTCGGAAGCGTTAAGGTAGCAGATAAGGTATTTATCCGTCTTATCAATACAGATCCCTCAATCCCTCCCACGGAAATGATAGTCAAGCAGAGTGAAAAAAGAGGTCTTTGTGCTGCTATTGAATTATCCTATGCATGGCTTGAAAAGGCAAATGCATCCAAAAAGCAGGCTTAACATCAGAAAAACATAAAATCGGAAGAGCCCCTGCAGGTAATACCCCTGCAAGGGCTCTCATTTTGTTCGCTCTATTATAATGATTCTTAATAAAAAAAATATTTATATGACAATACACATTGACACACAAAAAAATGAATGTTAAAATAAATCGGATAACGTTCGGAGGTGATATTTTGAGAGATATAGGAATCAACGTTTCGGACGATGTTATTTTCGGCACGGAAAGATATATTGAATACGTTGCGCGTACAGGCTTCAACAGTATTTTCACCTGCGGAAACGATGAAAAATTCATTTCTTTCGTGAAGAAAAAATGCTTGCAGACGGGACTTTGCTATGAAACTCTTCACGCACCCTTTGACGGAATAAACGGATTATGGTTCGCAGACAGCGCAAGGGCTGTAACCGATAAGCTGAAGCACTCCGTCGAGCTTGCAAACGAAAACGGAATCGGTATCGTAATAATCCATCTGAGCTCAAAAGAAAACTGTCCTCCCGTAACGGATGCCGGACTGAAGTATTTTGATTCTCTTGTTGAATTCGCACGCAGCAAAAATGTAACGCTTGCCGTTGAAAACCAAAGAAAGCTCGGCAATATTGCAACCATACTTGAGCTTTACCCGAAGGGTTCCGGAGTGGAATTCTGCTGGGACGTGGGGCATGAAAAATGCTTTGCCCACGGAAGAGAATATATGCCTCTTTTCGGCAACAGATGTATTACGACTCATATTCACGACAACAATATGATATATAATGCGGACGAGCATCTCATTCCCTTTGACGGAAGCATAGACTTTAAGAGAACCGCCGAGCTGCTCAATGCTTATAATTATCAGGGAACTCTTATGCTTGAGCTTGATCTGCCAAATGAACACGGCGACAAGTATAGGGAGCTTTCAATGGAGCAATTCGTTCAAAAAGCGTACGCAGCCGTAAACAGGCTTCGTATAATTTCAGAATATTAAGGAGAGAAAACTATGATCGAGCTTCGCAAAAAGGAAAATTGCACATACGATATGATAGCACTGGGAGAGGTTATGCTTCGTCTTGATCCCGGTGATACAAGAATCCGCACCACACGCTCCTTCAAGGCATGGGAGGGCGGCGGCGAATATAACGTTGCAAGAGGTCTGCGCCGTTGCTTTGGCTTTAAGACAGCCGTTGTAACCGCTTTTGCAGACAACGACGTGGGAAGGCTTATTGAGGACTTCATTCTTCAGGGCGGCGTTGACACGTCTTTTATCAAGTGGGTTCCCTATGACGGCATCGGAAGAACCGTCAGAAACGGACTTAACTTCACGGAAAGAGGATTTGGAATCAGAGGCGCAAACGGAGTTTCTGACAGAGGTAACACCGCAATATCTCAGTTAAAGCCCGGTGATATAGATTGGGAATACATTTTCGGAACACTCGGTGTAAGATGGTTCCACACGGGCGGCATCTTCGCAGCTCTTTCAGAAAGCACAGCAGAGGTTGTGATTGAAGCTGTCAAGGCTGCAAAAAAACACGGCACAATCGTTTCTTATGACCTCAACTACCGTCCATCTCTCTGGAAGACCATCGGAGGCAAGGAAAAGGCTCAGGAGGTCAACAAGGCTATTGCGCCCTACGTTGACGTTATGATAGGAAATGAAGAGGACTTTACGGCTTGCCTCGGATTTGAAATCGAGGGCAACGACGAAAACCTCAAGGAGCTGAACATTGACGGCTACAAGAAAATGCTCGGAGAGGTAACAAAGGTTTATCCTAACTTCAAGGTTATTGCAACAACGCTGAGAACCGTCCGCTCCGCATCAATAAATGATTGGAGTGCTATGGTATATTCAAACGGTGAGGTATTCAAGGGAATGGAGCTTCCCGCTCTTGAAATTTATGACAGAGTCGGCGGCGGCGATTCATTTGCCTCGGGACTTATTTACGGTCTTATGACCTATGATGATGCAAGCGTGGCCGTAAATTACGGTATCGCACACGGCGCTCTTGCCATGACCACACCCGGTGATACCTCAACGGCAGTTCTCAAAGAGGTTGAAAATATTGTTAAAGGCGGAAGCGCCCGAGTTAACAGATAAGGAGATAAAGCAACATGAAAATGACTTTCCGTTGGTACGGACCAAATGACAGCATATCCCTTGAAAAAATCAAGCAGATTCCCGGTATGTCGGGCGTTGTAACAGCCGTATATGATACCCCTGTCGGCAACGTATGGAGCAGAGAAACAATAGCCGCTCTCAAAAAGTCCTGCGATGAGGCAGGTCTTGAAATGGAGGTTATTGAATCCGTACCCGTTCACGAGGATATAAAGCTGGGAAGAGGCCGCCGTGACGAATATATCGAAAACTATTGCGAGAACATCAGAAGGCTTGCAGAGGTCGGCGTAAAGTGCATCTGCTATAACTTTATGCCCGTATTTGACTGGCTCAGAACAAACCTTAAAACCGTAGCTGAGGATGGCTCAAACTCTCTTTCCTACAACCATGAGGAAATTATGAGTCTTGATCCAAAAAATCTTTCTCTCCCCGGATGGGATGAAAGCTATACCGCAGATGAGCTCAATGCTCTTCTTGACAGCTATAAGGATATGACTCACGAGCAGCTTTTTGATAATCTTGTTTACTTCCTCAATAAGATCATCCCCGTATGTAACGAGGTGGGAATAAATATGGCTATCCACCCCGATGATCCGCCGTGGGACGTTTTCGGCCTTCCCCGAATCATCTCCTGCGCTGAGGATTACGAGCGTCTTTTTGCCGCTGTTCCCGATGACACCAACGGCATTACCTTCTGCACGGGCTCTCTCGGCGCCGGCAGAGATAACGATCTCATAAAGATGGCATACGAATATTCCAAGAGAAACAAGATCCACTTTGCACACATCAGAAACATTGCATATTCAAACGAGCTTGATTTCAGAGAAACGGCACATCTTACAGAAGCAGGTAGCCTTGATATTTACGGTATTGTAAAGGCTCTTGTAGAGGGCGGCTTCACAGAATACGTACGTCCCGACCACGGCAGAAACATCTGGGGCGAGCAGGGCAAGCCCGGCTACGGTCTTTTCGACAGAGCCCTCGGTGCTTGTTATATAAACGGACTTTTTGAAGCAATAGAAAAAGGAGCGAAATAAAATGAAACTTCCCTTTAACGTTGATTTATCAGGTAAGGTAGTGGCACTCACGGGTGCTGGCGGTGCAATCATCAGCCAGTTTGCAGAGGCTATGGCTCTTTGCGGTGCAAAGGTTGCTCTCCTTGACATAAACTATGATGCGGCAAAAGCTGTTGCCGACAGAATAGGCGAAAATGCACTTGCAATTGAAACAAATGCACTTTCAAAGGATTCAATAAAGGCTGCAAAGGCTGTTATCAATGAAAAATTCGGCAAGGTTAACTTCCTTATAAACGGTGCAGGCGGAAACAATCCCAAGGCTACAACAGATAACGAATATATGACTCCCGATATCGGTGAGGACGTAAAAACCTTTTTTGATCTTGACGAAGCAGGTCTTAAATTCGTTTTTGACCTCAACATCACCTCCGCTTTCCTTACAACTCAGGTTTTTGCAGAGGATATGCTTGAAACAGGCGGTAACATCATTAACATATCCTCAATGAATGCATACCATCCTCTTACAAAAATCCCTGCATACTCTGCTGCAAAGGCAGGTATTTCCAATTTTACCGAATGGCTTGCAGTACACTTTGCTCCTATGGGAATCCGCTGCAATGCAATTGCTCCCGGCTTCTTTGTAGGAAATCAGAACAGAGCTCTCCTTTTTGACAAGGACGGCAATCCCACTCCCCGTTCACACAAAATCCTCTCCGGCACTCCTATGAAGAGATTTGGTGACGTAAGCGAGCTTATCGGCTCTCTTTTATTCCTTGCGGATGACGGAGCAAGCGGATTTATAACAGGTATAGTAATTCCCGTTGACGGCGGCTTCAATGCCTACAGCGGAGTTTAAGAGGTAAAATTATATGAACACAAATGAATTTATAAGTCAGTATAAGGTAGTTCCCGTTGTTGTTTTCAACAGCATTGATGAGGTTCGTCCGAAGCTTGCCGCTATGGTTGAGGGCGGTCTTCCTATTGCAGAGATCACCTACAGAACTGCTTGTGCCGGCGAAGCAATTAAAATTGCAGTTGAGGAATTCCCTGATATGCTCGTGGGGGCAGGAACTGTTATCAACAAGACTCAGTGCGAGGAAGCAATTAACCTTGGCGCAAAGTTTATAGTATCCCCCGGTTTTTCTGAGGAAGTAGCAGCTTACTGTAACGAAAAGGAAATCCCCTACCTTGGCGGATGCGTAACCCCCACAGAGGTTATGACGGCAATTTCCTACGGATGTAAAATAATCAAGTTCTTCCCCTGCTCAAATTACGGCGGTCTTCCCACAATGAAGGCCCTTGCAGCAGCATTCCCCCATGTAAAATTCTTACCCACGGGCGGTATCTCTGATGAAAACCTTGCAGAATACCTTAAATGGGAAAAGATTTTTGCCGTCGGCGGCAGCTGGATGATGAAGGGCACTCCCGATGAAATTGCAAAAAAGTGCAAGGAAGCTGTTGATATAGCAAAAAGCGTTTAAAAAGAATTCAATAATCACAAAAAGGTCGGATGCTCTGCAATCCGACCTTTTAAGCGAGAAATCCGCCTCACGAATGAGGCGGATTTCTTTTAATGAAAATTAATTATTCAGCTGTTACCCTTGTCATAGTGATGGTTGTGCCGTCAGCCTTTGTAAGAGTAAGAGTGTCACCCTTAAGTTCAAACTTATAGCTGAGGGGATCCTTGCTGATGCTCTTTTCAATTGTAAGCTGATCCTCAAAAATTGACCACTTCATATCAAGAGGAATAAGATCTCCCGTAAGCTCTCCGGGAGCTGTTCCCGTACCGTCAGCATTAAACACGTAGGTTCTCTCTGTTACTATGCCGAGCACCGTTTCATTATATGTCCACTTTCCTGCAATCTTCTCTTCAACGGGAGTTCCGCAGGCAGCAAATGCGCAAACAAGAACAGTAAGAATCAAAGCTATACTTAAAACATTTTTCATATCGTTTCTCCTTTCTGTGATATTACAATTACATTATATAAACTTAACGGTGTTAAATCAACATCAATTTGACTGTTTAATGTATTTTTCTGCCTGAAGACGGAACATATAAGCATATTTTCCGTCCATCTCCATCAATTCGCTGTGCGAGCCGTGCTCCGCTATTTCACCGTTTTCAAGCATATATATCTCATCTGCCATAACCGTTGTTGAAAGGCGGTGGGATATAAACAGAACGGTTTTATCGTTTGCGGCTTCCGACATAGCACGGTTAAGCGCAAATTCAGCCTTAGGATCAAGATTAGCACTGGGCTCATCGAGAATCGCAAAGGGACAGTTTTTATAGAAGGCTCTTGCCACGGCAATCTTCTGTGCCTCGCCGCCGGACAAGGAAACACCGTTATCGTCAAACTCTCTTAAAAGAATACTCTCCGTATCCTCGGGAAGCTCTCTTGAAAAGGCGGATTTTTCAAGAGCTTCGTTTACCTTATCTCGGTCATACTCTTCATCCATCGATACGTTTTCTCCGAGAGACGCACCGAAAAGAGAAAAATCCTGAAAAACAGCAGAGAAATTCTTGTGATATTCCTTAATATCCCATTCTCTTATATCTCTGCCGTTAATCGTAATTGCACCCTCCGTTACGTCATAAAGACGAAGAAGCAGATTGGTAAGAGTAGTTTTTCCCGCTCCGTTATATCCGACAAGCGCTATCTTCTTATAGGGTGTAATTTCGAGATTTATATTTTTAAGCACGTATTTTTCGGTTCCGGGATATTTAAAGGAAACATTTTCAAATCTTATGGTGACGGGCTTTTCATACACAGTCTTATCCGTTCCGTTGATGATCTTCTCCTTTGCATTCATAAAGCGCTTGAATTTTTCAACGTACAAGCCGTTTTCTCTGAATGAAATTGCAAACCAGCTGGTTATGGCAAAAACGCTGTTACTGATCGACGCCGCTCCGTTGAATGTAGCCGCGAAATCTCCCATTCCGACTTCCTTTGTAACGATAGCCTTATATCCCATATAGAGAGTTATACCGAGATAAATGAGCAGAGTCATAGGAAGCGACTCCTGACAGAAATAAAGCTGCCATTGCTTTCTGAGATAGGGAGAAATAATGCTTATTCTGTCAGATACATTTTTATTATATCTTCTTTCAATCATCTCTCCTACGTTGGAAAGACGAAGCTCCTTAGCATAATCCTGAAGATAAAAAACTCGGCTGAAATAAAGATTTTTTCTGTCATAGGGCGTCATAGCCTCTGTCCTGTCAACGTTGACCTTTGCAATAAGTCTTCCCACGGGAGTCATAATTGCAACGCACAGAAATACGAACACCAGACACATAGGATCGATCGTAACTATAACCGTTCCGATAGTAAGAACACCTATAACGTTACTTATAATATCCTGTGTATTGGACAAAACCATATTTGCTCTTTCATTCATCGAGGTCATAGCAAGCACAAGATCATTATAATACTTGGGATTATCATAAGCCTCATAATCCATCTTTGCCGCTTTTTCGTAAATCGTTTTATACATACTGAAATAAAGCTTTTCTCTCTGCTTGGGCAAGGATACCTCATAAAAAACAGTTACGCAAAGATTTGTTATTACAACAAAAATAACGAAGCCCAGCAGAACGTAAAGTATTCTTTCATATCGCTCCCCTTCTGTAACAACGTCTATTATGTATTTCAGAAGCACAACGTTTGAAAGTGTCCACGGAAGATTGGCAAGCACATCAAAAAAGATATAGCCGAAAAGCATAAAAGGAGTGTGCTTACCGATGAATTTCAACATATAAGCATAGTTTTTTAAAGCATTTGAGCGCTCATTTTTCTTTTCCTGAGTCTTATTTCTCATCGGATGCCACCTCCTCGGTATAGCCTGAAGCCTGAAGCGTAAACATTTCCGCGTATTCTCCGCCGCTCGCAATAAGGCTGTCGTGCGCGCCTGACTGAACAAGCGCTCCGTTATTGAAAACAAGTATATTATCAGAGCGTGTCGCACTTGACAGACGATGCGATATATAAATTACCGTCTTACCGCGGGTTCCCTCAAGCAAGGCATCATACATTTTGCTTTCGGCAACGGGATCGAGAGCAGACGAGGGCTCATCGAGCACCGCAATATCAAATCCGCCCGTGAAGAGTCCCGAAATCGTAAGCTTCTGGGTTTCTCCG
This sequence comes from Acutalibacteraceae bacterium, assembly GCA_045654865.1. Classification (GTDB taxonomy): domain Bacteria; phylum Bacillota; class Clostridia; order Oscillospirales; family Acutalibacteraceae; genus RUG806. The sequence goes on along the minus strand of JAZOOE010000244.1, from coordinate 1,854 downwards.
CCCGACAAAAGCGCACCCTCAGTATCAAATTCCTTTGTCATCATGGAATCCTCTTTATTAGGCAAGGACGAGATCTTTTCGTATACTCCCGCCATTTTAAGAGCCTTTATAACAAATTCCTTGTCCTCGGGCTTTACTTCCTTTTTCAGCACGTTTTCGGCAACGGTGAGCGCAAACACTTTATAATCCTGAAAAACGCAGGCAAATCTCTCACGGTATTGCTTTACGTTATATTCCTTGATATTTACGCCGTTATAGAGTATTTCTCCCTCGCTTACGTCATAAAGACGCATAATAAGCTTGGAAAGAGTTGTTTTACCTGCACCGTTGTGTCCGACAACGGCAATCGTCTCACCCTTATTAATGGTAAAAGAGACGTTTTTGAGAATATAGTCACCATCCTCCTTATATCTGAATGAAACGTTTCTGAATTCAAGGCTCTCAAACTCACCGGGCTCGACGGCGCCGTCCTTTATACGCGGTTCATATTCGAGAAATTCTCTGAGATTCTGTACCCAGAGACAATGCTTCTGCTGCATTGCAAAATAATGAGCAAGATGATTAAGTTTATTACGGCAGGTGGTGATCGCAGAAACCAGAACGGAAAATTCGGAAACAGGCAGATTTTCAAGAACTATAAGTCTGTAACAGCCGTAAAGAAAGCCGCCCGTCACGGGAATAATCTCTGCGAAATAATCGGACACACATTCAAGAAGAGCAATTCGCCAGCCGTATTTTTTTATAACTGCAATATTCTTCTGAATTGCGGAGCGAAAGCGCTTATCAATTACAACAAAAATATTAGTCGTTTTTATCTCCTTGGCAAAATCCTTGAGCAGAATGGTTCTTCTTACATAATCCTTCTGTCTTTCAAAGGGTGTCATTTCCTTTTCTTTTTCAAGCTCAACATTATTTTTTATAACTCTGAAACCGATAACGACAAGAGGACAAAGAATAAAAACAAGAAGGAACGGATCTATTGATACAAGATAAAATACGAGAGAAACTATACTTATAAAGGATCCGATAGTCCATGCCGAGCCCTCTATTATTCTCTTGAAGCCACCCTTTTCGACAACCCAGGTTGCTCGGTTATATTTATCAAAGAAATCGGGATTCTCATAACAGCCAAGCTCAACCTGCTGAGCCTTTTTGAATATAAGTCCGTTAATATAGCTTTCACATTTTATTTCAAACTTTGTTCTGACCGTATAGAAATCTATATATCCGAGCAGGTCAACAATGAGCTTTCCTGCAACTATAAGGCTCATTCGCCATAAAAAATCCGTAAACGTTCCGTTACCCTCTACAATAGACAAGGCTGTTTCAAGAAACATAACGTTTATAACAACGGAATAGTATACATTCTCGGTGATATATGCAATATAAATTATAAGCAACGATAAGGGTGCACACTTAAAGGCACATCCGAGCATAAAGGCGGTATTTTTTATAACGTACGCCTTTTGCCGTATTTTTCTCTTCTTTTCTTTCATTCGTTTCTCTCCATTAGAAAAATAATAATAGAATTGTATAAAAAAATACGTTAATTGTCAATTCCAGAAGCGAAAATGCAGATATAAAATTCATAAAAGTATTGACAATTACCTCCTACAGTTGTAGTATTAAATCAGATACTACAATTGTAGGAGGACAAACAAATGAATTTATCTGAAAAAGAATGGCGAGTTCTCGAGGTCTTATGGGAAACCGGCGGCAGTGAGCTGGGTGAAATTGTTGAAAGGATGAAAAAGGAAACTGCCTGGAGCCGAAATACCGTTCACACTTATCTTACAAGAATGGAAGTCAAAAAACTCGTTTTCATTGACAAAAACGTCAATCCGCATATATACA